>CAYNKY010000065.1:0-10442 GCA_964397895.1 uncultured Prochlorococcus sp.
AAGTTAATACTAGAACTGAGAAGCCTCTTTATTTATACCTACTCCTCCATCTTCTGCTTGACCATCTCCCTTAATAATAAATTTATTTTCTTTCACATCAGTTTGATAAACGCATTTTACTATTGGCTTATCTCTTATAGATCCTATATAAGCAAAAGTATTCATCCTCTGTTTGCACTCCCGAACATCTTCATTGCTTATAGCTCCCTGTTTCTGCAAAACTGTCCAATTCTCTCTGCGAATGACACATCCAGGCTGTAAAGCTGGCTGTGTAACGAAACTAGTTGATGGGTTTAAGGTGGTATACATCTCAACATCAATTACAAAAGCACTTGCACCCCATTGCCTACAAAACTCAGGATCTGGAACTGCCATATCTAATTGTTGCTGACTAGCAATATTACCTTGACCACCATCAGTTGTACTAGTTATAGCACTACCAATTCCTACGCCTAAAATCAACACCCCAGCTAGAACAGCTATTGTTCCCGTATTCAAATTCAATGCTTCTTTCTTCTCAGGAGGTAATCTTCTATTCCTTGCGCCATAATTACTTCCTCTGGACCCCTCACCATAATAAGAATCTCTTCTACCATTATTTGGTGTTCTATTTGAAAATCTACTCACAATATCTCCTTAGTCTTAGGTAGACCCATAGAATAATTCATTACCCTACATTCTGGGTTATAGCTTAATAAGCCCTGTTGCAGCAGGAGCTTTATTAAACCTTCAATTTCTGAACCTATTTTTCGAAGTTCATAATCATCCAAATCTCTTCCACTTCTCTCTTTAACGAGGATACGAAATTTTTCATTAATTTTTAGCAAGGCATCATCATTCCATAAAAATTCATTATCAGGATCAACATCGATAGTCAATTTATTTGGATCAAATCGTAATTCACTATTAATTACATCAGCTGTGAAAATTCTTACATGCCGTGTAGTTGATTTTAAGAGCATTTTTTCCATAATTGAAAAATATCCAACAAAAGAAACTTTAATGTTTTAACTTTAGAATAGCTTCATTGTAAGTGTAAATTTATTTTTTTATTGATTGATGCGCGTTTTAATTGCTGGTGCTGGTTTAGCAGGTCTCTCATGTGCGAAGTATCTAGTTGATCATGGTCACATTCCAATCGTTCTGGAGGCTAGAAATGTACTTGGTGGAAAAGTCGCAGCATGGAAGGATAAAGATGGCGATTGGTATGAAACTGGTTTACACATTTTTTTTGGTGCTTATCCAAATATGCTTCAACTTTTTAAAGAGTTAGACATCGAAGACAGATTGCAATGGAAAAGCCATTCAATGATTTTTAATCAACCAACTGAGCCTGGAACTTACAGTAGATTTGATTTTCCAGATATTCCAGCGCCAATAAATGGAGTTTCGGCAATTTTGAGCAACAACGATATGTTGAAATGGAATGAAAAGATATTATTTGGTTTAGGTTTAGTTCCTGCTATGCTACGAGGTCAATCATATGTGGAAAAATGTGATAATAAGTCTTGGACTGAATGGCTAAAAGAACATAATATTCCTGAGAGAGTTAATGATGAAGTTTTTATAGCAATGAGCAAAGCATTAAATTTTATAGGACCAGATGAAATTTCTTCTACCGTTTTGTTAACAGCATTAAATAGATTTTTACAGGAAAAGAATGGTTCCAAAATGGCATTTCTTGATGGAGCTCCTCCAGAAAGATTGTGTCAGCCTATTGTTGACTACATTACTGAAAGGGGTGGTGAAGTTCACATGAATAGCCCAATCAGTGCAATCAATCTCAACGATGATAGTACAGTATCCAGCTTTACGATTGATAATAAAGATAAAAAAGAATTGACTGCTGACGCCTATGTAAGTGCAATGCCTGTTGATGTTTTTAAATTATTAATCCCAGATCAGTGGAAAGGTTTAAACACATTTTCTAAACTTAAGGGCCTTAATGGAGTTCCTGTAATTAACATTCACTTATGGTTTGATAAAAAACTTACTGATATTGACCATCTCTTATTTAGTAGATCACCATTATTAAGCGTATACGCTGATATGAGTATAACTTGTAAAGAATATGAAGATCCAAACAGATCGATGCTTGAGCTAGTATTTGCTCCAGCTAAAGAATGGATCACAAAAAGTGACCAAGAAATAATAGATGCAACGATGGAAGAATTAAAAAAATTATTTCCATCACATTTCATGGGAGAGAATAAAACTATATTGCGGAAATTCAAGGTTGTTAAAACCCCAAAATCTGTGTATAAAGCTGTCCCTGGTTGTCAAGAACTCAGGCCCAGCCAAAGATCACCAATCAATAATTTCTTTTTAGCTGGAGACTATACAATGCAAAAATACCTTGCCTCAATGGAAGGTGCTGTGTTAAGTGGAAAATTATGTGCTGAAACAATTAATAACGAATATTCAAAAGAGTCAAAAGTTAAAGCTTCTTAAATATAAAATGTTATCAAGATTAATTTAGTTAAAAAATATTTTGAATAAATCACTCAATACACTTGAAGAAGCATACGAAAAGTGCAGAAAAGAAACGCAAAAATGGGCAAAGACATTCTACTTGGGAACCCTTTTATTACCGCATGAAAAAAGGAAAGCTATTTGGGCAATTTACGTTTGGTGTAGGCGCACAGATGAATTAATGGATAGTCCAGAAGCTTTAGCCAAGTCGGAAGCAGAACTATCTGATAACCTTAATAAATGGGAAGAAACCACGAAAAATATTTTCAAAGGGGTAATAACTAGTGATCTAGATGCAGTTTTAGCAGATACCATTGATAAATTCCCTCAATCTATCGATCCTTACTTAGATATGATTGCTGGCCAAAGGATGGATTTAACTAAATTTAGATATAAAAATTTTGAAGAATTAAAGCTTTATTGTTACAGGGTCGCTGGGACTGTGGGGCTGATGACTCAACCCGTAATGGGTATTGACGCATTCTATGCTGATGCATCATGGATTGAAGTACCAGATATTTCAGAAGCTGCTATTGCACTAGGAATCGCTAACCAATTGACAAATATTCTTCGTGACGTAGGAGAGGATCGTGAAAGAGGAAGGATATATTTACCTCAAGATGAGATTAAAAAATTTGGCTATTCTGAGGAAGATCTTTTAAGAGGCAATATTAATACGCAATGGAAAGAATTAATGGCTTTTCAACTTAATAGAGCTAGAGATTGGTTCCAAGCTTCAGAAGATGGTATTAAATGGTTATCAGCGGATGCACGATGGCCAGTTTGGACATCGCTAAGACTTTACAGAAGAATTCTTGATTCAATAGAAAAACTTGATTATGATGTCTTCAACAATAGGGCTTATGTAAATAATATAATCAAAGGATTTGAATTACCTATTTCTTTTATAATTTCTAGATTTAAATAATTAAGCAGGGGTTTTTTGATTAGCCAATAAGTCCTTCAACTTTGATAATTCTCCTGCCCATCGAGGATCAGGAGATTGCAAATTAGGAGCATCGCTATGAACTATCTTTTTAATATTCTTTCTTTTATTAATTTTTTGATTATTAGCATTTTTCTTATTGGAAGAATCTCTTTTCTCAGATTTCTCTACTCTTATTTTTAAACCTTGAAATTCGAATCCATTTAATTTTTCAATGATGAGATTAGCGTCTTTTTCATTGCTCGCTGTGGCAAATCCAAAACCCCTACATTCTTTAGTCTCTTTATCTAAAACAGGTTTAAATCTTACACCTTCAATGACAGATTTGAGTATACTGTCAAATTCTTTTGGATTGAAACCTTTTGGTAAATTTCCAATGTAAATACGAATGCCCATAAACTTAAAAATAATTTGGATCTAAATCAATAAACCAAAACTTACTAGTTTATTTAATCATATTTTGGCGCATTTTGTTGAAACCATTTCTCAGCTTTATAAATTGCCTCATCAAAACTTTCAATTCTATCGAAAGCAAATTCTCTAGAAATGTAGTTAAGGATATTACCAAGCAATGGACCATCTTGTACTTGAATAAATTTTTTTAAAGTATTTCCATTAAGAAAGTTTTGTGGATGAAATAACTTATCACTTTTATCTAGCCATCTTTTTAACCAAATATTATGAAACTTAGGAGGTAAATATAAAATAAAGGCCGGTAATATATTTTCTAACTCTTTATGTAAATCAAATCTCTCAACCTCAGTAAAATCATCTATGAGCTTATTTTGTAATTTATTCCTCCACTTTCTCAAAGAATTAACTTTATTAGTATCTGAATTACTAAATTTAAATTTATCAAAACCTTCCTCATTTAGTATTTCTGTCAGATAAAAAATTGAAATAAATTCCTCGATTTCAAAATTATTGAAGTTTTCTAAATTTAATCCTTCTAAATAATAAGATGAAATATTTTCATATGACTGAGCCCAATTAAATATCTTATTTTGATTAAAAGATAAAAGTACTTGTATTGGTTCTTTACTTTTAACTATTTTTTTTAATTCATAATTAATTCTTTCAGGAGCCACACTATTTAGTTTATTTTTATTTAAGTTAATAAATTCAAAAAGATTCTTATCAATAGTGAAATTTAATTCCGCAGAAAATCTAAAACATCTCAAAATCCTTAATGGATCTTTTAATAGATTTTGAAAATCATAGCTTTTTAAAATTGAATTCATTATGTCATTGATTCCATTTGAAGGATCAAGAATCAATCTTGAATCCAAAGAAAAACTTATAGCGTTTATTGTAAAATCTCTACTTTTTAAATCATCAATTAAAGAATTTTCTGTTTGATTAGCTATATCAATAATAAATTTTTTAAATATAATTCTCACGATATTCCTATTACTATCAAGAACTAAAAACTTTCCACTATATTTTTCTGCTAAATTTTTTCCAATAGTATAAGAATGATCAGGAACAACAATATCAATATCTGGAACTGAATTTGTTTTTCCTGTAATTATGTCTCTTATGAAACCTCCAACAATAATGGATCCTGAAGGTAGCTCAGAAAAAATACTATCTAGATGTAAAAGTACTATCTTTTCCTCAATTTGATCAATAATTAAATTATCATTATCTTCATAAAATCGCTCTTTTATCAATTTATTATTGTACATAATATTTATAATAATTACTTATTAATTAAATACAAATTTTTATATTAAAAATTATCAATAAGCATATACATATTCTTATAAAAATACTAAAAATTAATTTTAATAAATATATATATATTCAAAAATTAATATCTCTTGTTTTTATTTTAGTTTTCTATAATGATATTAATTTCATGAATCAACTATAAAATAAGATTTATATAAAATGGTTATGATAAATTTTTAGAATTTATGATTACAGCTAAATATAGAAAAAAAAATATCATTTTAGCCATGCATAGCACTAATGATTTTTTTGGTTTTGCCTTTAAAGAATTAGACAGTCTCCAAGAAGAATTTTTCATTAAAAGATTAGAACAAGATTTATCTAATAATTTAGTTTCAGATTTAAATAATTTTCTATCTCAAAAATTAAATTCAATAACAAGAATTTCAATTAGTATAGGTCCTTCAAATTTTAATGCCTCAAGGCAAATAGTTGTCTGCGCAAGAGCAATTTCACAACAGATGAAATGTTCTTTAGATAACTATAGTTCTTTTCAAATAATGGCAAAAAGAATAGCAAAACAAAATAAAATTTTAAAAAATCAAGCTTTCTGGATTTCAAAAAAATTAAAACTTAAGGGATATCTAGCAGGGAAATATGAGATTATAAATGAATTCAAAGAAAATCCTGAAATAATTGCAAAAGAATTAATTCGCCCAAAATTATTCAAAGATTTTCAGGCTAAAGAAAATCAATTTAATGTAAATTATGATATAAAAAATGACTTAAAAGAACTTTTAGAACTTTCAAAAAGAAATCATAAAAATGCAATTTTCAATTCTTGGGAGCATGTATTACCTCTTTATCCGATTAGTCCAATAAATTAGCCTATCCAATTAATAAATTAATTTGATCTTGTAGTATATTCGTAGTTCTCTCAATATCTTCTTTAGAGGAACTTAATGGATAATTTATCGGTTTTCCAATTTTAATAATAACTTTGCTGAAAATTGGAATTAGAAATTTAAATCTTATCAATTTATGCGAATTTACTATAGCTACTGGTAATAATTGCTTTTTTGTTTTCAATGCAATTAAAGCAGCTCCTCTTTTAGGTTTATTAACAAATCCATCTCTTTGACGAGTGCCATCTATAAATATTCCAATGATTTCATTATTTAATAATTTATTTGAAGCAGTAAGGATTGCATTCTTATCAACAAATCCTCTCCTAATTGGATATGCGCCACATGCTCTGATGATTTGTGAAAGTAAAGGCACATTAAACAACTCACTCTTAGCCATAAATGAAATCTTGACTCCAAGAGCATGTCCTAAAAAAGGTGGGTCAAAAAGAGATCCGTGATTAGAGACAATAATAAAAGAACCAACAGCAGGAATATTTCTTTTCCCCACTAGCCTTCCTCTAAATAATAATCTAAACACAGGAAATACTATAATTAGACTTACAAATTTATAAACTATATTATTTAAAAATGACTTGTTCATTTAACTAATAATTAATTTTTTCGCTTGATGAAACTTGTGTTATTTTTATATCTTTTAAGTGCCTTTTTGCTAAACCAGATAAAACTGCCGAAGGCCCAATCTCAACAATATGAAGGGATTCAGATTGGTTCATTAAATCCATCGTCTCGCGCCATCTAACGCCATTACACATCTGATCCTTCAATCTATTTTTTAACTCAACTGGATTTGTAGAAAAGGACGGATTTGAATTACTAATAATAGGTAATATAGATTTATTGAAATTTATATTATCCAAGTAATCAGAAAATTGTTTTGAAGGTGCACTCATAAACTCAGAATGAAAAGCTCCAGAAACATTAAGAGGCATAAATCTTTTACAAGAAATTTGATTTGATAATTCATTTAATGATTCTTTTTTCCCTGAAAGAACAACTTGTGAAGAACTATTATCATTTGCTATAAAGATATCTTTATAACTTTTAATTGCAATATTTAATTGATCTCTATCAAAACCGATAAGTGCAGCCATACTTCCCTTAGGAGCTTTTGACATTAACTCAGATCTTATTTTAATTAAAGCCACACAATCTTTAAAGGATAGAACTTCTCCAGCATATAAAGCTGTAATTTCTCCTAAACTATGACCAGCCAAGCAATTAGGATAATATCCTTTATCTTTTAAGTTATCTAATAAAATTGATTCAACCAAAAATAAAGCTATTTGCGTATTTTTTGTATTGTTTAAGTCATTGATATAATCGCTATCCTCTGCTTTATGCTCGCAAATTTCATATAAATCCCTATCAAAAATTTTTGAAGCTTCATCAAATTTTTTGATAGCATCTTTAAGATGAATAACATCTTTAGCCATACCAATTTTTTGTGATCCCTGTCCAGGAAATACCCAAGCTATTTGCATAGTGAAATTTTGAAATTAAATTTTAACCCCATCTGAATAGGGCCGAACTCCAACTTAAACCAGCACCAAAACCGCTAGTTGCAATAAGATCATTTTTTTTAATTTTCTTATTTCGTACAGACTCATCAAGAACCAAAGGAATTGTTGCTGCTGATGTATTTCCATATTTACTCAAATTACTTAATACTTTATTAGATTTAATTTGTAATCTTTCGCCCACAGCATCCAATATTCTTTGATTTGCTTGATGCAGCAAAAGCCAATCAATATCACATGCGGAAAAATTTGTAGTTACAAGTAATTCCTTAATTATTAGTGGAACCTCTCGCACGGCGAATTTATATACCTCTTGACCATTCATCGAAATATTTGAAAAATTTCCTTCTCTAAATTTTATTGTATTTAAGATTGTTTTCTCTTCTTTAGAATTTGAAAGATTTAAAAAACTACCTCTTTGGCCATCGGTCTTCATTTTAAAACCATAAAAATTATTATTTATATCAGATGCTTCAATAGCGATTGCACCTGCACCATCCCCAAATAAAATACAACTTCTCCTATCTTTCCAATCAACATAGCTAGATAATTGATCAGCTCCAATGACAATAGCTCTTTTATAACTCCCATTTTGAAGATATTGAACTGCATTAATTAAGGCAAATAAAAAACCACTACAAGCAGCAGTCAAGTCAAAAGCTACTGCATTTTTTGCACCTAATTTAGCTTGTATATTAGGAGCTGATCCAAACAAATCATTAGGGGTAGAAGTAGCTAATATTATCAAATCAATTGATTCTAAAGACCAGCATGCCATTTCAATTGCAGCTAAAGCAGCTTTAAAACCCATTTCAGACACATCTTCATTAATTTGAGCAATTCTTCTCTCCGAAATTCCTGTTCTTGTTTTGATCCAATCATTACTTGTATCAACTATTTCGCTTAGATTTTCATTACTCAATACTTGCTTAGGTGTATAACTACCACATCCTTGAAAAACTATTCCAAACTGATCAAAATTAGAGGCTTCCAATAAATTTATCTATTCCTTATATAAGTCAATCATAAATTAGACGAAATATGTTTATGAATTCAAAACTGGAAGTTTTTGAAGTTGAGATAAATGATCCATAACTTCATGATTAACAGCTGAATGTGCCAGTCTGAGTGCACTTACGACAGATAAAGATTTACTACTACCATGTCCAATTACACAAATACCATTTACACCAAGTAACAATGCACCTCCATGTTCAGCATGATCTAATCTTTTTTTTATTCTTAATAAATTACTTTTTAAGAAAGCAGATCCAACTTTTCCTCTACGTCCTCTAGGTAATTCTGATTTTAAAATATCAAGTAAAACTCCACCAACAGACTCTAAAAATTTGAGAAGTACATTTCCTGTAAAACCATCACATACAATTACATCAAATTCTCCGCTTAATACATCTCTACCTTCACAATTTCCTAAAAAATTTAAAACCTTTTGTTTAGAGAGTAATTCAAAAGCTTTTAATGATAATTCATTACCTTTACAATCTTCTTCTCCAATATTCAATAATCCAATTTTTGGACTTTTAACCTGTAAAACATCCTTAGCATAAATATTTCCAAGCAATGCAAATTGATAAAGGTATATGGGCTTACAATCTGTATTTGCTCCAACATCAAGAACTAAGACAGGTCTACTTTGATCTCGAGTTGGGAATAGTGCACCAATAGCAGGACGCTCAATTCCCTTTAAGCGGCCAATCCTAAAAATCGCTGATGCCATCAATGCTCCTGAATTTCCAGCAGAATAAACTGCTTTAGCTTGATTATTTTTGACTAAATCCATCGCTACATTGATACTTGCATCCTTTTTTTTTCTTACGGCGGTAGCCTCCTCATTCATGCCAATAGGAGATCCACTAGTCACTAGTTCAAAGCGCTTATTCTGAATCTCTTTATTCATTAATTCAAATAATCCAATTTCCTTTGCTACGACTTTTATTTGATCAATTTTTCCTACAAATTTAATATTTATAGGAAATCTAGAAATAGCATCTAAACATCCCTCCAATATTGGCCCTGGAGCATGATCACCCCCCATCCCATCAACAGCTATCCAAACTCTCTCAACACTATTATCATCATTTAAACGGTTCATTTCATCATTATTTTGAAGCCTTTTAAGAGGATCAAAGACTAATGGCTGAAGTGTATTTTTAGCTAGAGAACTTGCGCTAGAAACAACATTAGTTGCTGTATTCACTACTGAACCAGCACTTGAGACTACATTCTCAGCTACATTACCTGCAACATTACTTGCTGTATTCACTACTGAACCAGCACTTGAGACTACATTCTCAGCTACATTACTTGCTGTATTCACTACTGAACCAGCACTTGAGACTACATTCTCAGCTACATTACCTGCAACATTACTTGCTGTTGCTGCTGAATTTGCAGCAGTATCAACAATTGATGTTACAGCTGTATTTCTTTTATACCAAATAACTAGTCTCCTAATGGCACGTGGTTTATTAGTTTTTCTATTAGTTTCTTTAGCCATCTAATTTCCATCAAAAGGAGCAATATCAACAATTCTTTGAAAAAGATAACCTGTACCCCTTGCAGTAAGAATTAATTCTGGATTCGCAGGATCAGCTTCTAGTTTTGATCTAAGTCTAGAAATATGTACATCAACAACTCTTGTATCAACATGTCTTTCAGGAGTATATCCCCACACCTCTTTTAATATTTCCCCCCTACTAAAAGGCTCCCCAGATCTACTGACCAGCAATTCCAATAAACTAAATTCCATCCCAGTAAGTCTTATGCGTTCATCACTTTTAAAAACTTGTCTACGATTTGTATCAATTTTTATATCTGTAACTTGTATCAGCCCGGAATTAGGCATGCCCGCAATTTGTTCTTTATCTATTCTTCTCAATACGC
>CAYNKY010000066.1:0-10259 GCA_964397895.1 uncultured Prochlorococcus sp.
ACGTCTAGTTTGATGCCCAAAATGAGCACCAGCTTCCATCATTTCGGAAAGAGTTACAACAGCCATTTTTTAAAAAGGTTTCGGGTTAGCCTCCATCTGACGGGTATTTAAATTAAATAACCCGAAACTGCCAGATGTGTGAGATTATATTTTCAATATATTAGCAAATTGATAACCCAGTTTAAAAGATTATTTATTTATATTTTTATACAGTTCTCTCACATAAATAAAATTAAGAGGTATTTTAACTATTTCTAATGCCAAGGAATTTTTATCATATTTAATTAAAAACTTTAATAAGGGCATAATCGTATTAACATTAATTAAACCTCCGAGGCATAATATCTCCCATAGTGACCTATGTAAAAAAGTTAATTGAATAATAAATCTAACTCTAAGATTCGGATGTTTTCGATAAAACAACAAAGCCATTTTTGCTCTTTCAGACTCCTTTTTAATTAATGACTGGATTTGTTCACATTTAAAGGGTGGATGCCAATGAAATCCTTTAGCTTCTGGACATTTTATTAATTTAACTCCAATCTTTTTTAATCTTTCTCCAAGTTCTAAGTCTTCCCATCCATACAAACTAAAAGAGTCATCAAATAATCCTACTTTTAAAAGCAACTCTTTTGATATCGCAACATTACCTGTAGCAAAATAAGCAAAAGAAATATCTGTAAGTTTATGGTTCTCTAAATGTGGATTTTGGAAGTTTGATGTATTGATTACAGATCCATATGTAAAACATTTTTTATTAAATCGTTCCCAATAATCTGTTAATTTATTAACATGACTTATTAAGAAATCATCAACTACGACTAAGTCACTATCAATAAAAATTATTACTTCATTTTTAGATTTTGTTACCCCAAGATTTCTTCCAATTGCTGGTCCTCCATGCTTTTGTTCATAAAGGACAACATGAGGAAGAATATCTCTATTCGCATTGATCCAATTGATTGTTCCATCTGTTGAACCATCATCAATAACAACAACTTCATAAGAAGATATCTTAGTATTCAACTTTTGATTTTCTAGTGCTAATAAACACTTTTCTAAAATAGATTTTCTATTATAGGTAGGGATAACGATACTTATATTCATAACGATTCATAACCCTCTTAGAGAATAATAAAAATTTATTTACATCAATTTTAATCAGCAGCTCCTCCATTATTTATTGTACCTGATACGTTATTTCCACCATCTGATCTAACCTCGCCTCGTAGTTTTCTTTTCTTAAACTTCCTAGCGTATGCTCTGTTACGTTCTTGTTTCTCTTTTTTTAAATTTCTTCTCTTAGCCATAAATAAAAATATTTTTTTTATTTTAACTCACGGTGGGCACTAAATATCTTGCCATCTTCCATATTTAATATCCTATCGGCCATATCTGAAATCCTAGGATCATGAGTTACCATCAAAACTGAGCAATTTTGATCTTTTGCTAACTTTCTTAAAAGAGATACAATTTCCCTTCCTGTAACACTATCAAGTGCAGATGTTGGTTCATCAGCAAGTAATAATTTTGGACTAGCAGATAAGGCTCTAGCAATTGCTACTCTCTGCCTCTGACCTCCAGATAAGTCGCTAGGGAATTTTTTATGATGTTCCTCTAATCCAACTTCTGACAACCATTTTCTAGCAATTTCTCTTCTTTGTAAATATGTCAAACCTGTAATTAAATCGGCTCCCATTTGTACATTTTGCTCAGCTGTCAAGCATCTTAATAAATTATGACCTTGAAAAATCATACCAATATTTCTCCTTAATTTCTGACTAACCCTTCTGGAAGCACCATTTAATTCCATATTCAAAACTTTTAGACTTCCCTCCTGACAAGTTCTTAAAGCTCCTATTAATGTTAATAGTGTTGTCTTTCCACAACCTGATGGACCTTTTAATAAAACTAATTCACTTTTTTTTATATTTATATTTACCCCGTCAAGTACTTTCTTCCTATTTTCTCCTACACCATAAAAATGACTTAGATTATTAATCAATACAGTGTTTTGATAAACAACACTATTTTTTAAATGATTTATTCTTTCCATAATTAATTAAAAGATTTCAGCAGGATCAGCATCAACTAATTTACGCATAGCTATAGCAGCAGATCCCATACACATAACAAGAATCAGTAAGAAAATAGTAATTGATTTATTAGAGTCCATGATAATAGGAAGTTTAGTAGAATTTCTAATAACCGCATAAAGTAATTGACCAGAAAAATATGCTGGTAAATACCCAAATAAAGCAAGTAAGAAACCTTCTCTAGCTACAACAAAAAATAAAGATTTTAACCTATATCCCATTGCCAATAAAGTTGCGTACTCAGGGAGATGATCGGTTACGTCACTATAAAGAATTTGATAAACAACCACGCATCCAACAACGAAACCCATAAAAGCCCCTAAACTAAAAATAAAACCTATAGCGGTACTGGTTTTCCAATAATTTTTCTCAAACTCTATAAATTCTTCTTTGGTTAAAACACGAACATCATTAGGCAGAGAATTATTAAGTATTTTTGAAACGAATATTGGATTCGCTTCATCAGTTAGCTTTACTAAACCAATTTCAATACTTCCTTTTGGATTCGCAGGGAAAAGCCTTAAATAAGTTTCCCTACTAGTAATTAAATTTCCATCAGCACCAAATGAGGGTCCTAATCTAACTAAACCTTCAACTAAAACTCTTTTACCAGCTACTTCTGTTTCAACCTTAATCCCGCTTTTAAACCATTCCTCAATTGGTCCAAATTCTGGCCTTGATAAACTATCAAAAAGGACTCTTCCAGGGTTCTTTAAAAGACTTGCTTTCTTGGAGAAATCTTTATCAAGAAGAAGAGAATCTTCAGGATTAAAACCTAAAGCTAAGATTGATCTTGTTTTTAAATTTTCTGGATTCCTCCAAAGAAGATAATTTAAATTTACAGGTGCAACTTTCTCTACTTTACTTTGGGCAAGCGCTTGAAAGAGTCTTCTTTTTGGAAAACCGCTCATACTGATTGAACTTTTTGAACGTGGACTAATCAGAACCAAATCTGCATCTAAGAGTTTATGAATAGTTACACTAGTATCAAAAAGACCGTCTCGAAAACCAATTTGCATAAACATTAAAATTCCAGCAAAGCTTATACCAGCAATAGCAACTAGCAATCTAAGAGGTTGTCTACTTAAAAGAAGCCATGCCAATGGTATCTTTCTAAATTTAAAGAAATTCATTTAGGAATAAACCGAGCAATTACTTTCATACCTGCAAAGCTTTTTACTTTATCTATAGATTTTTGATCCAATTTAACAAAGACTTGTACTATTCTTGCATCAGCATCTCCAGTGGGATCAGTAGACAATACTTTTCTTTGCTGAACTTGAGGATTTATTCTTATAACTTTCCCATAAAGTAAATCTTTAAATCCACCGTTCTCACTAGTTAACTCAACATTTTGCTTTACAAAAACTCTATCGATATCAGACTCGTATACTTCAATCAAAGCTTCCATCTTTTGACTTGCCCCGATCTCCAAAACACCTTCTGAATTTGACCTTTCGCCAGGCCTGGTATTAATAGACAATATATATCCATTGATTGGACTACGGAGTTGAGAATTAAAAAGATCTATATTTAAAGAATTAATTTCTGCAAGATTTATCAATTTTTCCTTTTGCAACTTTAATAATTCATCTTTCTTTTGAGCAAGTAATACTTTTGAATATGCATTTTTCTTGACAGCTAATTCATATCTTTCTATTTGATCAATTTTCAATAATATTTCTTGTCCATTTGTTTTCAGTAAACCCTCGTTTTTCTCTAAATCAGCTTTTAGTTTTTCCCTGTTTTCAAAAACAACTAAAATAGTTCCTTTCTCAACGAAGTCACCTTCCTCAACAAGTAATTTAGAAACTCTAGGGAAATTTCCAAATTGACCCATTGGAGAGGCTAATTTTCTAATCTCACCTGCGGGAGAAAGTTGACCCAAAGCAGCTACACCTTTAATTTCAGGAATGATATCAAGCTTTTCTTCAACATTTAAATTATTAACTCTTTTATTAGTACATGAAATATTACTAATAAGTATTGGAGTAAATACTAGTAAAAAATAGAAAAAGTTTTTGAAATTAGTTATTAGCATTAGAAATCAAATAGAACTTCTTTTATGTAAGTATCTACCCAGTTCTTATTGAAATATTTAAGTAAAACTGAACTTGTTTTTTCGTTTTTCATTTGCTGTTTGCAATAATTCCTTTGAAAAATGACTCTTTCTCTAATAATCTCTTTTTCAAAATCAGGTTTAATCTCTTTACTGTAATTAATTAGTATAGAAAGATATTCATCTACAACATTATAAAAACAATTCTCTTCAATTTGGTTAACAAGAGAAGCGAAAAGAACATAATTGGAAAAAATATTACCCCAATCTGGAACATCCCTAATAATACTAAAACCATCTTTATTAACATTTTTTACTAGAGATTCAATGTCATATATAGCTGTTTGTGAAACCGGTGATAAATCAACTATTGCTGCAGAAACGATATTACGAGTCTTAACTAAATCAAGACCAAAAATTGGTATATTAAAGGATGGATCAGGAAAAAAGACACAATGAAGAATCTTTAGATTATTTGAAAACTCTGCTATTTCAACATGTAGTTTTCTAAAGCCTTTTGCTTTATGAAACTCATTTTCAATATAAAATTCATTTCCTTTGTCTTTCCCACTAATATTTATAAATTCATGATTGGTTTTAATGACTTCAAGATTATCCAGTAAAGATCTTTTTTTTCCAATATTTTTTACTAACTTCAAAATAAATGGATCTATGCAATTTGTTTTTGTAACTGTGTCTTTCAATTGTATAAATACTTATACATAGATTTTAGAGAATTTTTTTTTAAATGGATATTGGAAATGTTAAATACTGGAAACATCCTAGTAAAACAAAATTTGTTTTCATTGAGAATGATTCTTTTCAATTAATTTCAGTCGATATATGGGTGAAAGCTGGTAAGTCTTTTGAAAGATGTAGGGAAGATGGACTGGCTCATTTTCTTGAACATATGATTTTTAAGGGGAATAATTTGCTATCTCAAGGTGAATTTGATTTAAGAATTGAAACTCTTGGAGGATTAAGTAATGCTTCAACAGGATATGATGATGTGCACTACTATATTGAAATACCAAAAAAGAATTTTAAAGAAGCTATCTCGCTTTTATTTAATTTAGTTTTTCTTCCAAAATTTGATTACGAGCAATTCAATCTCGAAAAAAGTGTAATCACCGAGGAAATACTTCAATTTAAAGATCAGCCTGAGGAACGAGTATTCAATTACTTCTTAAGCCGAATTTGGTTAAACCATTTTTACGGCAAATCTATTTTAGGTTCAGAAGAAAATATAGAAAAATTATCTGTTAAAGATATTGAAAATTTTCATAATAGACTCTATAAAAGTTCAAATATATGTGTTGCTATTGCAGGGGATTTACCTAAAAATTATTTAGAGATTTTAAAAAACCAACAAATTTATTTTTCAAAAAATGAATCATTGAGTCCAAAAACAATAAGGAAAAAAGATTTTTCTATTAATTCCACAAAAGAAATTGTTCTTTTCGAAAAAATAGAATTTTCAAGAATTTATATGGGTTGGCAATTACCTAGTTCAAAAAATCAAAGGTTAATACTAGGTTTTGAAATCTTGGCATCAATTTTGACTGATGGGAGGAGTAGTGTTCTTACAAAACTATTAAAGGAAAAAAATTATCTAGTTGAATCAGTATATTCTGATGTAAGTCTCGGTGAATTTGGAAGCTTATTTTTAATAGAAGCTTCTTGTCTTAATGAAAATATTTTAGAAGTAGAGAAAATAATTAATAATGTTATTAAGAATTTAATTAATTGCGAAAAAATAAATAATAACGATCTTAAAAAAGCAATCAGAATAGTAAAAAGTAGTTATATTTTTAATCTAGAAACGGTTTCTCAACTCACAAGTTACTTTGGTAACCATCTACTATGGGGAAGACAAAACCCTCATGAAGAACTTGAAAGAAGCTTTGAATATTGGAGTAACTCTAATAACTTTAAGAATTTGATAAAATTTCTTGCAAAAGAAAAATATACTTTAATAGCTAAAAGAAAATAATGAATTTATATTTTTTTGACTCGGATAAAGACATAAAAATTGCGAACATTTGGATTAATGGAGGAAGTTCTCTTGATAACAAAGCAAAGAAAGGAATAAATCATATTTTATGTTCCCTTTTAACTAGAGGATGTAAAGGTTATGATAAATTTTCATTATCTGAATATATAGACTCATATGGAGCTGAGTTAAATTACGAAACTTACGAAGATGGAATATTATTTTGCCTTAAAAGTTACAAGCCTTATTTTAAAGAAGTCTTTCCAATTTTATTGTTAATAACTCAAGAACCAAACCTTGATGAAAAGGAATTTCTATATTGCAAAAAAAATAATTTAAATATTTTGAGAAAATCAAAAGAAAATATTTTTAATATTACATATGAGAAATGGAGAAATATTGTTTTTAAAGATCATCCTTATTCAAATAACCCAAATGGGAATATAAAATGTGTAGAAAAGATTTCTTATGAAGATATCTTAAATGAATATGAAAACTTTAAATTTAGAGAAAAATTTTTATTAACTAACCATAAACTAAATAAATCAATAAACATTAAATCTATAAAGGGCAATTTAGTAAAGAATCAGGAACCAAATTTTCATGAGAATCTTAAAAGCAGATTTATCTGCCATTTTCAAAATAGTAATCAGATAACCATTATTACTGGAAATAAAACATGCTCTCATAACCATAATGATTATTTACCATTAAAACTTCTTGAATCGCACTTATCTTTTGGAATGAGCTCATTTTTATTTAAGTTATTCAGAGAAAAGAATGGTTTAACTTATGATTCAGGAGTTTATTTCCCATTTAATAAATTGGATGCACCCTTTTGCATATATCTTTCTGTTTCAAACAAAAAAGCATTGTTTGCATTTGAGTTAACACAAAAACTTTTGAGAGATTTAATTAATAAAACTATGGGAAAAAAGGATTTATTTCTAGCAAAAATCAAGTTAAAAGCATTTATCTCATATAATTATCAAACTTTAGAAGATATATCTAGTAGAAAAGTCAGACTTCTAGGCTTTAATATAGATCCATTTTATGATGATTATCTATTAAACAAAATTGATAGTATCACTGCAGTAGAGATAATGAATATTGCATCTAAGTATCTTTCAAAACCTACTTTTAGTGTTAGCGGCAATAAAGTTTTATGTGAGAAAATGAAGGATTTGTGGCTTCAAAATTCTAATTAATAACTTTTTCTAGTTTGTCTTTATCGATAAGGAATTTACCTCTTCTAAACTTTACTTCCACAGTATCTGGAGATTTAATAGAAATAATTTCACCAACCTCATCAATTGCAACTAAATCTGGGGGTCGGAGCATTGGCATATTTTCAGAAGTTTTTAAATAAGGCAATGGTGCACTTAATTTAACCTTTTGATTAACTTCAAGACTCATAATAAATGTTTAGTAACGTGTAAATTTTCTTTAATTATTGAGAAATTAGTAACTTAAATATAATCCCATAAATCATAAATAAAAAAAATTCAACGAAATGATTTGTTTCATCATAAAATAATAATAAAGTTATTTACTAACGATGAATCCAAAACTAAAAACTATAATACTGTGGCTTTTACCAATATTTTTAGTAATTGGTCTTTCTTGGCAACTATTGTCAAACAATAATGTAGACACTCTAAAATCAAATGGGACCACGATTGCACCTAAGAATACTGCTGTTGCCCGTATGAGTTATGGAAGATTTCTTGATTACATAGAAGCAGGAAGAGTTACATCAGTTGACATTTTTGATGGTGGAAGAAATGCAGTTGTAGAAACAGTTGATTCAGATTTAGATAATAAAGTTCAAAGGCTCAGAGTTGATTTACCTGGTCTTACGCCTGAATTAATCAATAATTTGAAATCAGAAGGGATAAGTTTTGATGTGCATCCTGTGAAAACTGCTCCACCAGCACTTGGTGTCTTAGGTAATTTGTTTTTCCCAATTTTATTAATAGGTGGATTAATACTTCTTGCAAGAAGATCAAATGGAATGCCTGGTGGACCAGGTCAAGCGATGCAGTTTGGTAAAACAAAAGCTAGGTTTGCAATGGAAGCAGATACAGGAGTAGTTTTTGATGATGTTGCAGGTGTTAATGAAGCTAAGCAAGACCTCGAAGAAGTAGTAACATTCTTAAAAAAACCTGAGAAATTTACTTCTGTTGGTGCAAGAATTCCAAAAGGAGTGTTATTAGTTGGTCCTCCTGGAACTGGTAAAACACTTTTAGCCAAGGCAATTGCTGGTGAAGCTGGTGTGCCTTTTTTCTCCCTTTCAGGTTCTGAATTCGTAGAAATGTTTGTTGGTGTAGGTGCAAGTAGAGTTAGAGATTTATTTAAAAGAGCAAAAGAAAATAGTCCATGTTTAATTTTCATTGATGAAATCGATGCTGTTGGTAGACAAAGAGGAGCTGGTATCGGAGGTGGTAATGATGAAAGAGAGCAAACACTCAACCAGTTATTAACCGAAATGGATGGTTTTGAGGGTAATAGCGGGATAATAATAATAGCTGCTACAAATAGACCTGATGTACTTGATTCTGCATTGATGAGACCTGGAAGATTTGATAGACAAGTGACTGTTGACGCACCTGACATTAAAGGAAGATTATCTATTCTTGAAGTTCATTCTAGAAATAAAAAACTTGATCCTGCCTTAACTTTGGAAAGTATTGCTAGAAGAACTCCAGGATTTACAGGAGCCGATTTAGCTAATTTATTAAATGAAGCTGCAATATTAACAGCAAGAAGAAGAAAAGATACAATTTCTATTTTAGAAATTGATGATTCAGTTGATAGGATTGTTGCAGGAATGGAAGGATCTCCTTTAACAGATGGAAGAAGTAAAAGGCTAATAGCCTATCATGAAATTGGCCACGCAATAATCGGTTCTTTAGTAAAAGCTCATGATCCTGTTCAAAAAGTAACTGTTATTCCTAGAGGACAAGCTAAAGGTCTTACTTGGTTTACCCCTGATGATGAGCAGACTTTGATTAGTAAAGCACAATTAAAGGCTCGTATAATGGGTGCACTTGGGGGTAGAGCAGCAGAAGATGTAGTCTTCGGAAAAGGAGAAATTACAACAGGAGCTGGAGGAGATTTTCAACAAATTGCATCTATGGCTAGGCAAATGGTAACCAGATTTGGAATGAGTAATTTAGGACCTATAGCTCTAGAAGGAGGTAATCAAGAAGTTTTTGTTGGTAGAGATTTAATGACTAGAAGTGATGTCTCAGATTCAATATCTCGTCAGATTGATGAAAGTGTAAGAATAATGGTTAAAGATTGTTATAAAGAAACTGTTAAAATTCTTGATGATAACAGAGAAGCTATGGATAAATTAGTAGAAATTCTCGTTGAAAAGGAAACACTTGATGCGGATGAATTTATTAAAATTCTCTCTGAATATACTTCTATTCCTGAAAAAAACAGAACTCCTCAATTATTAAATTAAATTAAATTTAACCGTTAGAGGAAGGTTTTTTGTTTAAGACAAGGTCAATCAATCCATAATCAACAGCTTCTTTAGGAGACATGTAAAAGTCTCGATCGGTATCCTCTTTAACTTTTTCTAAATCTTGGCCTGTTCTCTCTGAGAGCTCTGTATTCAATCTTTCTTTCAAATAAAGAATTTCATCAGCTTGTATTCTAATATCACTGGCCTGACCTCTCGCCCCACCGAGAGGTTGATGAATCATTATTCGCGAATGTCTTAAACTACTTCTTTTACCTCTAGTTCCTGCGGCTAATAAAAATGCCCCCATACTTGCAGCCAATCCAACACAAACTGTGTGAATATCTGGTTTTACATGTTGCATTGTATCGAATATACCTAAACCATCATAAACTGATCCTCCTGGAGAATTTATATACATATAAATATCTTTATCAGGATCTTCTGCTTCTAAAAAAAGTAGTTGAGCAACTATTCTATTAGCAGTATCACTAGTAACTGGCTCGCCGAGAAAGATTATTCTTTCTCTTAGCAACCTGGAGTAAATGTCAAATACCCTTTCTGTTCCACCTGATTCTTCTAATACTAAAGGGATCATAATAATATTTATTAGTTTATTAGATCTTAACGATATTGAGT
>CAYNKY010000067.1:0-9894 GCA_964397895.1 uncultured Prochlorococcus sp.
TATGTTCTTCGTGTTGTAAGTGAAGTACTTAGTTCTAATGGATCTACATCAATGGCTTCAGTTTGTGGAAGTACACTTTCATTGTTAGATGCTGGTGTCCCTTTAAAGGCTCCTGTCAGTGGAACTGCTATGGGCTTGATTAAAGAAGGTAAAGAAGTCCGAATCCTTACAGACATACAAGGTATTGAGGATTTTCTTGGAGATATGGACTTTAAAGTTGCAGGTACCGAAAAAGGCATTACTGCATTGCAAATGGATATGAAAATTACAGGATTATCTGTCTCTATAATTTCTGATGCAATTAAAAAAGCACGCCCGGCAAGACTGCATATCCTTGAAAAAATGCAGGAAGCTATTGATAAGCCTCAGGAATCATTATCTCCACATGCCCCAAGATTACTAAGTTTCAGGATCGACCCAGAACTTATTGGAACTGTGATTGGCCCTGGTGGAAGAACTATTAAAGGTATAACAGAAAGAACAAACACAAAAATAGATATAGAGGATGGAGGAATTGTAACGATCGCATCTCATGATGGTGCTGCTGCCGAAGAAGCACAAAAAATTATTGAAGGCTTAACCCGAAAAGTCCATGAAGGGGAGATTTTCTCAGGCGTCGTGACAAGAATTATACCGATAGGTGCTTTCGTTGAAATCCTTCCAGGTAAAGAGGGCATGATTCATATCTCACAACTCTCTGAAGCGAGAGTTGAGAGAGTAGAAGATGTAGTAAGGCAAGGAGATGATGTAACAGTTAGGGTTAGAGAAATAGATAGTAGAGGTAGAATCAACCTCACTCTTAGAGGAGTCTCCCAGAACAATGGTTTCTCTTATCCTGAACCTACGCCAACTCCAGTTGCTCCATTAAATTGAGATAAAATTAAGATTTAAATAAATCACTTATTGTTTTACAAATTTCAAAATGATTTTTACTCATTGAAGCAATAATGATTCCATCTTGTCTGAAATCATTATCGTTAAGAAATTTTAAATCAAACCCCTTATCATTTGTAAAAAAACCCTTACATCCTTTAATAATTGATTGAGGAGCTGCCATATCCCAATCTTTTGGGCATGATTTACCTTTTTCGGCATAAGAAATATATAAATCTGCTTCCCCTTTGATAATTGAAATAGCTTTATAACCAATACTACCCATACCTACTATCCTCAGTGGATTTAATTTGTTAAGAATTACGGATAATTCTTTTGGTATATGATTTCTACTCGTTACGACAACCATTTCTTTTAATTGTTTTGAGTTAATTTTCTTTAAAGGAATATTCTTCTCTATTTTTGATTCCGCCCATGTTCCAATACCTTTTACATAAAACCAAGATTCATGCTTTTGTGGGATTAATACATTACTCAAAACAACACTTTTTTTGAATGTTAATGCTATGTGTACAGCATATTCTCCAGTATTATTTATAAAATCCTTTGTGCCATCAAGAGGATCTATAATCCAAATCCAATCATTTTGAAATTCCAGATTAACTTGATTTTTATTGCTCTCCTCACTAACAATCCCCCATTTCTGAAGAGGATAATTTTGTTTTAAATTTTTTATTATTAATTGATTTAATTTAATATCAGCACTAGTCACTGGACCCGAAGAACTATTTTTTATATTTAATTTTTTTTGAAAATCATCATCACTTGAAGCTCTTTGATAATAATATTTTAATAGATCCAAAATTTCTAAGTTAATGTTTCTTAAACAATTAATTAAATCTTGTGAGTCTATATTCTCGGGTAGAAATTTCATTTAATATGCATCATCCTAAAATTTCATTGTGCCATAGAAAAGAAGAACCTGAAAAAAGTGTTTTGTACATAGTTGGTACACCTATAGGAAATCTTGGAGATTTTTCTCCAAGAGCAATAAATATTCTTAATAATGTCTCAATTATTGCTTGTGAAGACACAAGGAATACAAAAAAACTGCTTAATCATTTTACTATTAAAAACAAATTAATAAGTGTTAATCAAAATAATATAAAAGAAAAAATTAAGTTTCTAATTGGAGAATTAAAAAAAGAGAAATCAATTGCAATTGTAAGTGATGCAGGTATGCCCTTAATAAGTGATCCTGGAGAATTACTAGTAAAAGAAGCTAAGAAAAATAATTTTGATGCAATTTGCATCCCTGGCCCTTGTGCGGCTTTAGCAGCTTTAGTAAGTAGTGGTTGTTCATGTTCAAAATTTACATTCTATGGATTTTTACCCCGATCAAAAAAAGCCAAGCTTGAAATTCTTAATAATATAAATAAAAGTGAATATACTTCTATTCTTTATGAATCTCCCAAAAGGATTATAAACTTACTTAAAGATCTTGAAAAAATTTGCGGTAAATATAGAAAAGTTTCTTTAACTAAAGAATTAACTAAAATATATGAACAACATTTAGGAAATTCAATTGATGAAGTTCTAAAATATTTTGAAGAATGCGAACCAAAAGGAGAATTTACTCTCGTAATCGAAGGTAATGAAAAAAAAGATATTGTTGAACATAACCAATTAGCTATCATTAAAAAAGATTTGGAAGATCTTATCGAAGCAGGTTTAAGTCATTCAATTGCATCATCCTATCTTTCAAAGAAATATAATCAACCCAGAAATCTAGTTTATAACTTAATAATTAATAAAAAGAGAATGTATGACTAGTATGAATTTAAAAAAATTAATTTTGAATTTGATCATCAATGTATTATTGTTCGTCCTTATGATTATTACAATTCAAAATAGTTTCCAGAAAAAGAAAGTTAATTTTCTAAATTTTCAAACAATCCCATTACCCTTATCTTTTATAATTGGATCAAGCCTTTTAACTGGATCAATTATTGGTAGCACTGTTACAAATATAAACAAATTTAAAAAAGATTGATATCTAAAGTGAAAATATAGAATCTTTAAAAATTATCCTTGATATCCCTCTTGATTTTAGGATATTAGAGACGATTAAAAAAATCTTAGGATTAGGAACCTTAATTGGCCTTTCATCCTTTTTGCAACTTTGTTTTGCAATTTTTTGTTCATCATATATTTTTAAGGTTTTCCTATTTTGATCATCATTTGGTAAAAAACTCCATTCTGAATAATCTTTAAGCAATTTAAATTCTAATTCAATATTTTTATCAACAATTAGATAGACAACGGAAGGAAATTGCCACTCAGATAAAGGTTTTGTTGAGATTTCACTCTGTTCATCAAAATTAGTTTCTATATCTAAAGGTGCAATTTCATAAAAATCACTAATATCTTCATATGAATTTATATTTTTACTAAATTTTCCCTCTGCTTTAGTTTTATGTGAATTATTTTTATATATTAATTCGCTATTACTTTTATCATTTTTGTTTTTAAGAGCATTTTTTTTATTATTTTTAATTTTCAACTCTTTGAATTCATCATCATTTAAAAACTTTTTTAATTGTTTTGTTATTGTTTGAATTGAAAAATTATAACTATTTGATAGATCCTTAAGAGAAGAACCAGTTAAAAAATTATTAAAAATTTCTATTTTTTGATTATCAGAAATTCTTTTGGGCAAACCACTTTTTAAATCCTAAATTAATTATACAAAATTTTAAAAATTTCTTTTAATTTCAATCTAAATATCTTCGATAAACCTGGATTGATTTGGATGATCCTTCAGATATAATAAATGAGTGCTTCCTTAGCTCAGCTGGATAGAGCAACTGCCTTCTAAGCAGTGGGCCGCAGGTTCGAATCCTGCAGGAAGCGTTAATATATTTTTGACTACAATTTTAGTTTTTCATATGATTAAAAAATATATAACTACAAACCTTGCTTAAGATTAATAAGATTATACCCGTTATTCTCTCTGGAGGAATAGGTTCAAGACTTTGGCCTTTATCAAGAGACAGTTATCCAAAACAATTCTTAATCCTTAATAAAGGAGATAGCAAGTCATTATTTCAACAAACTCAGGAAAGGCTCAAAGGGATAGATAATTTAGATAATCCAATAATAATTTGCAATGAGGAGCATAGATTTTTAGCTTCAGAACAAATGAGACTTATTAATATTAAACCCAAATCAATACTTCTTGAACCTTTTTGTAGAAATACAGCTCCTGCAATAACTATTGCAGCTCTTAAAGCAATCGAAACAGAAGAAGATCCATTATTATTAATACTTCCTGCAGATCATAAAATAAATGATGTTGAGAAATTTCAGAAAGTTATTGGGATAGGAGAAAATTTTGCTTTAAATGGAAGATTAACAGCTTTTGGGATTGTCCCCAATTATCCAGAAACTGGTTATGGTTATATTGAGGCAATGGAAGATTTTACTTCTTCAACCTTAAAAGGTTATACAATTAGTAAATTTTTTGAGAAACCATCTAAAGAACGAGCAAAAAAATTTTTAAAAAATAAAAAATATAGTTGGAATAGTGGAATGTATATCTTTAAAGCAAATATTTTCCTAGATGAAATAAAAAAATTAGATCCTGAACTATTTAAAAATTGCAAAGATTCCATTTCAAAAAAAAATTTAGACTTAGATTTTCAAAGATTAAGTCCTGATCCTTTTAAAAAATGTTCTAATATATCGATTGATACAGCAGTAATGGAGAGGACTAAATTAGGCACTGTTATACCTTTGGATGCAGGATGGTCAGATATTGGGAGTTGGAAATCTTTATGGAATTATGAGAAAAAAGATATTAATGGAAATGTAAAATATGGAAAAGTATTTACATCCAAAACAGAAAATTCCTATATTAGAAGTAATGATAGGCTTTTAGTTACTCACGGAATAAAAGATCTCATAATAATTGAAACCAGTGATATTATTCTTGTTGCAAATTTACACTGCTCTCAAGAAATAAAATTGCTCATAAATAAACTACATGAGAATGGATTATTAAAGGGTGATCTAAATAGAAGGATATATAGACCTTGGGGAAATTTTTTAACTATCGCAGAGGGAAATGAATGGAAAGTAAAAAGTATTGAAGTAAAACCAGGCGCTTCATTATCATTACAAATGCATAAATATAGAGCAGAACATTGGGTAGTTGTTGATGGGATCGCAAAAGTAGAAATAGAAAATAAAATATTTAATCTTAAAAATAATGAAAGTATTTTTGTACCAAAAGGTTCAAAACATAGATTATCTAATCCGAGTAAATCATTATTAATTATTATTGAGGTGCAAAGTGGTAATTATTTAGGCGAGGACGATATTCTGCGATTCAAAGACAATTACGGGAGAAGCTGAATTAAAGATTTATTCAAATATGTACTATATCTCTTGAACGATACCTTTTCCAATCTTCCAAAAGTTAATATTTGTATTTAATAATTTATCATCATCTATTATTCCTCTTGTATCAAACAACCAAGCTGGCGACTTCATTCTTTTTGTTAAATCTGTCCAATTTATATTTTTATATTCTTCCCATTCTGTTAATAAAACAATTGCTTCGGCATCAGTAAACGCTAATTGTAAATCTTTTGTATAAGACCAATTATATCTTGACTCATTATTATCAATTGAATCTTTTTTCTCTAATTCTGAAGAAATTTGAATTTCATTAACTTTTGGATCATGAATAAAAAGATTAGCTCCATTTTCTAATAATTCTTTCGCTATCGAAATAGATGGGGAGTATCGGGTATCATTTGTATTTGATTTAAAGGAAAAGCCTAAGATTAGAATTTTTTTTGATGTAACTGTTCCAAAGAAAGTTTGAATAATTAATTTTGAAATTCTATTTTTTTGCCACTCATTAAGAGTAATTACTTGTTCCCAATAATCAGCCTCCTCATTTAATCCATAATGTCTACATAAATAAACAATATTTAGTAAATCTTTTTGAAAACAACTCCCACCAAAACCAGGCCCTGCATTTAAAAATTTACTTCCAATTCTATTATCAGCACCAATAGCCTTTGCTACCTCTCTAATATCTGCTCCAGTATTTTCACATAATGAAGATATTGCATTAATTGAACTTATTCTTTGTGCAAGAAATGCATTCGCTGTCAATTTAGATAGCTCACTACTCCACAAATTCGTTTTAAAAATTTTATTTCTTGGAATCCACGCTTGATATATCAAGCTTAGTTGCTCCATAGCATCTTTATCATGACCTCCAATAAGAACCCTATCAGGATTCTCTAAATCTTCTATAGCAGAACCTTCAGCAAGAAACTCAGGACTTGATAAGACAGAGAAAGTGTTTGATGATAACTTCTCATGATTTAAATTATAACTTGAAAGTATCTTTTCTATTAATGCTGCAGTTCTAACTGGAACAGTACTTTTTTCAACAATAATTGTGTGATTAGATGCAAATTCTGCTATTGACCTAGCACTAGATTCTACCCACTTTAAGTCGCTAGCATATCCTTTACCCAGTCCTTTCTCTTTTGTTGGTGTATTAACAGATATAAATATCAAATCTGCTTCTTTAATTGGTTCTTTTAATTTTGTTGTAAAAAATAGATTATTATCCCTATTTTTGGCAATAAGGTTTTTTAATTTTGGCTCATAAATTGGTAATTTATCTAAATTTTTGCTATTCCAAGCATTTATTCTATCTTTGTTGATATCAACAACTGTTACTTTAATATTTGGGCATTTATCTGCAATAACTGCCATTGTTGGTCCGCCTACGTAACCAGCTCCAATACAACAAATTTTCTTTATTGAATTTGAAATCTTATTATTGCTATATTAATAACATAATAATATATGAAGACTTCTTTCCTCGATAAAAGTAAAAGTGTAACTTGGTTTATTACTTTTAAAAATAATTTTTAGAAAATAAAGTTGTAATGTTCAAATTGGAAAGTAAATTTCATATAGCTTTAATTAGTTTTAGGGCAGGTATATTTTTATTGGCTTCAGCACCATTTTTTGCTGCATTTTTTCTCCTCGGAAGTTTAAGCTATGGCCTTTTTTTAAAGAGAAAAGAAATATTAAGAGACAAATGGAATTATCTATTTATAGTTGCATCCTTATTAATGATAATTATTTCAATCATTCAAAGCTTAGAATTCAATAATTTATCAATTTCAGAACTTCAAATCGAAGGAGATCTATTTGAGGAAAAAATCACAACTTGGAATTCGCATTCATCTTTAATAGGTTTATCTAATTGGATCCCTTTATTTTTATGCTTCTATGGTTTTCAACCATATTTATCCTCTAGTAATAATAGAAAAATAGCTGCAAAATTTTTTGTGACAGGCAGTGTTCCTGTTTTAATAGCAGGTTTTGGTCAATATTTTTTTAATTGGTATGGACCATTTGAGACAATGAAAGGATTAATAATTTGGTACCAAAGAGATACTGGAAGTGGCATTTCTAGTTTATTTAATAACCAGAATTATGCTGGATGTTGGCTAAACATCGTTCTACCATTCTCTATCGCAATATTCTTTGAGAAGACAAAAAATATTTTCCAAAGAGGATCTTCCTTCATATTTATAATAACTATTTCGCTCGCATCATTTCTAACAACTTCTAGAAATGCTTGGGGAGGCTTATTTTTAACAGTCCCACTTATGCTTGGCTACTCTTCTTTCTATTGGATAGTTCCAATAATAGTGTTATTTAGTCTCCTAATTCTTTTGAAAATACTAAATTATTTCCCAGCAAGTATTGACTTATTCTTAAATTCTTTTTTACCTGATCAATTCAATATAATTAATCAATTCTCACCAGAAAATTATACGAATAGTATTTATAACAGAAATACAATTTTTTTATTTGCTTTAAATATGATTTATAAAAGCCCTTTAATAGGATTTGGGGCAGCAACTTTCCCAATTTATTACTACATGCAAAATGATATCTATATTGGGCATCCACATAATTTAATAATTGAGCTTGCTTTTAGTTATGGCTTTATAGTTGCTTCTACAGTTTTTATAAATATCTTTCTCTTGAGTTACTTTTCAATTAAAGAGATTTATTTCTCAAAATATTCAACAAAGCTAAAAAACATTTTCTTTGAAAGATCATGGTGTACATCCTTCATCATACTTTTATTTTCTCAGATGTTTGACGTACAATATTTTGATTTAAGAATAAGCATAAGTTTTTGGATCTTATTAGCTGGAATGAGATGCATTATAAATAATGCCTCTTTGGGAGATAACGATAGTCAGATTAACTTGTTATTTCAAAACTAATTACTTAAATAATTGAAAAATATCCAACATAAAGTCATGTATATAGTTAAAAAAGTTTTTTATAAATTTGATTCTCATGAATTATTATTAACAATATTGAATAGCTTAATATTATGAAGAAAGCTTTAATTACAGGTATAACAGGGCAAGATGGTAGTTACCTAGCAGAGATACTTTTAGAAAAGAATTATCAAGTCCATGGAATAAAAAGAAGATCTAGTAGCTTTAATACCTCTAGGATTGATCACCTTTATGAAGACCCCCATATTGATAATCAAAAGTTTATTCTTCATTACGGGGACTTAACCGATAGTACTAATTTAATTAGAATTATTCAGGAAGTTCAACCAGATGAAATTTATAATCTTGGAGCACAAAGTCATGTTTCAGTAAGTTTTGAAAGTCCTGAATACACCGCAAATTGTGATGCTTTAGGGACACTAAGAATATTAGAAGCAATAAGGATTCTAAACCTTACAAAAAAAACTAAATTTTATCAGGCAAGTACAAGTGAACTATATGGAGAGGTTCAGGAAATCCCACAAACGGAATCAACCCCTTTTTATCCTAGAAGCCCATACGCAGTAGCAAAACTTTATGCATATTGGATATCAATAAATTATCGAGAGGCTTATGGCATTTATGCTTGCAATGGTATTCTTTTTAATCATGAGAGTCCAAGAAGAGGTGAAACATTCGTTACTAGAAAAATAACTCGAGGTCTAGCAAGAATCGAATTAGAATTGGAATCTTGTTTATATCTAGGTAATTTAGACTCAAAAAGAGATTGGGGACATGCTAAAGATTACGTAGAGATTCAATGGTTAATGCTTCAGCAAAAACAACCCGAAGACTACGTTATCGCAACTGGTAGAACAGAGACTGTTAGAAGATTTATTGAAATCAGTGCAGAAAAGCTCAAATGGAACGGTGAAGATAATGGCCCAGGAATAATTTGGGAAGGTTCAGGATTAAATGAGATAGGTCGTAGGGCAGATAATAATCAAATTGTTATAAGAATTGATAAAAGATACTTTAGACCGACAGAAGTAGATTTATTAATTGGTGATTCAAAAAAAGCTTTTCATAAACTTGGATGGAAACCAAAAAAAACATTAGAAGAATTAGTTGAAGAAATGATTAATGAAGATTTAAAAATAGCAAAGAAAGAACTTAGAGAAAAAGAATATAATTTAGTAAATGAAAATTCATAAACACAAATAACTAATTAAAAGATGTATAAAAGAATTACCTCGCAAGAAAAATTTTTTGTAGCTGGAGGTAGTGGAATGGTTGGGGGAGCAGTTTGCAATACTCTCAAAGAGAAAGGTTATGGTAATGAGAAATTGGGAGGACAAATATTAAAGCCAAAAAGAGATAAATTAAATCTTTTAAATTCTAATGAAGTAGATGATTGGTTTCATCTAAATAAACCTAGCATTACGATATTAGCTGCGGCCAAAGTAGGAGGGATTTACGCAAATTCAAAATATCCATATGATTTTTTATTTGAGAATTTAACAATTCAAAATAATGTTATTAATGCTTCAAGAAAATATGGAATAAAAAGATTAATTTTTCTTGGCAGCAGCTGTATCTATCCAAAATATGCAAATCAACCTATAAGAGAAGAGGCTTTATTAGATGGGAAACTTGAGATTACAAATGAATGTTATGCATTAGCTAAAATTTCAGGAATTAAGCTTTGTGAAGCTTTAAG
>CAYNKY010000068.1:0-9822 GCA_964397895.1 uncultured Prochlorococcus sp.
TTTCTTTTCAGGTCCAGCCATAACTCTCTCTATGGCATCTCCAACTTCCTCATTACTAACCTTATCTAGTTCTCTTCTCGCCGCTAAAATTGCAGCTTCATTTAATAGGTTAGCAAGATCAGCCCCAGTAAAACCTGGAGTTCTTCTCGCTACCTTATCTAAATCAACATCTTTTGATAAAGTTTTATCTTTGGCATGAACATTTAATATTTGTAATCTGCCAGCGTAATCAGGCCTATCAACAGTTACTTGTCTATCAAATCTACCTGGCCTCATTAGTGCTGAGTCAAGGACATCAGGTCTATTCGTTGCAGCAACAATAATAATACCTGAGTTACCCTGGAAACCATCCATTTCAGTGAGTAATTGATTAAGAGTTTGCTCTCTCTCATCATTACCTCCTCCTAGTCCAGCTCCTCTTTGCCTACCTACAGCATCAATTTCGTCGATAAAAACAATGCAAGGAGCATTCTTTTTAGCTTGTTCGAAAAGATCTCTGACTCTACTAGCACCTACACCAACAAACATTTCGACAAACTCAGAACCAGATATTGAGAAGAAAGGAACCCCTGCCTCTCCAGCTACAGCTTTAGCTAAAAGTGTTTTACCTGTCCCAGGTGGTCCAACTAATAAAACACCCTTAGGAATTTTCGCACCAACAGCTGTAAACCTATCTGGACTTTTTAAAAAATCAACTACTTCAGATAATTCTAATTTAGAACCTTCAACACCAGCTACGTCAGCAAATGTAACTTTCGTAGAGGGTTCCATTTGTAATCTGGCTTTACTTTTTCCAAAACTCATGGCTGGATTTCCACCACCACCAGATCCACTTTGAGCTCTTCTAAATAAGAAAAATAATCCACCTATTAACAATACAGGAAAGATAAGACTACTAATAGCTTGTTGCCAAGGATTAGCAAGTCTTGTTGGTTGAACTGCAATATCAACATCATTTTCAGTTAAGATATTAAGTAAATCTTTATCTGGAGCAAGATTGACTTCTGATCTACTTCCATCATTTTCAACAACTTGAGCAGTTCCATTATCAGGCGAAATCAAAACTCTACTAATTTCTTTCTCTTGTACAGCTTCTATAAAATCACTGTATCTCAATGTTTTTGTAGCATTTTCAGTACTTGGCTTATCTATTACAGATGTCACGACAAAAATTACAGTTATAACTGCAAGAACATAAAGTCCAACGTTTCTCCAGCGCTTGTTCACGGTAAATAATTTTATAATAAATATATCTTACTAATTATAAATCAATATTAAGACCTTCTTAGAACATCTACTACACTTTTAAATGCAAACCATTCGGGAATTTCCTCTCCATTTCTCAGCTTTTTCCTAAATTCAGTGCCACTTAATTTCATTATCTGGTAATTTTTTGCGTTGGCTTCTTCTGCAGTAATATATCCTTTTTCTTTTGTATACACTAAATTCTTAGATGGCACTATATTCATATTCAGTTCCTGAGTACATTTTTTCGCAAAATATTGTGCATCGTATGGTCCATAAAAATCTTCACCAGTACTGGATGATTTACATCCAGCCATATCTCTACCAATTATAAAATGAGTACACCCATAATTTTTTCTTATAATCATGTGCTGCAAAGCCTCTCTAGGGCCTGCCATATGCATTGAATAAGGTAAAAAAGCCCATAATATTTTTTTATCTGAAATCTCTTCTGACAGTTTCTTATAAGTTAAATACCTAATCTTTCCTGGGATATCATCTTGTTGAGTTGGCCCACAAGTGGGGTGGACAAGTACAACTGAGTTTGAAGAAACATTTTCTGAGTTAAGTGCATTGGTGAATAGTTCATAATGTGCTCTGTGAATAGGGTTTCTACACTGAAATGCAACTACATCATGATAAGGGGGTAAGGTATCTCTTACTTCAGCTGGAGTTTTACAAGGAAACTCTCTTCGTGGCAGTTCTAATCCATAAATCTTTCCTCCTAAGTAAAATTTTCCTCTTTCATGGAAAATCATTTTTACTGCGGGATGATCTAAAGAATTAGTCCCATAACATGATTTTGCTTCTAAATATTTTTCCGGCTCCCATACTGAATTAACCTCTAAAACTGCTAAATTCTGTTCTCTGTATTTCAATAAAATTTTGTGACCTACTTTGATTTGAGAATTATTGCTATCGAGAACGATAGGTAAACCAAATAAAAGACCTTGTGAAATCCTGTTTTTACTAATTACAGATTCATAATCAGTTTCAGACATAAAACCATCTAAAGGTGAAAATGCCCCTACCATTAAAAGTTCAACGTCACAAGCATTTCTATCACTGCATTCATGCTCATAATTTATGTCTGACAATAAAGTTCTTTTTTGATCTTTATTTTTTATTAAAAGTTCTTTAAGTTTACCTCCATGTGGAGTTATTAAACCTTTTTCATCCCTTTGGATATTTTCGGGTCTATTCATTAAAATTTAATTTCAAAAAGATTTAAAAAGAGGGTTTAGACCCTCTTTTGATAAGAAACTAAGCTTTTCTTCCATAAAGTTCCCCTATTATTTTGACATCAAGAGGATCTTTAGAACCCATATCGGTATCAGAAGGTTGAATCGCTTCAAAAGTTCCAGCAAATTCGTCAGTATCACTATCTACACTTGTAATAGAAAGCTTGATTGTGCCAGTACCATTTACATCAACTTTAATATTTTCCTTTGCAAGTTCTTCATCATCTCCACCTAAAGCAACTAATCCTTGAGCATATTCTACTCCCGTGTTAGCAGCTCTTGCTTTAGGGTCAAGGAAATCTCCAGTTCTATAATTTGGAGTGAAGGTTGATCCACTAACTTCAGTTCCAGGCTCAATTGATGAAGGAATATTTGCTGTTAAGTCTTTTGCTGAAAAAGCAAATGGAACTTCTAATCCCCCAGGAGTTAGGACTGTAATTAGCTGAAAATCAATACCACCTTTTTCTGTGAATTTGCCTGAGTCAATATCTCCATAAACTTCTGTCACAGTTGTATTATTTCTGGGACTGATTATTTTTGTTGAAACGAAGTCAGCTTTTTGTCTTTTTGATCCAGGTACTTTAACGTAAACCTCTGTTGGATGCATACAAATACCTTTTAGAGAGTCACCATTTCCAATAGATATTGTGCCTATTAATGATGAATCTAAGGAAGGACAATCATTGGCTTTACCAGTGTTAACTACGTCAGTAAATTGTGCATTGCCCCTTTCAGAAAAAGCATAAGTTTGCGAAGGAACAAAAGCTAATGTCAAACAAAATGAAATGACTAAAGCCAAGAAAGAACGAATTCTCATAATTAAAATTTCGATAAAGTTCTGAGTCTGCGGGTAAAATTTACCTTAATGTTCAGTAGGGATACTACAAGGGAAAGAAGCATAAATGTTGCTCATCTTGAGCCTTCGATACAACCCGTAGCTTTTGATTTTTTTAAAAAACTGGATTTATTTTAAGCGAAAAATAAGTTATAACAGAAATTTCAATAATTAAAATTACAAAAAAATACAAATATTAAAATTTTGATTTATTTAGCAATTGAAATAATTTGATTGATTAATTTGTTCGCTAAATCTAATTTAGTTGTTTTCTCAAAATAATATTCCAAACCATCTTTATTAAAAAGCCATCCTTCATTATCAGAATATTCCCCAAATCCTTGTCCATCAACATCTATTGGATTTGCGAATATAAGATCGCAACCTTTAATTTTAAATTTTTGAGCAATAATATTTTTTAAATTTTCTTTGTTACCTGTGAAAGCGCAAAATCCAATAAATTTTTGATTGTTTTTTTTCATTGGATATATCCCTTGTAAGATATCAGGTACAAGTTCTAAGTTATTGCTAAAGAATTCTTTAAGATTGCTTTTTGGGATTTTTGATGAAATTTGCTTTTTAAATTTAATATCTGTTACAGCGGCATTCATAAAAAAGTAATCACACTTTTTAATTTCATTCCTAATTAAATCATTTAATTCTTTGGAATTATTTATTTCGTGACAAGTAATACCTTCTTTAAGATTTGGATTGACTTGTAATTTACCATGAATAAATGTTACATCAGCACCTCTGAAATTTGCAGTTTGGGCTAACAATAAACTCATTGCACCAGAACTATTATTATTTATATTTCTGGCAGGATCGATTTTTTCGGTAGTAGGACCTCCTGTAATAAGAATTTTCTTATCAGTTAAATCATGAAAATTTACTTTATTATTTAAATTAGTAATAAATTTTAGAGCTAGAGAAATTAAATCATTTGGTGGGATTTTGCCAATGCCAAATTGATCGCACGACAACAGACCCGTAGAAGGTTGCAAAGAAAGTACATTATTATATTTTTTTGCCAGTTCATAATTCTTTTGTACAGCATTATTCATCCACATATCTGTATTCATTGCTGGAGCAACAATTATCGGCTTCTTGTTAGCAATTAAAATGCTTGATACTAATCCTTCTGCATTGCCACATACCCATTTTGATAATGTTGTAGCTGTTAGAGGTGCCATTATTAAGATATCGGCCCAATTTGTTAACTCAATATGTAAAGGTTTTGATGTATTCAAGCTCCACTGATCTGAGTCAAGAATGCAGTTATTTCTACTCAGAATTGAAAGAGACAAAGGTTGTATCAGTTTTTCTGCATTTTTTGTAATAACGCATTTAACATTATAATTATCTTTAACCAGCTTACTTACAAGAAGTGGAATTCTTACTGCAGCGATACTTCCACTAATAAGCAATAAAATTTTAAATTTTTTATCTTTATTTAAAATAATCAAAGTTTTCTTTATATTTTAACTTAATTTAATGACATGAATATTTTTTAATCAAATTATTCAAAAATTATTAAATTACCTGTTAAAAAAAATAATCAAATTATTATGTATGAAATAGAAATTGTGAAAAATGTCACAAACTAAACGAGAGCAAGTAGTTAGTCATCTTCGCTACTTAAGACAAGAATTAAGAGAAATGCATCAAGGAATACATGAAGATGGTTTCTTTCCAGAGCCTGGAGAATTAAGAGGAATATTAGCTCAAATGGAAGCACTTCTTGAATTAATTGAGGGTAATCCCAAAATTAAGCCTTTATCTGACTTGGCTTGATAATAAATTTAGATGGTTTATAGACCTCAAAAAACTAAATTCCAGATTTTTGTTGTAGATATTTTTAGAACTATCAAATTGTGGGCTGTCAATCCTTGGAGAAGATTATCTTTAATCATATTAATTTTCTTTATCGGTTACTTGATTGGAAGTTCTCTTGGAATGATAAGTGCTGTATATAATTTAATGGACCCTATTGGTGCAATAATTTCAGTTCTTTTTATAGAAATTTTAATTAAATTAAGAAGAGTTTTTAATAAAGATGTTAAAACAAGATTTTATATTTTATTAACTGATTGTTTGCGTATAGGTATTTGTTATGGCTTTTTTACAGAGGGTCTTAAATTACTTTAATTATTTTTGTATTTGCTCATCAGATATAACATTGCCATCCTTACGGGTATTCCATTTGCAACTTGATTATTAATTAAGCAATACGGATAATCATCAACAATCCTGCTACTTATTTCTACTCCACGATTAATAGGTCCTGGATGCAATATAGGAATATTTTTTGTATTTAAATTTAATTTTTCTGGAGTTAAACAAAATTCATTACTGTATGACTTGATGCTATTTAAAAGATTTTCTCTCATTCGCTCTTTTTGTAATCTTAATGTAATGATGGCATCTGCTCTTTTGATTACTTTTTTAAGTGATCTTGCGATAAAAATCTTTCCTCTCCTCACAATAGGATCTTTCAGTTGATCTGGAGGAGGAGAATCAACAAAGTTTTGAAAGCTTTCTGGAATAAGTGTTTCTGGACCGCATAAAATTATATTTGCTCCAAATGCAGTTAAAGCCCAAATATTAGATCTCGCTACTCTTGAATGCAGCACATCTCCAATAATTAATATTGTTTTACCATCCAAAATATTTGGATCAAGTTTATCTGGGGAAAAAAACTTAACAAGTGTAAAGAGGTCAAGTAACCCTTGACTTGGATGACTATGCATTCCATCCCCAGCGCTTAGGACACAAGTATTTTTATTTTGTTTTTCAAGTGTATTTGCAATATCAGCTGGAGTATGACTTGATGAATGCCGAATAATTAAAATATTTGAACCCATTGAAGAATAAGTAAGCGCCGTATCTAAGTAGGTTTCTCCTTTTGATAGAGAACTTGATTCTGGCGAAAAACTTTGTACATCTGCGGATAACCTTTTAGCAGCTAATTCGAAACTATTTTTTGTTCGAGTACTTGCTTCAAAAAATATGGAAGTAACTAAATAACCTTGCAGAGCTGGCACCTTTTTCGTCCCGAGATTGTTAAGAGAAGAGAATTTATTTGATAAATTAATTACCTCTTTAAAATCTTCTTTAGAAAAATTTGCGAGGGTTAAAATATGTTTATGTGGCCAGTATTTCATTATCGATTTATTGCATGTTGAATATTTGATTCATTAATTTTGGTTTCTTGTCTCCTTTCTCTCTTTTACTAATACTTCTACTATTTTTCAAATACCATCGCCATTTAAGATCTTTTGCTTTGGAAATTCCTATTCTATTAGTTTGAACTAAGTCATTTTCTTTTATTTCAAAAGTTCTTTGCATGATAGTGAGATATTTATTGTCATAACTCTTTAAAGAATCAAAACTACTATCGATTGCAAATCTTTTTGTCAGCAAACCAGGCCCTGATGCAATTCTCTCAGATTCTTTGTTAATAAATAATGATCTTATTAAAACGCCGCTCGCGAAATTATTCTTATCTGTCACTAAATTTAGGCAGAAATGTACTCCATATGATTTATAAACATAAAAAATTCCTGGTTCTCCAAAAAGAGTTTTGTTGGAATCTGATTTATTTTGAAATCCATGACAAGCTTCTTCTTCTTGTGAATAGGCTTCAGTCTCAACAATAATACCCTTTAAAAATTGATTGTTATTATCATTACTGCGAATTAATGAGCACCCTATAAGATCAGGAGCAACATTTTTTGAGTGACGAGCAAAGAATTTTTTTTGAAGAATTTCTTTATTTATAATAATTAACTAAGCTAATTATATTTTTAGCGATGATTATCAATTAAGTCTAGTTATTTATAAATTCTCATAAAGTTGAATTATATTTTTTTAACAAAGTATAATTAATTGATGAAGTACATTTATATAGTTCTGTATATTAAATTAAATAAGAAAGCATTAGATTGCTTCTTTAATTAAACAATTTTAATTTTTATTATTTAGCAAAATGAATAGAATTACTAAGGAAGAAGTAAAAAAAGTTTCAGAATTAGCCAAAATTAAACTCAATGATAAAGAAGTGGATAATCATGTAGAACAACTAGAAAAAATACTTGATTTCATAAATCAACTGGAAAAAATTGATACAACTAATATCCCATGCACTACTAGAGCAATTGAGGTTATAAATGTTTTCAGAGTTGATGAAAATAACTTGTTTAACGGTCGAGAAGATTTACTTAATTTATCCCCTTCAATAGAAAAGGACTTTTATAAGGTACCAAAAATAATAAAAGATTAGTTAACTTTTACCTATATAAGTTTTATTTACAAGTTTAAGAAGGGGTTTTTTGATTCTCATAATGGGTAAAAAATTAATTATTCTTCTTACTGCCCCTCTTCTTTTTGTATGACTCCTAACTCCTAAAATCAAATCATATAAGAAATTATAAGTATCATCCTTTGACTCAAAAATGCCAACACGTTGAGGTGAACCTTTTGAATCCAAAAGTGGTTTTGTTTTTTCATAAGCAATTTTATATTCAAACCAAGGAATTGAAGGCCATAAATGATGGATTAAATGATAGTTCTGACCCATTATTAAGATATTCATAAATCTACTAGGGTACACTCTTGAATTGATCCATTTGTTTCTAGACCGAAAAGGTCTATGTGGCAGATAATCGAAGAAAATCCCTAAAGTAACACCAACCATTAATGCAGGACCAAACCATAAATTATAAATTAAATTCATAAAGTCGAATTTTATTCCTGCAAGTATTATTGTTAAGAAAATAGACCTTTCTATACCCCATTGAACTAATTCATATTTTCGCCATAATTTTCTTTGAAAGAAAAATATTTCATGATAGAAGAATCGTGGAGCAATAAGCCATATTGGACCATAAGTACTAACAATATGATCTGGATCATTTTTGGGATCATTTACATGTATATGATGTTGTAGATGAACCCTTGTAAAAACTGGAAAACTAAAACCTAAAAGTATTGCTGATCCATGCCCCATTAATTGATTAATCCAAGGAATCGGATGAGCTGCCTTGTGACAAGCATCATGTATTACTGTTCCTTCGATATGTAAAGCAAGGAATGCCGTAGCAACTAGAAGAGGTAGTGGCCAATCACCTCTATACCACTGCCATATACTTGTAAAGGCTAAGATATAACCACCAATAAATAAGCCCAATGTTGGATTCCAGAAATTTGGTGGATCAACATAATTTTTGATCTCCTTTTGCCAATTAAAAGAAATCGGGGAAACCTTTTTAACCTTTTTGTTTTGGAGACTTAAATTTGCGATTGGTCAATTTAATCTATAAACAATATAACTAAATTTTTCCTTTTTTTGTATTATTAAATTCAAATTATTAGGTGATTATTTATTTTCTTTTATCAAAATAAAAAATAAAATTGAGATATTTTTAATGTGTCAAAATGATTATCTTCTTTAAAAAAGATTTTTAAAATGGTCTTTTCTGAATTAAAATTTTTGATAATGCGGTCGTGGCGGAATTGGTAGACGCGCGAGTTTTAGGTACTCGTATCTTAGGGTGTGGGAGTTCAAGTCTCCCCGACCGCACTCTCCAAATATCTAGTCTACTTTTAAACAATTTTTGTTGAATCTGATAATGGTAATTTTTTTAGGTTTTTTGTATATATTAATAGGACTTTTAACAACTACTATATCTTTGTTTTTTTTAGAACTTGGTAGATCCAAAGACATTTTAAAAGGAGGATTAAGTCTATTAATAGGTGTTTTTTTAATATTTCAAAGACTGATTTTAAATAGTCCTATAACAATTCTATTGATCTTAAACTTCTTAATGGTGTTAACTTATTGGTACGAAGTTATGTTTAATAGATGGAATGATCTTACTGAAAAGGAAAAGTCAAGATTTAGTCAATTGATTCAATTTTTTAGAAGTATTAGTGATATTTTTGTAAATATTAATAAAAGTTTTCACAAGAAATTTTCTGAAATTAATTCAAGCAAATTATTGGATCAAGATTTTCCTACAAAGAAATGGGTTAGAAAAGATGATGATAGAAATCAAGTTTATAGAGTTGGATCTACAAATAATTTCGATGCTAACGATAACACAGCAAATTCCCCTAAAAAAGATATAATTGATGATGAAAAAAATTAACCTAAAAATAATTTAATTAATAGGTAATAAATTCTCTCAAATATAAAAAATTTCTGGAAATGACAAAAAAAAATCAAAGTGAAGATAAAACTAATTTTTCTTATAAAGACACTCTTAATCTTTTGAAGACGGATTTCTCTATGAGAGCTAACTCAAAAGAGAGAGAACCTGAAATTCAGAAATTTTGGAAAGAAAATCATATAGATTTTAATTTAGGAGCAAATAATCAAGGTGAAATATTTACTTTGCATGATGGTCCTCCATATGCGAATGGCTCACTTCATATGGGTCATGCGTTAAATAAAGTTTTGAAAGATATCATTAATAAATATAAAACTCTTAACGGATTTAA
>CAYNKY010000069.1:0-9768 GCA_964397895.1 uncultured Prochlorococcus sp.
CTTGCCCATACCTAAGTAACCATTCTTTAATACTTCAAGTACCGCATCTTGTTCTTCCTTATCAATAAAAGATTTTGAAAGTCTTATGATATTTGAGTCCTTAATATTTTCCGAAATCATAAATTTAAAAAGATAGCTTTTTCATATTTTAAATTATTTACTTATGATACTTTAATCTTTAAAATTATAAAAGTTTATAATCATTGTTAGTTTATTAAAAATATAATTCCAACTAAATAATATTTTGAAGTTTATATGTTAAATAATATTATTTAAATTCATAATTAAAATAATTTAATTCCTTATTATCTACTTCAGTTGGATCATGAGGATGATCTATAACACTTGCTATGATGCTAAAAGGATCATTTTTACCTTGAAAACAAAACCATAATCCAGGAGGTATCGTTAGTCTTTTATAATTTTTTGTTCCAATAATATGCTTACTAAATTTATTATCTTCATGGGCAAAAATAAATTCAACTTCTCCATATGGCACTACTAGATTGAGTGTTATTTTACGATGTCTTTTCCAACCCTTAATTTTGTTAAAATTAACTCTTGAGAAATATAATTCTCCAAAGTTAACATATCCATTATCACCCTTTTTTAAACAATGAAATACATCTCCATCCTTTAAATGTATTTTTTTTAGCTCTGTTAGGATAATTCGTCTGTTCATTGTGCCCAGAACAAGTCATGATTCTTTGCGTCTTCGCAATATTTTTCTATTTGTAATTTGGTTATATTAGATTTTTTAAAATCTTTATTTTTTTCATAATATTGTTTATACCAATTTGTTGTCATTTTAACTGTAGTTTCGAAATCCCATGTTGAGTACCATTTTAAATATTTAATTGCTTTATCAGTATTTAATTTTAAAAGGCTTGCCTCATGAAAATTATTTTTATTATTATCTTTTATTTTCCATTTAACTTTTTCCCAATATTTAGCCATCTCTTCTATAAGATCATTAACGCTTAATATTTGATTTGATGGCGGGCCAAAATTAAAAGACTCGCCATTAAGCTTACTTGACTCGCTTAATTTAATAGCCATACTCAAATATCCACTAATTGGCTCTAATACATGTTGCCAAGGTCTTGTAGAATTTGGATTTCTAAGAATAACTACCTCTTCTTTTGCACATGAACGAATGCAGTCTGGTACAATTCTATCTTTTGCCCAATCTCCTCCTCCTATAACGTTTCCAGCTCTTGCTATCCCAATTCGGATATTTTCTTGGTTTAAAAAATATGATCTTACATAGGAACTTATTCCAATTTCTGCTGCAGCCTTAGAAGAGCTATATGGATCAATGCCTCCAAGTTTATCATTTTCTCTATATCCAAATTCCCATTCAAAATTTTCGTAGCATTTATCGCTTGTAATTAAAATCGCAATACATTTATGCTTAATAAATCTTAAGCTTTCTAAGATATTTAAAGTTCCTATTGTATTTGTATGCCAAGTATCTAGTGGAATCTTGTACGAATCTTTTACCAAGGATTGGGCAGCTAAATGAAATATGAAATCTGGTTTAATTTTAATAATTATTTTTTTTATATTTTCAAAATCTCTTATATCTGCATTAAAGTTATTTATTTTATTTTTTATTCCAGAAATCATAAAGTGAGATGGAGTTGTAATGGAATAATTATCTGAAATACCAAAAACCTCTGCTCCAAGACTTTCTAACCATATAGTTAGCCAGCACCCTTTAAAACCTGTATGTCCAGTTATTATAACTCTGGCTCCACTAAATTTATTAAAAAGCTTACTCATAAAACATTACTACAAAGCAAATATCAGAAAATTTTTAATTCTTTTATAGTAATTTACGATTCTTAATTATAAACTATCATATACCTAAATAAAAATCGATGAATTTTTTTAATAAAAAACTTCTTTTGAAAAATCATTTTTAGTAGTTTTTAAAATTTTTTCAAGACTTATAAGAAGTTTTATGAAATCTTTTTCATTAAGATTACAAGGTATATTAATAATTCTTTTACCTAATGATTCAGATAAAGGACACATTCCTTTTTTATAATTAAAACTTTCCAAAGGTTCTGTGCTACCCACTATGGGTTCTTTAAACCAAAAACCACTCGAATCTAATACTTTATCAATTAAAAAACTTAAATCTTTATTTTTGTTTTCCCATACAAACCTCAAAGGTATAATTTCTAAATCTTTGTTTTTATAACTTTTAGGTATTTTAATATTATAATTATCGTAAAGAATTTTTAATCTATTTAAATTTTTAATTCTCTGTTTTTTATTAGCATTCCAATTTTTTAATTCTATTATCCCTATTGCGGCAATAAATGAAGGAATTTGTGCTGGATAGGGATATGTGTTTTTAAAATTAGTTGAATAGTCATCAATAAGAAATGGTTCTATTTTTCTAAAATAATTTTTTAATAAATTATTAATTGGATTTAATAAAAAAATTTTGCCCTCATTTTTTATATTTCTAATTTTCTTTTCATATAAAAATTGATTCCAAAGCGCTTTTTGTTTGTCTTTACTTAAATGGCCTAAATTTTTATGATTTGATCTTAATGAATTGATAATTAATTTATTTTTTGAATATACTAAACCTCCAATTAGAGTATTTAATGGTTTTGTATGATCTGTTGAAAATATTGCTGCGTTGCCGAAATTACCAACTTTTTTATTCTTATAACTTGAGCCCAAAGTTAGAGCACAATCCTCTAATAGGAATATATCTTTTTGTTTTGCAATATCAACAATTGGCTTTATATCGCACGGAATGCCAAAGGAATGTTGAGCAATTATAAGTTTTGTTTTTTGATTTATTAACTTTTTTATTGTTTTATAATCTGAACCTATAGTATTTATATCAATATCAGAATATCTAGGAATAGCGCCTTTTCTTTTTATTGCATTAATCATTACTGAACATGTTGCTCCTAAAATAATAATTTCATCTCCTTTTTTGATATTTATAAATCCCATAATTTCATAAAAACCCATTCTTGCTGACGCATAAGATATACATTCGCCTGAACCAATTATTTTTGCAAATCTTTTTTCAAAATCTGTAACTATTTTTTGATTTTTTTTACCAACAATTTTTTCTAATTCTTTTATTTGATTGTTACTTATATATTTGTGACCATTAACAAATCCAAAATATTCTTTTGATAAATATTGTTTTATTTTTTTTATAAATTTTGGAAAAAGAAACATTTTATATAAATAATTAATATTTAATAAATACCAAATTCATTAGTAAATTTTTTAGAAATACTTTTCCTTGAATATTTCTTTAAAACTAAATTGTAAGCATTTTCTCCCATTTTACTGATTAGATATTTATTTGATGCAAAGAAATTAAGAGATTTTAAGATTGAATTAATAGAGCTCTTTTTTATAAAATAGCCATTTTGCTTATGTTTAATAAAATCAATAGGGCCAGGAATTTTTGTAGAAATTGTTGGAACTTTGCATGCAGCGGCTTCTATTATCACGGAGCCAAAACCTTCTCTTAAACTGGGTAATAAGAGCATATCAAATTCTGGATAAAAATTTTGAGGTTGATCTGTGTAATTTATATGTAGTATATTTTTATTATTATTAATAAGTGCCTTGAAGTAATCTTTATCAATTTCTAGAGGGCCTAAAATAATCAATTTATTACTAATAAATCTTCTATTGTGCTTTTGAAAAGCCTTAATTAGCAAATCAATACCTTTATCTAAGTTGATTCTTCCTACAAATCCAAATATTAATATATCTTTATTTGATTTTGCTTCTATTATCAATTTTTTAAATTTTATTAGATTAATATTACTATCTGAGCTTATTTTATTTTTAAGAAAAATTTTTTTAGGGGTATATTTCTTTAAATCTACTCCTGATAAAGAACCGTAATGTATTACTTTTGGTTTAGTAACATTTAATTGTTTAGAGATAAATTTTGACTGCGAGAAACTATCTGAATAAGTTTTATTTGATATTTTTATGACAAAATAATCTATTAGTTTAAAAAGAAAAAGTTTTAAACCCCTGAAATTTGTCCATCGTTGTCCAGTAAAGTAATGTATTGTTTTTCCAGGTAAAAAAGCAGTTAAGGCATTTATAAGACTTGCTTTAGGTGTAAATGATAATGATATATCTGGTTTTATTTTTAATCTTATTATAGAGTAGGAAATTAATGTAAATAAATCAATTGGTGATGGATTCCTATGTATAAGTATTGGAAGATATTTAATTCTTTTGGATTTTAATTTAAAATAGTCATCCTTTTTTGTTACAAAATAAACTTGAGTATTGTAATCAACTTCTTGGAATAAACCATATAAATGTTGTCTAAAAAATAGACTACTATTGGCTAAAATAAGAATTTTTTTTAATTTAGAGTTATTTCTCAATTAAATATACTCCAAAAAACCATACATATTTTACTCAAATCAAATAATAAATAAAGAGTAATTGTAATTAGAGCTTCAAATCTTAATAGATAAATAATTTTATTTTTTTTTATAAATTTTAATATTAGAAAAAAAGTAAGTAAATAAATAGCTATTATTTTATTAAGAAATAATCCAGTTAAAGCAATCGCGGTATAGGAAGATAAAAATATAATTGTTTGCAAATATAAATTTCTTTTATATGGAGTTTTTTGTTGTAGAACCTCTTTTAATTGGTTAATGTATTTTTTATATGTATCTATAATTGAATTTTGAAAGAATGAGTAAGTGCATAAATTATTTGGCACTTTATTAAAATATTCTCTATAGTTATTCATCCATATAATATCCTCGCCCCATTTTTCTAAGGAAGGAAATTTAATACACTTATTTTTTTTTATTATTGTGCCAGGAACACTATTTAAAGATATTCTTGTTCCATAAGTTAGTAATGCCGAAATTAATTCAGGGCCTTTATTAGATTTATATTTTGTACATCCTATTCTTATGAAATTTGAGTGAGATTTATTATAAAAAGAAGATATCCAGTTTTCTGAAACCGTCATTCCACTATCAATAAAACCAATAAATTCTGAGTAAGTATTAAGAGATTGAAGTATACCTGTATTTCTTGAAGTCCCTGCGGTAGTTAATTCATTTTCATCTTTAAGAATTTCTATATCAAAGTTATATTTATTAAATTCTAGAAAATTAATAACTTCATTATAAAGATTTATCTTGTTGTTCCCAGAAGCGATAATAAATAATTTATTGATGAAATGGTTTTGCAAATTTAAAGAATTTATTGTAATTTCTAATTCATTTATGGTATCTGCAAAAGGTAAAATTATATCTATAAATTTTATATCCATATTCTTTTTTTCAATTGTTGAACATTGTCAAGTATACCTGTATAACCCATCAATATTAAGAATAAAGGTGTTTTTTTAAGAATGACAAATCTATTAAAAGTAAGGTTCTTTTGTTTATTTCTATTAGATGCTCTTTTGGAGGTAAATACATATTTGTAATTCAAATCAAGAGAAATTTTTAAAGCTTTATCTGAATAATCACCATTTGGAAAAGAAAGATAAGTAATTTCCTTTTTTATAATATCTGTAAGTATATTTTTTGAATCATTAAGTTCTTCAAAGATTTTAATGTTGGATAATTTATTATTTAGAGATAAATGACTTACTCCATGAGAGCCTATAAATATATTTCTTGTATAATATTTTAAATTATTTTCTTTTAAGAATCCATTATTATTTAAATTATTTGTAGTAATGAAAATAATAGATTTTATATTGAAGTATCTTGAAAGATATCTAGCTGCTTTCATTGATGAAAGATAGCCATCATCAAATGTAAATAAAATTTTCCTCTCAATTTTTCTATTAAAAATTTTAAATAAAATATTTAAAATATATATAATTCTTTTAAATTTTGACCAATTAATTGTATAAATGGATTCTGAATGATCACTAATATCGTGAAACAATAAGATTAGTTTATATTTTTTTATATCCATTTTATTAATATTAAGCATATTTATATTTTAATTATTATTCTTATAAATAAATCTGAGATCCATAATTTATTAATTAATTTAAAAAAAATTATCTTTCACATATAAAATCACCACCAAGACCTATTTGGAAATTATAGATTCCCTAGTTATACTTTATTTATATAATTACTATAAGTTTTTAATTTCATATTTTAATTTTTTTTATTAGAAAAAAAGCTATCTTAAAAATAAGATGATCTTCAAAAATATCTAATTCTTGGAATTATTAATATCGTAGATTTTACTTTTTTATCTTCAATCTTATATTCATCTAATGTATTATATGGCCAAATAATTATCTCTGATTTTTGACAAGCTTTTAGAAAAGGAATTGATATAAGATTCTCAAAATCTTTTTTAGAAATTACCTCATTAAATTTTAAAACTATCCCATAAGGCACTCCATAATATTTGTTAAAAGGTTTAATTTTGTATTTTACACTTTTTAATGAGTTGGATAATATTTTTTTTGTTTCTATTAAATCTGCCAATCTTTGTGCAGCGATTATTTGTAAATTTTTATCTTTTAAAAATAATTTATTTCTAAAGTCAAATAAATGAGTATTATAGCTCAAGGTAATTTTTAAGTTATTCAAATTTGGGTAAGTTAACTCATAACCATTTAATGTATTATTTTTCTTTGATATTCTTTTAAGTTGTCTCTGAACTAAAATTTTTCTTCCAAAAATATTACTTGCTAGAAAATTTTTTATAAGTGAGGTTAAAAAAGATTTAATAAAAATCTTTTTCCCAGGAATAAATTGTTTAATTTTAAAATTTTTTTCATTTTTATTTTTAATTAGAATAGCCCCATTTATTGTAGGGAGAAATTTTCTTAAGCTAAATATAAAAAATAAATTATCTCGTAAAGTAAAAAGTTTATTCCTATCTGATTTGAAACCAGCTAATAAAGAATGAGATCTATCAATTATGATTGGCTTATTAGTTTCTGATATTATAAATTCTAGTTCTCTTGAAATTTTTATCGGGTAACCAAAATAATCGCATATAAATAAGCAATCACTTTTAATATGATTTTCTTTTAATATTGGATTAAATTCTTCATCAAGATCATAGAAATTTATTTTTAATTTACAAATTTTAACGGCGATTAAAATTTCTTCGCAGAGAAAAGAAGGTATTGTTATTGATTTTATTTGCAGAGAATTAATTATATTAGAAATTAGATTTGTTGCACTACTTTCAAAACTCAAATTATATTTTGGGTTCTTTAATAATGAATTGATTTTTGGTAAATGAACATACATATTATATTTTTAATATAGATCAAAATAAAAAAAACAAAAAAACAAGAAAATTAAATTTTTACTAAAGGAATTAAATTTATATAAATAAGTTTTTGATTTATTAAATATTTCATCGTGGGAGAATGGATGTAATAAATTAAATTGATTAAATTCCAAAAGCATATCTTAACTGGAAATTCTATTTAATTTTATTAGATTTATATAAATCTTCAAGGTAACTATGATCTCTGGGTGTATCCATGCATTGCCAAAAAGAATTATGTTGATAAACTCCTAAATCATTATTTTTTGCAGCTGTTTCAAGTGGTATTTGTTCCAGAATACAATCTTCATTTGTTGAAAGATATTTATCTCTAAATTCTCTACTTATGATCATAAAGCCTCCATTAATCCAGTTATTATTAAATACTTTCTTTTCAGAAAATTTTATTATTCTATTATCCTTAATAGACAATCCACCAAATCTTGAAGGAGTTCTTACAGCTGTTATAGTTATTAGAGTTTTATTTTTTTTATGTTTACTTATAAGTTCTCTTATATCTATATTTGCTAAACCATCCCCATATGTGCATAAAATAATATCTTCTTTAATTAAATCAAATACTTTTGCTATTCTAGATCCCGTTTGGCTATACAATCCTGTGTCAATTAATCTAAAACTTGATTTTTCGTATATATTTCTTACTAGTCTGCCATTTGGATAATCTGTACTATAAATCATATCTTGAGAATTATTAAATAAATTTCTAAAATAGTTATGAAAATGTTCTTTTTTATAGCCTATAGCAAAAATAAAATTAGTTACTTCAAATAATTGTAAATATTCTACTAAATGTAAAGAAATAGGTTTACCGCAGATTTCTACTAGAGGTTTAGGAACTGTTTTAGTCAGTTCTCCTAGTCTACTTCCAAGACCTCCAGCCAATATTAGAGTAGTTATCATAAAACTATTTATTTATAATTTAACTTATCAATATTATTTAAATTTAGCACTAAAATAAAAATATATTTATTAATTTTTCTTATTTATGATTAAATAAAAAATTTAATATTAAAATCTTCTTCAGTTAAATATCCTATTAATTAATTCTCCTTAAAAATTATATTTTAAGAAATTTAAAATTCATACAACCTTTGATTAAATTTTATCTAATTTCTAAATTTTTTTAACTAAATAATAAAAATTTTTTTAATTATCTGATATAACTTTTTAAAAACTGATATTAATTAAACTTCTAACAATTCCAAAATCTTATTAAAAAGGATAAGTTTTTTCTGTTAATATTACATAATTTAATTAGTGAATATCAGGAGCTGTATCTTTTAATGATTAAGAAAAATATAGGTGTTATTGGATGTGGCTTTATAGGAGAGGCATTAGTAAAGGAATTAGTTAAAAATAAAGATTATGATATTAGAGTTTTAGATAGAAATTCCAATATTAACAATTTTCCAGTTAAATGGATAAAGAATGATTACTCAGATAAATTATCTATTTCTGAATTTATTTTAGAATTAGATATATTAATTCATCTTGCATCTTCTACAGTCCCTGCATCCTCATCACTTTCTTCAGAAATTGATATTAAAGCAAATATCTCTGCGATGCTTCAAATACTTGATTTGGCGAAAAAAATAAATCCACAAATATATATAATTTTTGCTTCATCTGCCTCTGTATATGGAAATCAAGTTGATTTCCCAATCACTGAAAAAAATATTCCTAAACCAATAAGTTTTTATGGATTACAAAAACTATCAATAGAGCATATTTTGAGAATCTACTATCAGCAATATAATATAAGTTTTGCATCATGCAGAATTTCTAATGCTTATGGCCCAGGTCAAAAGAATCATTCTATTCAGGGATTATTATCTATTATTAAAGATAGTTATGAAAAGGATAAAAAAGTTGTAATTTATGGGGCTAATGAATGTACAAGAGATTTTATTCATATTTCAGATGTAGCAGAAGCTTTTACCTCTTTATGTAAAAATAACCCTATAAATTGTGAAGTTAATATCTCTTCAGGAGTTGAAACTAGAATATTAGATCTTTTAAAACAAATAGAAGAAATTAATAGAAAAAAAGTTTTATTGGAATATAAAGAATTTAGGAAATTTGATATTAAAAGAAGCGTTTTGGATAATAGTTTAATTAGATCATTGGTAGGCTGGAAACCAACAAAAAAACTTTATCAAGGTATAAAAGAATTTATGATAAACATTGATATTTAAATAAATAATTAAGAATTTTGTGATAAAAATTTTAATTTTCTGCAATTTATATTATTAAGTTTAACTTTCATGTATTTCTCAAAATTTTTGAAAATATTTAAAAAGTGTTATCATAAAAAAGTATAAAAAGTTCGTAATCATATTTTATTCAATGGCTATTTCAATTAAAAATATTTGTTGTATTGGAGCTGGCTATGTTGGGGGTCCTAGTATGACAGTTATGGCAGATAGATGCCCTGAAATAGTATTC
>CAYNKY010000070.1:0-9749 GCA_964397895.1 uncultured Prochlorococcus sp.
AAGCATAATAAGTAATAAAAAGATCTACTTAAATAACATAGCAATTAGTGTGTAATTTATGCAATTATTAATTATATATATACTTAATTTAGTTATCTTTAATTATGGAAAAATTTATAGTTTGGGGTAAATATTGCGATGATGCAATTAATAAACGTGAGAAATATAGAGATGAGCATTTAAATAGGCTATTAAAACTAAAAGAACAAGATATTTTAGTTACTTTAGGCCCCACTAAATGTACAAGATATGTATTTGGTATCTTCAATTCAAATAACACAAATGAAGTTAGAAAGATTTTAGAAAGAGATATATATTGGCAAAAAGGAATATGGATTTCCTTAGATATTTATCCATGGATACAAGTATTTTAATATATATATATATATATTTATTAAATAAAATATTATTCAAATAATATTATAATTTTAAGAATTAATTTCTTAATCAAATGATGATAATAAACTTATCAATTCATAATAAATATCATCCTAGATATTAACAAAATCCGATTCATTAAATTAAGAAGCTTGATGAATATTATTATCAAAGATTTATGAAAAATAATATTATGAAAAATTAATTATTTTTGTGATCTTTCTCCATTTGATCCATTAATTTATCAATATCTAATTTATATTCAAGATCTAATTGATTATAAGATTTTGATTCAATTTTATTATTATTATATGATATTTGATTATCATAATTTTTATCAGTAAGCCAATCTTGCTCTATTCTTATCAAATCTCTTGCTATGTAATACATTCCTCCTCTCTTATAGAGTCCTTTTAATTTTTTTAAAATTTCTGAAGTTCTACTAGATTTAATATTTAATTTAGATGCTAAATCTTTTTGAGAAAAACCTAAATTTCGAAGCCAATCTTTTATAAAATTTATTAATTCTTTCTCATCTTTGGGAGATAATTTTTCCATTATTTACATGGGGAAAAGTTTATTGAGTTTTTTTTCTGCTCTTAGTCTTATAGAAGGCGTCATATACTTGCTCCATATACTTAAAACTGCAGTGAGAGCAACAAAGTCATCACTAAATCCTACTATTGGCATGAAATCGGGAAATAAGTCAAAAGGCATTATTAGATATGCTAAAGCAGCTATTAAAGAAATTCGGGCTTGTGTGGGAGTTAAAGGATCGAGTGCCATTTCAAAAACCTCTAATGCAGGTTTAGAAATTGTTCTACCTGCTTTAATAAGAATTTTTAAGAATATGTTTTCTTTTAAAGTAGAGCTCTCTACAACTTCTGCGTCGTATATGTATTGATTACTATTATATTGATTATCCATTTAAATAAAAAAATTAATTTAAAATAAAAATTAACTCAAACTATCTACCAATCCATTTTGTATACCTGCCTTTCGCAGCTTTCTTAAGGCCCTTTGAACTACTTGTCTACAATATTCTCGACTACAACTCATATGGCGAGCAACTTCTGCCAAAGTTCTCCATTCATTAGATCCATCTAAGCCAAATCTAAGGCTTACTATTTTTCTTTCTTTTTCAGTTAAATTAGCTTTATCTAATAATTTCCAGGCTGATGCAGTCCTTTCAGCTAATTCAGCTAATTCCATTGGTGGGGTTTGTTCGCTTGGGAGAATATCTACTAGTTCTGATGGGTCAGATTTTGATTTGACAGTACCTTGAAGACTTATAGTGATGCTCCTCAACTCGCAAGATAGTAGTTCATCAACTTCCTCTTTGGAGATTTTCATTTCCTCCGCTAATGCAGAACTAGTTGGAGAAACTCCTTTACTTTGCATTAACTTGGATTTAGCAGATCTCAATTTAGTTAATTTTTCGTTGATATTTACTGGTATCCTTATCGTCCTGCTTTGAGTAGATAATGCTCTATTTAGACCTTGTCTTATCCACCAATAAGCATAGGTAGAGAATCTATGACCTCTAGATGGATCATATTTCTCAACAGCTCTAGTTAAACCAAGAGTACCTTCTTGAATAAGATCTAAAAGTTCAAGGCCTTTACCTTGATATCTTTTAGCTAGATTTACTACAAGTCTTAAATTTGCAGTAATCATTTCATTTTTTGCTTTCTCTCCAATTCTAATAGTTCTTTTCTCAACCTCTGAAAAATCACAAGCTGGCCCCTTACCTCCTGCTGATTGGCATCTGTTAAGTAAGACCAACATTTCTTGAACTTTCCTACCCATGGTGAGTTCATTCTCTGGCGTCAAAAGTTGATGACGACCTATTTCACCAAGAAAATCGCTCAAAGAACTCACGATTTACACCTATTAGTTAATACTTTTAACTTAAGGTCAATTCGTTAATATGCTACACATGTAATAAATAATTAATAATTAATTAATAAAAAATTTTACTTCGAATTGATTTTATTGTTATTGAATCTTTTATTTTTTGCCTCTGGATTCAAGGACTTCAAGCACATTTTTCCAGTTCACTCCCTTGTATAGGAGTGCGACTTGAAGATGATAAATAATATCTGCAGCTTCATTTGCTATTGAAATTTTGTCATCATCCATGCAGGCCATGATAAATTCCGCAGACTCTTCACCAATTTTTTTTAATATTGTATTACTTCCTTTTGTTAACAAATGATTAGTATAGCTTCCTTCTTTTGGAGAGTTTAATCTATCTTGTACTGTATTAAAAAGTTCTGAACATTTATCAGATAATGGGTTAGATTTTTTATATGAATGTAATTTATCTAATGAGGAATTTATTTCTTTAAAAAAACAACTTCTTTCACCAGTGTGGCATGCACCTTTACCGTTTTGGATTATTGAAAGTATCAATGCGTCGTTGTCGCAGTCAAATCTTATTTCTTTCAGGAGCTGAGTATCACCACTTGTTGCTCCTTTTCTCCACAGTTCTGATCTTGATCTACTCCAATAATAAACATCCTTTGTTTCAATCGTTTTTTGGAGTGATTCTTTATTCATCCATGCAAGCATTAGAATTGTTCCATCGAGCCAATCCTGAGCGATTGCAGGGATTAATCCATCATTATTAAATTTAAGTTCATCTAATGAAAATTTTTTTGAATAAGCCATTAAATTAATGAGTTTTTCTTAAGCTATTTGACTTCCTTAATTCCACCTTAATATAGATTAATGTCCAATCATTCATTAAAATTCACCTGTAGTAAGAGTTATTTCGATTTTCCATGCTCACATCGTCAATGGCAACATTCAGGTCATTGTAAATTTGTGCATGGTTATTCGAGATCATTTACTTTTTGGTTTACAGCGAAGGAATTAGACAATAATGGATTTGTGGTAGATTTCTCAAACTTGAAACCGCTTGAAAAAATGCTTAAGGAACAATTCGATCATACCTTCTTAGTAAATAAAGATGACCCATATTTATCATATTGGAAGAAACTACATGAATTAAACGCATTGGATTTGAGAATTATGGATAATGTAGGTATGGAATTTTCTTCAAAAATGATTTGGTCATGGGCAAATAAATTTCTCAAAGAAAAATATCTTGGAAGAGCTTGTTGTTGGAGAACTGAGTCGAAAGAGAATGAATCTAATAAAGCACGATTTGAAACAATACCAGAGTGGTATTGAACTTTAAATAATTTAATCTTTCTTATTTAAAGGATTATTAGAAATTATTTTTTATAAATAAGAAGAATTTATTCAATTACTAAATTATTATCCTTTTCAAATATTCTCACTAAATTGGTTGATTTATATCTGTTGTTTAAAATATTATTTGCAATATTTGCTTCAATCTCCTTTTTAATTATTCTTTTTAAAGGTCGTGCCCCATATACATAATCATAACTCCTTTCAACTAACAAACTAATCGCTGCATCTGAGATATTTAATTTCAAGTTTTTTCTATAAAGTCTTTCCTCAAGATTTCTAAATTCTAAACGTGCAATCTCAGCCAGTTGTTGCTTATCAAGATTATCAAAAATTACTATTTCATCAAGTCGATTTAAAAATTCAGGTTTGAAGAATTTCTTTAATTCATTTTCAACCACGCTTTTTATTTCGCTAGTGTGATAATTTCCTAGGGCCAAATCATTTATTGATTGGCTTCCTAAGTTACTAGTAAGAACAATAATGGAATTCTTAAAACTAACAGTCCTCCCTTGACCATCAGTAATGATCCCGTCATCAAGGACTTGCAGCAATATATCTAAGATATCTTTATGTGCCTTTTCAATTTCATCGAGAAGAATTAATGAATATGGATTTTTCCGAATGGCTTCTGTTAATTGCCCCCCGCTTTCAAAACCTAGATATCCTGGGGGTGCTCCAATTATTTTGCTAACTGAATGTTTTTCCATATATTCAGACATGTCAATCCTAATGATTGATGAAGAAGAGTTAAAGATTGTATTTGCAGTAACTTTACTTAATTCAGTTTTTCCAACGCCAGTAGGACCAAGAAATAAAAAACTTGCTATTGGACTATTAGGATCATTAAGTCCTGTTCTTGATCTTTTGATAGAGTCTGCGACAGCATTAATAGCTTTTTCTTGACCAACTATTTTTTCTTTAAGTATCTTTTCAAGTTTTAAAAGCTTTTCCTTCTCAGATTGGTTTAAATCATTTACAGGAATAGAAGTCCACTTTGATACAACTTCTGCAATATCAGTAAAATTTACTTCTTGCCTTAAGAGACTTTTATCGCCATCTTGATAGTCTTTCTCAAGGTTCTCACTTTTTGTTTTAAGTTTATTTTGTAACTCTGTTAATTTTCCAAATTCTAATTCTGCAGCTTTATTAAGATCAAAATTTCTTTTCGCTTGATCAATTTGTACTTGAGTTGATTCAATCTCTTCTTTTATATTGCTTATAGCATTGATATCAGATTTCTCTTTCAGCCATTGAATACTTAATTCACTTTGTTTCTCTTTTAAACATCTTAATTCTTCATTTATTTTATTAAGCCTTTCAATGGATGAACTATCACTTTCTCTTTTTAGAGAAAGGTTCTCCATCTCTAATTTCAACACTTTTCTATCAATCTCATCAATTTCTTCTGGCTTTGAGGTGATCATTATATTAAGCCTCGAAGCGGCTTCATCAATTAAATCGATAGCTTTATCAGGGAGAAATCTATCATTGATATATCTTTCACTTAGATTTGCTGCTGCGACCAGAGCATTATCTGAAATTCGGACCCCATGATGGACTTCATATTTCTCGCGTAGACCCCTCAAAATTGAAACTGTATCATCAACTGTAGGAGCATTGATTTTTATTTTTTGAAATCTTCTCTCTAATGCTGGGTCTTTTTCTATATTTTGTTTATGTTCATTTAAAGTCGTAGCACCAATGCATCGTAGCTCTCCTCTAGCAAGCATTGGTTTTAAGAGATTACTCGCGTCCATAGATCCCCCACTAGCTCCGGCTCCTACTACTGTATGGATTTCGTCAATAAATAAAATAATTTTACCTGCTGAAATTTTCACACTTTTGAGGACATCTTTAATTCTCTCTTCAAATTCTCCTCTATATTTTGCACCTGCAAGTAAAGATCCCATATCTAAGGAAATGATTTGACGATTATGCAAGGATGAAGGAACATCTCCATTTACGATCCTTTGAGCTAATCCTTCAACAATAGCTGTTTTACCAACACCTGGTTCACCTATTAAAACTGGATTATTTTTTGTTCTTCTACTAAGAATTTGAATGGTTCTTCTTATCTCTTCATCCCTCCCTATTACTGGATCTAAAATACCTTCTCGAGCAGATTTTGTAAGATCTATACCAAACTTTTCTAAAGATTCGTTTTTCTGTTCAAGATCATTATTCTTAGAGGGGTTTTCTTGTTTCATGGTATTGATTAAGTCAAAAAAGTCTTTATTAGTTTTTCCATTTAAAATATATTTACTAATACTTTCATCATAAGTTAACCCACATATTATGTGCTCTGTTGATATCACTACTTCTTTTAAGTGGTCTTTAATTTGATCTGCTTTATTAAGAACTTTATAAAGGCTTGTGCCGATAAATAAATTATCTTGCTTATACTTCATTTTCCCTTTCTTTTCAATTAACTTTATTAGAAAATATTCTGTTTTTTTAGGATCTAAATTATTTTTTTCGAGAACTCTTTTCGCAAATTTATTATTTTGCAAGATAGATAAAAATAAATGTTCTGCATCTACGTCTTGATGAAAGCTATCGTAAGCTAATTTCTTTGACATTAAAAAATAGCCCCAAGTAGATTCAGAAAAATTACTTGGAACTATATTCATTTTTAAATTGATAATATTTAATTTTTAAAAAGTGAAAATAATCGCTAACACGAAAAAAATTAAAAACTTTTTATTTATTCAACAATAACCTTACCAACCATTCCTGCTCCTCTGTGAGGTTCACAATAGAACTCATAAGTACCTGCAGTTGTAAATGTTTCCTCCCAAGACTCTCCAGGAGCAAAAGCTAAATCAGCATGGCTATACTCTTCGTGCCCATCGAAAACAGCGTTATGAGGAGCAAGCTTATTATTTATGAACTTAACCGTATCCCCTTCACTAATATTTATAGTGGCGGGCTCAAAGGCCAACATACCTGCATCGGTTCCAAGTTTAACTTCAACAGTTGCAGCTGTTACTGATGAAATACCTAATCCAAGTGATAAAAGTATGGCAAAAAAGCCTGTAAAAATTGAACGTAACATAATTTGAATTAACTTATTAAATATTTTACAAGATTTAGGAGACTAAACCGCGAGTATTTTAATTGATATTACATCTTGGTAACTTTGCTTTTGTAATGATATCTTTTAAGGATTTTGCATAGCTCTTTAATCCAAAGGTTTCAGGATTGGTAATGGGTTTATGATCAAAGTCGTATTTTTTTATGCTAAATTTATCCCAATTAGTTGTTTGAATAGGTAATATTTTTAATAATATTTTTATTATTGATTTATTCACAGGGATTGAGAAATAGCGTTTTATTCTGTTCCTCTTCAGAAGAATCATGAGCGCCTGATCAATAGTTATGACATTTTGGCCTAGAACATATTTTCTTAAGCCTTGGTTTGAACTAACTATAAAATTTGTGATAAGGTATCCGCATATTTGAGCTATATCTCTTGCATGTATGAAGTGAAACTTAGAGTCAATTTTTAAAAATCTTGCTAGCCATAACCATTTTGTAATTTGTTTCAAGCCTTCTGTTAGATAGCTAATAGGATATTTGCTTCTTTTATTTAGTGTTCCTCCAAAAACTAATGTTGGAAATATTACAAAGGTCTTATCTGCAAGAGGACTTTTAGTCAACCTTTCATAGCATTCATATTTTGTCTGAATATATTCAGTGCCGTAAATAAGTGCCTCTCTCATTAATTCTGTTTTGTTATTTAATATGCTTGCTGTAGAGAAATATATTATTCTTTCTAATTTGTTCCTATCAAGAGATCCAATAAGTTTTTCAAATGCCACTACGTTAACTTCATATGCCCTCTTTGGGTCCCCCCAAGCTGTAGCAGCATGAATTAAATAATTTGCTTTTCTAATTTCGCTTTGATACTTTTGAAAATTTCTTAAGTCGCATATAAGTAATTTAACTCTTTTACTATTTTGGATTGCTATCGGTAATTTTTTATTATCCCTAACTAATAAAAGAAGATTCATGTTTGAATTTTCTAAAAACCAGTTAATAAGATATCTTCCTACACAGCCACTTGATCCAGTAATTAATAAATTTTTGATAGTCAAAATAGTTACTTAATAAGTTAGAGATTTGCCATGTTTGAAAAATACTTTGGCATTCTTTTCAGGCGTTCCTGGCAAAATCCCATGTCCAAGATTCAAGATATATTTTCTATCTAATGCTTTTGCAAAGGTTTCATCAATCCTTGCCTTAATGGAGTGCTCATTTCCAAATAGTATTCCTGGATCAACATTTCCTTGAATCCCAATATTTTGAGGAATCCTTTGACAAGCTTCTTTCATATCTACTGTCCAATCTAATGAAACTATATCAACACCAGTCTGTGCCATCCTTTCTAAAACACCCGCGCTTCCAGAAATATATAAAATTATTGGAGTTTCTGGATAATCATTTTTTACTATTTCAACTACTTTTTTTTGATAAGGACCTGCAAAAATATCATAATCTTGTGGGCTGAGTTGACCAGCCCAAGAATCAAATATTTGCACAATCTGAGCCCCACTTTTTATCTGATATTTTAAGTATTCTCCTATTGAGGTAGCAAAATGATCTAAAAGTTTATGAAGTAATAAAGGCTCATTAAAAGCCATGGACTTAATAATAGAATAATTTTTACTGCTTTTGCCCTCAACAACATATGCAGCCAGAGTCCAAGGGGCACCTACAAAACCAAGCAATGCCGCTTGATTATTTATTTCTTTTTTAAGTGAGGAAAGAACTTTACCTACAAAACTTAAACTTTCTTCTGGAATTAATTTCCTCAAGTTTTGAACTTGATCAAAAGTTTTAATGGGGTCTTCGATTAAAGGCCCTTTGCTTTCAACTATTTCAAAATTTATCCCCATTCCGGGAAGTGGGGTAAGAATATCTGAAAAAAGAATTACCCCATCAGGATTAAACGCATGATAAGGTTGCATGGAAATCTCATATGAAAGATTAGGATTCTCTGATCTCTCTCTAAAACTAGGATATTTTTCTCTTAAATCTCTGTAAATTTTCATATATCGACCAGCTTGTCGCATCATCCATACAGGAGGTCTTTCTACTTTCTCGCCTAAAGCGGCACGCAGAAGTAACGGTAAATTTTGAACCATATCAAACAAAAGGTTTTTATAAATTAAATATCAACTTAAAAATACTACAACGGAAAAGTATTCAAAATGATTTTAAATATATATAAATGAAATACTAATAAAAAATAAATCAAATAATTTATTTTGGTAAATGTTTAAAAATACTTACACTTAGTGGAGGTAAAGCTATATCTAATGCATTCTCATAATTATGAATATTGAATGAAAGTGTATTCTTGCCTCCCATATTTCCCATATTACTTCCTCCATAACGTGATGAATCTGAATTGAAGATTTCTTCGTAAAAGCCTTCTAATGGAACTCCAACTTTATAAGACTCATGTCCATTTGGAGTAAAGTTAGCGATTACTATTAACCATTGATTTGTTTCATTTTCCCTCCTCATGAAACTTATTACTGAATTTGATCTGTCATCACAATCTATCCATTGAAATCCATAAGGATCAAAATCATTTCTCCATAAAGCAGGTTCTGACTTGTAAAGTTTATTTAGATCGTCGATAAGATTTCTTATACCTAAGTGAGGTTCAAATTTTAATAATTCCCATTGCAAATCATCCCATACATTCCATTCTGATCTTTGCCCAAATTCCATCCCCATAAAAATTGTTTTTTTACCAGGATGTGTCCACATGTAAGATAGTAATGCTCTAGTGTTTGCATATTTTTTCCAATCGTCTCCAGGCATCTTATGTAATAAGTGGCTTTTCCCGTGAACGACTTCATCATGACTTAATGCAAGCATAAAATTTTCAGTGTAATTATAAGTTATTGAAAAAGTGACGCTATTCTGATGGAATTGTCTGAACCATGGGTCTATTTCAAAATAATCGAGCATATCATGCATCCAACCCATATTCCACTTTAAATTAAAACCTAGTCCTCCGACATCAGTTGGTTTGGTCACCATTGGCCAAGTAGTTGACTCTTCTGCGATTGAAAGAGCCCCTGGAAAATGTTGAAATAAGACATGATTAGCTTGTTGTAGGAATTTGACTGCCT
>CAYNKY010000071.1:0-9453 GCA_964397895.1 uncultured Prochlorococcus sp.
CAACTCCCAATGACCATTCTAAACCAATTGAAGGTAACCAGACAATTCTTTCTATCAATTGGAGGGAACTATTGGTAGGATCAAATTTTTGAAATAAGACTCCTACTATTAGTAAAAAATCAACCAGTAAAAAGCTTAATGAAATATTTCTCGGTAAAGTATTATCTTCTGCTTCTTTTGATTTTAAAAAAGGCATAATAATTGCCCCTATCAAAGGGAGTAGAACAATTATTGACAACCATGGAAAATAATTTAAATTCATTATTTAATGAACAATCTACTTATTGTAGTAAATGATGTATACAGGTTGAGACTAAAATACTATTTGTATTAAGTAAAACTACTTAGATTGGACTTGAGTGAAATTACTACCGCTTGTCTGAATATTTAAAAAAGGAGCTCTACTTGCTACTCCCGCTTTCTCCCATGCTTTAACCATTGCTTGACTAATTACTCGACCATTTTCCTTTTTACAAAGAGCTAGTATACTTGGGCCTGCTCCACTAATAGCACATCCTAATGCACCTGCCTCTAATGCGGCTTCCTTTACTTCTAACCCACCTTTTATAAGTTTCCATCGATAAGGTTCATGTAATTTATCGAACATCCCTTCTTTAATTAATTCTGTATTTCCAGTTTTTAAACCATTTAGTAATAAAGTAAGGGCTCCCATATTTGTTACAGCGTCTGATATTGGTACATTCTTAGGCATCACTCTCCTTGCTTCATTTGTACTAAGTCTTATTGCTGGGATAGCAACTACTGCTTTAATAGATTCATGCCAATCACATCTTACAATCCTCCATCTATGAGATGAAGATCTTGCTGTTAAACATAGACCTCCTAACAAAGAAGGCACTACATTATCTGGATGACCTTCAATATCAATTGCTAATTCTAAAAGTTTTTCTTTAGATAAAGGTGATTCCATTATCGCATTTGCTCCAATTAATCCAGCTACAATTGCGGTAGCACTACTTCCTAATCCACGAGCTGGTGGAACTGCGAGTTTTACTCTAGCTTCTAAAGCAAAAGGTGATACATGAGCACTTTGCCAGACTTTCTGTGCTGCACGAAAAACTAAATTTTCTGGGCCTCCTCTCAAATGATTTCCATCAGTACTTTCCATTATTAGTTCAAATCTATCTCCTCCTCCATCAATTCTGGTAAATACAAATTCATTTTTAAGCTCTAGTGCAGCTCCTAAGCAATCAAAACCTGGCCCTAGATTTGCAGTCGTTGATGGGACTGATACATTTACTTTTTTACCAACTTCTGGAATAGTCATTTTTAAATTTAACTCAATTTATTTTTTAAAGAATTTGTGCTTTACATGCTGCACTATGTAATCCAAGATCCTCATCTAAAATAACTCTTATTGGTATAGATCTTACAATATCTTTTAATCTACCTTTATTTAAAATTTGTTTCAAAAAAGAATCTGACTTAAAGTTTGATGAATGCTTAGAAGCTGTTCCGCCAGCGATCCATAGCCCACCGTAGCAAAGTTCATGCACAGCTAAATCGCCAATGAATGAAGCATAAGCATCTAACCATATTTTTTCAATTTCTAGCATCGTGTGATCACCTTGAGATGCTAATTCACAAATTTTTTCTGGAAGTTTTTTTCTTGAAGTAGAAGATTTTTGAGTTTCTAATAGGCATTTAAATGGGTGATTTTCTAAATCTTTTTTACTAAATCTCCAATTCGCAATATTTAATAAGCCCTCTCCACTAACAATCCTTTCATTAGAAATCCTATCAACCTTAAGATTATCCTGGAGCCAAAGTTTTATTTCCCATTCCTTATTAGTTTTTGGAGCAAATTCAACGTGTCCTCCCTCACTAGCAAGAACAAAAATATTTTCCTCTGAAATTAAACCTCTTGAAACACCTAATCCAGTTCCAGCTCCAACAATTGTGTGAAGATTTTCCTTTTTTAGTTTAAGTTTTGCTCCATTTTGAATAGTCATATATTGACTTTCTTTTAGGAAAGGAATTCCATACAATAAGACTGCAAAATCATTAATTAATTCAACACTCTTTAAATTAAAACTTTTCTTTAGAACTAATTCATCTATTTCCCAATTTAAATTTGTAATCTTTGCAGAATGATTATTTACTGGCCCTGCTATTCCAAAACAAGCCTTCTCTGGAGGTTGAATACCAATACATTTCTTGAATAGAAAATCTTCGATTATTTGATAAATTGAATCCCATTCCGAAGATAAATATTTTTCCTTCTTTAACAATTTTGGTCGATTATCATTATTACTATAGATTCCTATTAGGACTTTAGTACCACCGAGATCGCAAGCTAGTAAGTTCATATCGTTAATTTTTAATTTAATCTTCCCTTCTTATTTATTAAAGAATTCATATATTCAAAAAGTTTTTCTAAAGAATAATTACCCAAATTAACTCCATCGAGAGATCTCAAAGAGATTGAATTACTTATTTCTTCTTTATCTCCAATAACACCTATTAAAGGGATTCTGTCGAGAGTACATTCTCTTATCTTGTATCCAATTTTTTCATTTCTGATATCAATCCTTGAGCGAAAGCCTTTTTGAATAAATTTTTGATTGAATTCAATACACTTGTCTTTGTTTCTATCTGTGATACTCAGTAGGATGATTTGGGTGGGGGCTAACCAAATAGGAAATTTTGCTTCATATTGTTCTATCAATATTCCAATAAATCTCTCAAAAGAGCCTAATATTGCTCTATGCAACATAACAGGATTTCTTCTCTCATTATCAACATCAATATATGTTGCATCGAGTCTTATAGGCATAGAAAAATCAACTTGGATTGTTCCACATTGCCATATTCTATTCAAACAATCTTTCAATGAGAATTCTATTTTTGGACCATAAAAAGCTCCTTCCCCAGGTTGTAACTCCCAAGTCAGTTTTTTACTTTCAAGAGCTTTTGACAATGCTTCTTCTGATTTATTCCAAATTTCTTCACTTCCAACTCTTTTCTCAGGTCGAGTCGATAATTTTATTATGATTTCGTCAAATCCAAATGTTTTATAAACTTCAAAAACCAGATCAATAAATTTTGAAACCTCATCTTGTATTTGTTCTTCAGTACAAAAAATATGAGCATCATCTTGTGTAAAATTTCGAACTCTCATTAAACCATGTAAAGATCCTGATGGTTCATTTCTATGACAAGAACCAAATTCTGCTAATCGAAGAGGTAAATCCTTATAACTCTTTAACCCTTGATTAAAAACTTGCACATGACAAGGACAATTCATTGGTTTAATAGCATAAACTCTATTTTCAGATGCAGTTGTAAACATATCCTCTCTGAATTTCTCCCAATGACCAGACTTTTCCCAAAGAGATTTATCTACTGCTAATGGAGTTTTTATTTCTAAATAATTATTCTGAGAAAGCAAATCTCTAATGAATTTTTCGAGTATTTGGTAAATGACCCAGCCCTTAGGATGCCAAAAAATCATTCCTGGTGATTCATCTTGAATATGGAAAAGAGTATGTTTCTTACCCAATTTTCTATGATCTCTTTTTTCAGCTTCTTCTATTTTTTTTAAATAATCACAAAGATCTTTTTCTTTAACCCAGGCTGTACCATAAATTCTTTGAAGTGATTCATTTTCACTTTTACCTCTCCAATATGACCCAGATAATTTGGTTAGTTTGAAGTGTCGTAAATGCTTTGTATTAGGGACATGTGGACCTCTACACATATCTATGTATTCTTGATGCTTATATAAATTTATAGATTCATTATCATCAATATCTTCTAATATCCTTAATTTAAATAATTCACGCCTTTCTTGAAAGGTTTGTATCGCTTGTTTTTTTGAAACTTGAATTACTTCGATATCATAATTTTGAATAATTAATTTATTAATTCTCTTTTCTATTTTTATTAGGTCATCAGGTGTAAATCTATATTCACAGAAAATATCGTAGTAAAAACCATTCTCTATGACAGGCCCAATTGCCATTTGTGCATCTGAATAAAGTTGTTTTACCGCATGTCCAATTAAGTGAGCAAATGAATGCCTTATAATTTCAATTCCATCTTCATCTTTTGAAGTAACTATTACAATTTCAGAATCTTCTACGATTGGTAATGTTGCATCAATCAGTTTATTATTTACTTTCCCTGCAATTGTAGCTTTAGCTAGGCTTGGTCCAATACTCTTTGCAATATCAAGAATTGATACCGGTTTATTGAATGATTTTATTGTTCCATCAGGAAAAGTTATATTTGGCATATTTTTAGTCCAATTTAGTAGAAACCTAAATTCTTTTTTACTCTATGGAGCGTTGCATTTGCCACTTCTTGAGCTTTTTCTTTTCCATCTAAGAGTATTCTATTGAGTTCATGTGGATCGTCAATTAGCGTTTTATATCTTTCTTGTATTGGATTTAGTGAATCTATTAATTGTTCAGCAATTAGTGTTTTGAAAGTTCCCCAACCAGTATTTTTAAATTGCTCTTCAAGCTCATTAATATCTTTGCCACTTAGAATTGAATAAATCATTAGTAAATTTTTTGATTCTGGCCTGTTTTCATTCTTGTACTCAATTCCGCTATGACTATCACTTTTTGCCCGCTTTATTTTCTTCATAATAGTTTCAGGCTTGTCTAAAAGATTAATTCGACTTCCTTCATTAGGGTCGCTTTTACTCATTTTCTTTAAACCATCATTTAAACTCATTATTTTTGAGCCTTTTTTCATAATTATTGCTTTTGGTATTTTTAATATATCTTCTCCTTTGCCAAATTCCCCATTAACTCTTTGTTGAGCAATATCTCTTGCTAATTCAAGATGTTGTTTTTGATCTTCCCCAACTGGAACTAAGTCTGCATCGTAAAGTAAGATGTCGGCTGCCATCAAGATTGGATAATTAAATAATCCTATAGAAACATTATTTCCTTGTTGAATTGATTTCTCTTTAAACTGAATCATTCTCTCCATCCAATTCATGGGAGTTAAACAATTAAGAATCCAACATAATTCGCTATGTGCAGGAATTTGGCTTTGAATAAAAATTGAACATTTTTCAGGATTTATTCCACATGCTAAATAGAGTGCTGCTGTAGAAAAAGTATTTTCTGCTAATTTTTTTTCATTATATTTTGTAGTAATAGCATGTAAATCTACAACACATAAGAATGTTTCATGATCATCTTGTAAATTTACCCAGTTATTAATTGCTCCAAGCCAATTTCCCAAATGTAAATCACCTGTTGGTTGAACGCCTGAGAGAATTCTTTTCTTATTTTTCATCAATTAATTCTTGGTTGTTTTTACTCTCTTCTATTATTCGTTTTTTTTCAGGTCTAGCAAATGGATCAATTACAGAATTATTACCTTTTTGCTTAGATTCATCGACATAGTTTTTATCTGATGAATTTTTATTATTTGCTATTTGAGTGATTAAGGTTCTTATCTTTTCATCTTTTATTAAAACACTTAAAGTTCTAATAGAAAATCCTAATACCGCAACTGTCGATTTTAGTTGAAATGATTCTTGAATAGTTTTTACTGATTGCATCTCATTTTCACTTAGCCTGATTCTAAATCCCCCCCCATCTCTATTACCGCCATATTTATTTCTGTAGCTTGATTTATTACCTTCAAAATTGTTTCTAGAGTTTCTCTGATCATGAGTCTTTTCATAATTTGAATTTGCCATTTTAATAAATCTTTTTATAAATTCAATGAATTATAAATTTAGCATCCAAATATGCAAGAAGTCTTCTAATTAAATTTTTAAAATATCTTTATCAATAATTAACATACTTTAATAAGCTTTTTATCCTTCAATATTTGGATTAAAATGTAAGAAGAATTGATATGTATTTTGATTGATATTGTTAACAGAAAAAATCTACTAAAAACTTTTTTAAAGTTTCCACAAAGGAATATTATTATTATTTTCTTCTTTATTGGATTTGGTGAATGGCTTATAAGCGACTTGATGCATCTATCAGGAGGGACTGCAGGATTCGTTTTGGCTAGCTTAGGTGGTTATTTCCTTTTAAAAAAAGATCAGCCAGAATTTAGTGAACCTAAGGATATTAATGGATGGATCAGAATATGTAATGATGACATTAAAGTACTTGAAGAATTAGAAAAGAAAAATAATAATTGTAAAAATAATCTTTTGAGAAAAGAAACACTTGAAAAAATTATTTTAAATTACGAAAAGCAATCTTTCTCTCTAGTGGGAGATAATATCTTTGACTTTTATAACGATTTATTTAAAAAATATTTCAAACAAGATACATATAATTTAGATGTTATTAATCAATTACCATCTCTTATTAGCAATACTTTCTCAGACCAAAAGATATACAATGAAGATGCAATTTTCTATCATATAAATCTGCCGCTCAGTGCAAAAGGGCTTCTTTGGTTAAATCAATTTCCCAAAGATATGCCTATTTGGTTGTTTACTGCATCACCTCAAAATAAAACTGAACTTGATCAAATAGAGGGACTTAAAGAAGAGGTCCCTGAAAATTTAAAAAACAATATTATTTATTTTGACTCTAAAAAAAATATTTTGAATAAAGTCCCTTTAAACTTTAGGAAATTTGCATTTAACCCCAATAAAAATATTGAAAATACAAAGAAGAGAGTTTTGAGAGAATTACATTCAAAATGGCAAGCAGAAATTGAGGTTGTCAGGAGAATTAAGCTAAAAGAGATACAAAGAAAAAATCAAATAATGGTTGCTGCTTCGGTATTAGCCTCTCCAGTGCCTTCAATAGATGTTTTATCAATGACGGTTTTAAATTCATTAATGATTAAAGAGATGAAAGCAGTATGGAGTTGTAATTGGTCCCCAGAAATATTAGAAAAGGTTTCAAAGCAGATAATTAAAGCTGCAATAGCTCAAGGAGTAGTCGAGTGGAGTGGTCAGACTTTACTGAATATTTCAAAGTTTCATGGCCCTAATTGGTTATTGGCTGGTTCTTTCCAGGCAATAAGTGCGGCTTATTTGACGAGAGTGGTTTCTCGTTCTTTAGCTGACTTTATGGCAATTAGTAAGGGTGTAACAGAACCTGATTTAGAATTTATAAAAAATAACAGTGAAAATATTGTCAAAAATGCTTTTGAAAGTGAGAAAATAAACTGGAAGAATTTGTTCAATGATCTTCGTGATACACCAATATTCAAATTTAGTTGAGAATTTTATTACATGAGAAAGAATTTTTTATCATTAATTAGTACATTAGCTTTTTTGTTAATTATTTCGGGATGTCAAAATAATAATAATAGTCAAATAAATAATTCGAACAAAAAATTGGTTTTAGTAAGCTTTACCATTTTAGAAGATATAGTAAGTAATATTGTTGGAGATCAATTTGTAGTCAAATCAATTACTAAACCAGGTATGGAAGTACATGGCTATCAAACCACTCCAAGCGATCTTATAAAAGGTTCTAAAGCCTCAGTTTTTATAGAGAATGGTTTTGGTTTTGAATTATGGGCAGAAAAGTTTGTTTCAAATCTTGATGTTAAAAAAGTGACTATTTCAGATAATTTGAAACCAATTTTTATTAGTGAAGATGCATACAAAGGGAAGCCAAATCCTCATGCATGGATTTCTCCAAAACGGGGGAAAAGATATATCGATATTCTTGTGGAGGAACTCTCTAATATAGAGCCTTCAATGAGTGTGAGATTCAATAAAAATGCTAGTTTATATAAAAAGAAATTAAGTAAGATTGATGAAGATTTTTCACTTTTTCTTAATACATTGGAGAAAAAGAAGAAGTATCTAGTAAGTTGTGAAGGGGCATTCTCCTACTTAGCATATGATTATGGTTTAAAGGAAGCTTATTTATGGCCTGTAAATGCAGAAAGTCAAGTTACACCAAAAAGGATGGCAAAAGTAATTAATTTAGTTAAGGAGAATGACATACCTGCTGTCTTTTGTGAGAGTACTGTAAGCTCTGAATCTCAATTGACAGTAGCTAGAGAAACAGGAGCAATATTTGGTGGAAATTTATTTGTTGATTCTCTTTCAGGGAAAGATGGACCAGCGAGTTCTTATTTAGATTTACTCAACTATAATCTGAACCTTTTTAAAAAGGCATTTAATAAAATCTCAAAAAATTAAAATCAAGACTATGGAATTTGAAAAATATAGAATTGAAGCTGAAAATATTTGCGTTGACTATAACGGTAAAGTTGCCCTTTATGACGCATCTTTAAGATTGAAAGCTGGCCAAATTTGTGGGTTAGTTGGAATGAATGGAGCTGGTAAATCAACTTTCTTTAATGCTTTGACAGGATTTGTAAATGTATCAAAAGGGAAAATTAGAATAAATGGTGAATCTTTAAAAAACTCTCAAAAAGATCAAGCAGTTGCTTATGTTCCTCAAAGTGAGGGAATTGATGGAGATTTCCCAGTTAGTGTTTGGGATATTGTTATGATGGGTAGATATGGATCTATGAATATTTTTAGAAATCCGAGAGAATCTGATATTCAGGCCGTTAAAAATGCTATCGAAAGAGTTGATTTAATTGAATATTCTTCTACTCCAATAGGTAACTTATCTGGAGGCCAAAGGAAAAGAACATTTTTAGCTAGAGCGATTGCTCAGAGAGCGTCAATTCTATTATTGGATGAGCCATTCTCAGGGGTTGATATTAGAACAGAAAAATTAATTTCGGAATTATTTATTCAATTTAAAAATGAAGGGAAAACAATTTTACTCTCTACTCATGATATGATTCATGTTCGTGAATTTTGTGACTTAGTCCTTTTAATAAATAAGACAGTTGTTGCTTATGGAGATACATCAGAAGTATTTACGCCCGAAAATATTACCAGTACATTTGGAGGGATGTCACCAGATTTCCTTTTTGGCCCTGAATCCTAGTAATAAAAAACTTTAATGGATGAATATTTTCTTGCAGTAAATTTAAACTCTTTTTTTACTGAACCCTTAATGCACGACTTTATGAGGAGGGCAATTCTAATAAGTTCTTTAGTGGCTGCTGTATGTGGTTTATTATCAAGCTTCTTGACCCTTAAAGGATGGGCTCTTATGGGAGATGCTGTATCTCATGCTGTTATGCCAGGAGTTGTTGTTGCTTATGCTCTAGGAGTTCCATTCTCCTTAGGTGCATTTATTTTTGGAGTTGGTTCAGTTGCATTGATAGGTTTTATAAAACAAAAATCTAGGGTGAAAGAGGATACAGTAATAGGATTAGTTTTTACAGGCTTTTTTGCCTTAGGTATAGTACTGGTCTCAAAGATAAAAAGTAATATAGATTTAATGCATATTCTCTTTGGGAGTCCATTAGGTATATCTTTATCGGATATAAATCAAACAATTTTTATCTCATTACTAGTGGTCATTTTATTAACAATTTTTAGAAAAGATTTAATGCTTTATTGTTTTGATCCGAGACATGCCAAAACAGTTGGAATAAATGTGTTGT
>CAYNKY010000072.1:0-9428 GCA_964397895.1 uncultured Prochlorococcus sp.
TATACATATTCAAAATTTTTATTAATATTGATAATTGGCTTCTCAAAATTGATTGAATTTTTAAAAGGAAATGATGAAAAAATATAACTTTTAAATCCAATTTTTGATAATTCCTCTAATAAGTAATAGCCTCTAGAACCACTATTACCTACAAAAGAAGTTTTGACGTATTTGGATATGTACCAAACAGTTTTCACGGTTCATAAATAGGGGATATGTTATTTATTACATTAATAACTTTCTCAAAATCTAGATTAATAGCATCTAAATACCATTTTATATTTGGATATCTTGGGCTGTTCTCTTTTTCTACTAATTTAAGGGCTTCCTCTCTTGTTATATCTCCCTCTCTTATTTGATTGCTTCTAAAAGTATCATGTTCTGTAAATCCAGCCAATGTATAGTAAATATAATTATAAAAAGCAGCCGTGCCATCCCCTATCCTCCATGTTGTTGAAGTGTCAGGTGCTAATTCCCATTCATATTTATTTATTAAAGTTTCATTAATAAGATTCTCATCCCATTTCCAGTAGTCATAGAGATGAAAGTAGTCAGATTTCTTTTTGAAGCTTCTAAAATATTCACCAATGAAAGTATCTTTTAAAGATGAGTTTAAATAAAATGGATTTTTAATCATTTGTTTTAATCTTAACTTTTGATAATGAAGTTGTTTTAAAAGACCATGACTATAGACTCTTTCCTCTTCAAAATCTGGTTTTACACCCAAAAAACCCGACTTGAAATGAGTTACTTCTAATGGATTTATTCCCCATATATTCAACTGGATATCAGTTCTCTTCTTGACAGATTCAATATGCTGAAAAAAATGTTTATCACCTGCCGTTAGTAAACTTATCATTCCTAGATGTGGATTCTTTAACCAGGCCTCTAAATTCATCTTTATATTTTTTCTTTTATTTTCAATATTGGCAGCTACTATGATATTTTCCACTCCAAGAATAGATGACATTCTGCTTATATTCCTTCTACCTAAATCTGTAACCATCCCCCAATCATAGGTATAAGTTATAGGTTTTAGTCCTAATTCTTTAACTATTATATGAAGTGCATAGCAACTATCTCTTCCGCCAGAAAAAGGAACTATACAATTCTCTCCTTTTTTATTTAAGTATTTTTTTAATAAGTTAATTAATTCTCTCTTTGGTTTTGGTTTATTTCTTATTTTGTAGTTTTTACAATAATTACAAATGTTATTTTCATCAAAAGATATAAAGGGCATAGTTTCTGGCAATATACATTTTGAACATCTTTTTAAATTATATTTTTTATACAAGAGTAATTTTTCTTGGGATATGGATGAACCTAATTTTGGAATTAAATTAAATCTTTTGGAATTATTTTCTATTAAAGTTGGTTCTTTCATAACTATAGGAATGTTAATTACTTTTCCTATTTCTCTAATTTGAGAAATTTTTTCACAAGATAGTTTTTCTAAAATATATTTTTCTGAGCTAAAAATTTTTTGTTTATTTTTATGACCTAAATGTAAACTTCCATTATTAGAATATAAAAGAATTTTCCCTAATTTTGGAATCATAATTGCACAAGAAATAGTGCCTTTTGTATATTTTTTAATACTTTTAAATATGCTTTTGTAATTAATTTTTTTTGATGATTCTTGACTTTCATCTAGTACTTTCTGAACTATAGCTGCTATTGCTTCAGAATCTATTTTTAGGTTTGCTTTTAGATTGATTTTATCCCAAACTTCAGATGAATTTACAACTATACCGTTATGAATGACATATATAGATTCTCTCTTTACTGGTTGATTCTCTTTAAGACTATTAGTGATTAATCTACTATGTCCAATTATAAAATTAGTCTTTTTGAAATTTGAAATTCTTATTAATTTAGTTAAAGATTTATTTGATCTTTTAAGGAGAAAATCTTCACCACTATTAAATAAAATCCCACTAGAATCTAAACCTCTTCTTTCAGCATCTTTTGAAATTACCCACAAATCTCTTTGGGATATATATTTATTTGATACTACTCCTATAATTCCACACATATGATCGTAAATATATTTTAATTTTTCATCCTCTTATTATTTTATCAGAAGGAGTAAATCTTCCCCTAGTATCAATAATTATTTTACTGTATTTCTCAATTATTTTGTAGTCAAAAGTATCATGATCTGAAGCTAGTATTACAACATCAAAACTAGATAGGTTTTTTTTTGTTAAATCAATTCCTTTTAAATCAAAATCAAATTTTCTTGTTTTTGGGATGTAATCAAAAAAAGGATCGCAAAATTGAACCTTAGCCTCTTTTTTATTTAGTAAATTAATAATCTCTAGAGAAGGAGATTCACGAATATCATCTATATTTTTTTTATAGCTTATTCCCAAAATAAGTACTTTACTATTTTTGAGAGGTTTGCCATATTTGTTAAGAGCATTTGAAGTCTGGGTAACTACATAGCTTGGCATAGAGGAATTTATTTCTCCTGCTAATTCTATGAATCTTGTATGCATACCGTATTCTCTAGCCTTCCAAGTTAAATAAAATGGATCAATAGGGATACAATGCCCGCCTAATCCTGGTCCTGGATAATATGGCACAAATCCAAATGGTTTAGTAGATGCAGCTCTTATAACTTGATATAAATCTACTCCCATTTTTTCCGCAAGTGGTTTTAATTCATTCATTAGTCCGATATTTACTGCTCTATGGATATTTTCTAAAAGTTTGGTCATCTCTGCTGTTGCAGTATCATTTACTTCAACCACCTCATTAACTACTTGTTCATATAACGCAACTCCTATTTTGTTGCAATTAGAAGTTATACCTCCAAGTACTTTTGGAATATTGCCTGTATGGAAATTATTATTTCCTGGGTCTTCCCTCTCTGGAGAATAAACCAAAAAGAAATCCTCTCCAATATTAAAGCCATTATTTTCAATAAAAGGATAAAGCTCCTCTTTAGTTGTCCCGGGATAAGTTGTGCTTTCTAAACTTAGAACTTGACCTGTTTTCAGATGAGGCTTTATTGAAGTTAAGGTGCTTCTTATAAAACTTAAATCAGGTTCTCTATATTTATTTAGGGGGGTAGGTAAGCAAAGAATAATTGCATCTAACTTTCTAATTTCATTAAAATTATTAGTTGCTTTTAGAAATTTTGAATTAACTAATTTTTTTAACTTTTCACTAGAAATATGGTTAATGTAACTCTCTCCATTATTTATTTTATTAATCTTATTTTTATCAATATCTATGCCCAAAACTTTAAAACCTGATTCTGAATAAGCAATAGCCAGGGGTAATCCAACATATCCCATCCCAATTATTCCAATTGTAGATTTTTTATCTTTAAGTGAATTTAAAAGCTTTGTGAATGTAGTTGTTTCTTTCATTTTTATTAATTTAAAGATTCCATTAATGAATTTATTACTAAATCTTGATTATCTCTACTTAAATAAGGATGCATTGGAAGACTTAAAACTTTGTTAGCAATCTCTTTAGCATTTTTCATATCTAAACTTTTATGTACATTTTTATAAAAAATATTCTTAAAAAAAATGTTTCTATTATTGTTTATATTCTTAAGCGCATTTTGGTCAGGAATTAATGAGGGATAATGTACTGAAGTTGGAATTCCTCGCCGCTTCATATTTTCAATTACCATCTCCCTATTATTAACTTGAATTGTATATTGAGCATAAACACTAGTATTACCTTTTGAAATAAAAGGAGTTGTGTTCAAGCCTTTTTCTTTAAGTTGTTCTGTATATCTGGCACCTATTTTTATTCTTGATTGTACTTCAACTTCAAATAAATCTAATTTGGCAAGTAAAATCGCGGCCTGAATAGTATCTAATCGCCCATTTAAGCCAATTTGATTATGCGAGTACCTTTTATTCTGTCCATGAACTGATATCTCTCTAATATTTTTTGCCAATTCATTGTCATCAGTAAAGCATGCTCCACCATCTCCATAACATCCCAAAGGTTTTGATGGGAAGAAACTAGTTGTACCTATTGTTGATAACCCACAGCTTTTTAAATTATGGTGTCTTGAACCAAAAGATTGAGCACCATCTTCAATGATTGCAATATTATATTTACTCCCAATTTTATTGATTTCTTTAAAATTAGCAGGTTGGCCATATAAACTAACAGCAATTATAGCTTTAGTTTTTTTTGATATAGCTCTTTTAATTAATTTTGGATCGATATTGTATGTAAATTTATCAATGTCAACAAAAACAGGTTTGGCTTTTAGTAAGAGAATAGTTTCAACTGTTGAGAAAAAGGAAAAAGGAGTTGTTATAACTTCATCTCCTGGTTTAATGCCTAATGCCATTAGAGAAATAAGCAAAGCATCAGTTCCACTTGAAACTGCTATGCAATTTTTTACTCCAACAAAATTTGCAAGCTTCTCTTCAAGTTCATTAACTTCAGGTCCTAATATATATTTTCCATGATCTAAAACCGATTTAGTTCTCTGATCTATATCTTTTCTTAGAGTAATGCCACTTGACGTTAGTTGTTGCTGTTGAGCTTTAAGATCTATAAATTCCATTATTAAATTAAATTACCTTTAGTATGAAACATTTTATCCTCTTTTAGTTCATAGACATCACCAGTTTTTTTACATTCCCATAATCCTTCACCTTGTAAAGGTAAATTTATTCTCTCACCAAATCTACTCATCCAACCGATCTGTTTAGCGGGCATTCCAACCATCAAGGCAAAGTCCTTAATATCTTTATTGACAACTGCTCCAGCGCCAATAAATGCATATTTACCAATTATAACTCCACAAATAATTGTGCAATTAGCGCCTAATGTTGCACCCTCTTTAATATTTGTATCTCTGTACTCACTTTTTCTACTGATCTCAGATCTTGGATTGTAAACATTGGTGAATACCATACTTGGTCCTAAAAATACATTTTTATCGATAGTTATATTGTCATAAATTGAGACATTATTTTGGATTTTAGTGTTATCACCAATTTTTACTTTGTTCCCAACAAATACATTTTGGCCTAAAGAACAATTAGACCCTATCTCAGCTCCTGAAGAAATATGTGACCAATGCCAGACTTTTGTATTCTGTCCAATTTTTGCCCCCTCATCTATTATTGCAGTGTAATGTATTAGTAAAGACTTATTGTTCTCTTGTTTCATTTTCAACCTTAATTATCTAATTAAGCTTATTTGATAATTTAAAATAAGTATAGGAATAATAAATTCTTATTTTTAATGTTATATCATCGAATTTTAAAGTTAGATGTTTGGATAAGAAAGTTAATTCTTATTTTTATAGATTTAAATAGTATTATTTTTGCCGTTTACTTATCTTTTTGGTTGAGGTTATCCGATCCGTTTAGTATTTTTTTTCAAAACTCCTTATGGATAATTCCTGTAAGTTGTTTTTTTGCAATTCCAGTTTATATTCTTTCAGGATATTACAGAGGCTTACTTAGCTATACAACTAGTTTTTTCATATATAGGTCATCTATCAGTGTTTCCCTTATCGTTTTTGGGACATTTATTGTAGGTACAATATTTAATCAATTAATGCCTCCTGTTAGTATTTGGCCTCTAACTTATTTAATTACAATCGGGATTAATGGAATATTAAGGATCGTTTTACGCGATTATGCAAGATCTATCTCCTCTGGAGAGGACAATATCCAAAAGGTAGTTATTTATGGTGCTGGATCGGCGGGAGCTCAGTTAATAAATTCTTTAAGAACAGCGAGGAATTATAGAATTAAATTCATTGTCGATGATAATAGAAATTTGTGGAATAGAAATATAGGAGGCATAAAAATTTATTCTCCAGAATATTTAAAAAAAATTAACTATAAGCTAGATAATATTTTATTAGCAATTCCGTCTCTATCAATAACAAAAAGGAGAAAAATAATTAAAAAAATTCAAGAAATAGGTTTTTCAATTCTTGAAGTTCCATCAATTGAGGAAATTACTGACGGCAGAGCCCGAATTGAAAATCTTAGAAGAATTGAAATTGAAGAACTTTTAGAAAGAGATGTTGTTAAACCAATTCCAGAATTATTGCAAAAAGGAATTAAGGATAAAGTGATTTTAATTACGGGTGCAGGTGGATCTATTGGAAGTGAGATAAGCTCGCAAATAATAAAAATGAAGCCCAGAAAATTGATTCTTCTTGATATTAATGAAAAAAATCTTTATGAATTAATCAATAACTTAAAGGAATACAATAACTCAAATATTATAAAATATGTTCTTGGCAATACAACAGACTTCAATTTAATGAAGGAATTAATTTCAGTTAATGGGGTTGAGTTGATTTTTCATACATCAGCCTATAAGCATGTGAATCTCGTCGAAAGTAATCCAATACAAGGTCTTTATAATAACATTATGTCTTCATTTGTTATTTGTGATATCTCTTCATTATTAAAAGTGTCGAAGGTTATTTTGATTTCGAGCGATAAGGCCGTGAGGCCAAGTAATATTATGGGTGCTTCAAAAAGAGTCTCTGAGTTAATATTTCAAGCTTTCAATGATAAATTTATAGATACTTGTTTTTCAATGGTTAGATTCGGCAATGTCTTAAATTCTTCTGGTTCTGTAATACCTCTATTCAAGAAACAGATTAAAAATTTAGCACCAATTACGATAACTCATCCGCAGGTTATTCGTTATTTTATGACTATTCAAGAGGCATCTCAATTAGTAATACAAACCTCTGCACTAGCAAAAGGAGGTGAAGTTTTTCTTCTTGATATGGGAAAACCTGTAAAGATTTTGAGCTTAGCAAAACAGATGATATCTTTGAGTGGGTTAACTATTAAGAATGAGGAGAATCCAAGTGGAGATATAGAAATCATTTTTACTGGATTAAGGCCTGGAGAGAAATTATATGAAGAACTTTTGATAGATGATAATTCTAAAGCCACTTCTCATCCTCTTATATTTAAAGCCGAAGAATATTACATCAAATACGATGAAATTGTAAGGCTAATAAAAAGGATGGAGGAATCTTTAATTAATCTTGAGTTAGAAAAATCCCTTTCTTTTTTGAAAGAAATGGTACCAGAATGGCAAAGACATTAAAAAATTGAAATTTAAAATATTTACTTAAATAATTTGATAATAATTTTTATACCACTTTACAAAGTCTTCTAGACCTTCTTTTATAGGTGTTTTTGGCTTGAAATTAATTAATGACTCTAGTGATTTTGTATCAGCGAGAGTAGATTGTACATCACCTTTTGGCATAGGAAGAAAATTCTTTTTTGCTTTCTTACCAATAATTTCTTCTAATAATGAAATAAAGTGACCTAAATTTATTGAATTTGAATTGCCAATATTAAAAATTTTATGAGGAGCCCAACTTGTTGATATGTCTGGGCTATTCCTATCAAAACTCTCATTCGCATTTGGGATTTTATTCAGTACCCTTATTATGCTTTCAATAATATCATCCACAAAAGTAAAATCTCTTTCCATGTTCCCATAATTAAAAACATCAATGGATCTGTCTTCAAGAATAGCTTTTGTAAATAGAAAATAAGACATGTCAGGCCTGCCCCAAGGTCCATAGACTGTGAAAAATCTTAATCCTGTAGCAGGTAATGAATATAAATGGCTATATGCATGAGCCATTAATTCATTTGATTTCTTGCTTGCTGCATATATGCTTACTGGATGATCTACACTATTGTTTTCTGAATATGGAAGCTGTTTGTTCCCTCCATAAACTGAACTACTACTAGCATAAACTAAATGTGAAATTTCATAATCCTTGCTAATTTCTAAAATGTTACCAAAACCATTAATATTTGATTTTAAAAATAACCCAGGATTTTCTAGTGAATACCTTACTCCTGCTTGGGCTGCTAGATTTACTACAAATTTAGGCTCATAATTTTTAAAAATTTTTTTGAGAAATAAATTATCTTCAATATCTCCATAGTAAAAATTAAATTGGCCATTAAGCTTTTTTAATTCTTCTAATCTGGATTTTTTTAAATCTATGCTGTAATAGGAATTTAAATTATCTACTGCTACTACATTAATATTTTCTTTTATTAGTCGTTTTATTAAATGAAAGCCTATGAAGCCTGCACCACCAGTAATAAGAATAGTTTCTTTCATGATTTACTTAAATATATAATTTGTATGAATTTCTTTAATTGCCATAACCCACCTGCCATATGTTTATTCCACTTTTTTTGACATCCTCCATGTTTAATATTGATCTTGTATCAAATACCCATGAAGGCTTCCTCATTTTTGTAGCTATGGCTTCCCAATTTAATAATTCAAATTCCTCCCATTCAGTAAGAAATACTGCAGCATCAGCATTATTAAAGGTTTCATAAATGGAATTTGAGTAAATCCATTCTCCTCTTTCAACTTTTTGCTCATCACATAGAAGATCTTTCTTGATTTGAGAATATTTAACTTTTGGATCATATATTTTTAAAAAAGCACCTTCTTCAATAAGTTTTTTACAAATATAAATTGCAGGAGATTCTCTAGTGTCATTAGTATTGGCCTTAAATGCGAATCCTAATATTGCTATCGTTTTTGATGCAATAGTTCCAAACATAGTTTTAACAATAAGCTCAACAAATCTACTCTGTTGCCAAGAATTTATATCTAATACTTTTTGCCAATATTCAGCCACTTCAAATAAACCATAATGATTAGAAATATAAACTAAGTTTGAAATATCTTTTTTAAAACAGCTTCCGCCGAATCCTGGACCACTATTTAAGAAATATTTGCCTATTCTTTGATCCATTCCAACTGCTAAAGAAACATCTTTTATTTTGGCCCCAGTAGATTCACATAAAGCAGAAATAGTATTTATTGAACTAATTCTCTGAGCTAGAAATGCATTAGATATTAATTTGGAGAGTTCTGAACTCCATAAATCTGTTGTTAAAACTTTTATTTTTTCTATCCATCTAGAGTAGATATTTGCTAAAGCATTTATTGCTTCTTTATCATCCCCTCCTATTAGCACCCTATCTGGATTCTCTAAATCATTAATAGCAGTGCCTTCCGCTAAAAATTCGGGATTAGAAAGGACTGAAAATGTTTTTCCCTCTCCTAAATCATTTTTTTCTTTAACAGAGGCATCTAATATCGCTTTTATTGTTTGAGCGGTTTTAACAGGTAATGTACTTTTTTCTACAACTATTGTGTGACCCTTAGCATATTTAGAAATCTCTCTAGAGGAGGATTCTACATATTTAAGATCTATTGCTTGACCAGATCCAATACCTTTGGTCTTTGTTGGAGTGTTTACAGAGATGAAAATTAAATCAGCTTCAGAAATATATTTTCTTATATTGGTTGAAAAATTTAAATTTTTTCCTCTACATTTTTCTACAATTTCTTTTAGTCCTGGTTCATAAATTGGTAGATAAGAAAGGTCTTTGTCATTCCAT
>CAYNKY010000073.1:0-9387 GCA_964397895.1 uncultured Prochlorococcus sp.
ACCTACAGCTTTAAGTATTACTTTATCTGAAATAACTCTATTACTAATAATTACATCTTTTTGTCCTCTTAGTGTAGATCTTGTGGCAGCCATTAAGGCAATAAATGTAGTTGTTTTAATTCCTCCTCCTGTGCCTCCAGTACTTGCTCCAATAAACATTAAAGTCATTAGTAATAATAATCCAGTATCGGAAATTGTATCTAAGGATATTGGAAAATTTGTAAAGCCCGCAGTTCTGGCTGAAATGGTTTCAAAAAATGCAGAAACAATTCTCTGCCAAAAATTAAGACCCTCAAAAAATTGTCCATTTAATAATGATTCAGTAATAAAAAAACCTAGAGAGCCGAATATTATTAAATTAAAAGTTGTTCTAAGCACTAATTTACTATGAAGACTAAGTTTTTTATAACTTAAGTCTTTTCTATGAGTCCAAATATCATCTATAACTCTCCAGCCAATTCCACCAAGAATGATTAAAAAGATAAATACTAAATTAACAGTAAAATTTGTTCTATATTCAAAAATGCTGGAAGACCAAATTGAAAACCCCGCATTGTTATATGCAGAAATACTATGAAAAAGAGCTGCCCAAAGCCTTTCCCATCTATTTGAAATATCAACAAATCCAAAAAAGTATAAAACTGATGATCCTAAAGAAATAATAATTACTGCAGTTAAAGCAATACTCCTAAAAGTTCTACCAATACCTCCCACTCCAAATTCATCAAGTGTCTTACCTTTATCTAGTCTTGTTCTTAATTTTGCACCTTTTACTACAAATCCCTGCAAAAAAGTTGTTATTGCCATCAAACCTAAACCACCAGACAATAACATTAAGGCTAAAAATATTTGCCCAAATATAGTTAAATCCTTGCCAATATCAACTACAGTTAAGCCCGTTACTGTAATTGCTGATGCAGAAGTAAAGAAAGCCTCCCATAGACCCACATTAGAAGAAGAGCAGATTGGCAAGCTAAGTATTAAAGTTCCACATAAGATAATTATTAAACCTGTAATAATTGTAAATTGAGGTACAGTTAACTTCCTATAAGTATCTTTTAATTTATAAATCAATTCCTTTTTTTTCACTTTTTTAATCAATGTTAAATTAGCTGTAGTTAAAAATTACCAAAGCTGGAATTATCAATGACATGATTATAGTTAAACCAATTCCATATCTAGCAATATCAAAAAATTGATATCTCCCAGGTCCATAAACCATTAAATTTGTTTGGTAACCCATGGGAGTTAAAAAAGATTGACTAGCTCCAAATAATACAATCATTATTAATGCATTCGGAGGAATTCCAAACGTAGAAGAAAATTCAATTGCAACAGGTAATACTAAAGCTACAGAAGCAGCGTTACTTATAAATTGAGTAAGTATTACAGTAAAAAGAAATACAACAAGCAAAGCTAGATATAGCGGTAATCCATCTAGTAAAAAATTTAAATTCAAAGCTATTAAATCAGCCAATCCTGATGTTTGCATTGCTACGCTAAAGCTAGATAATGATCCTAAGAGTAAAATTACATCCAACCTTATAGATCTCTGAATTTCTGCAGGACGTAAGCATCCAGTTACAACCATTGCAATAACTGCTAAAAGTACAGATCCCACTAGAGGAATATCAGTTATTGATGGAAGAATAATCATTGATAATGCTATAGCAATTGCTACTGGTTTTTTCCTCAAAACAGGTAAGTCATCATCCACCTGATCTAAAACAAGGAGATCATTACTTGCCTGTAAACCTCTAATAGAATCTAACGGGGCTTGCAAAAGTAAAACATCTCCAGCTCTGAGAATAGATTGTCCTAGCCTTTCCTGCACAGTTTGCTGGCCTCTTCTTAAAGCAAGAACAGTTGCATTATGTCTTTGCCTAAATCTCAATTCCCTTAAACTAGCACCAGCCAAAGTCGACCCTGAGGGTAGTAAAGCTTCGAAGGTTTTGGTGCATTCATCAGAAGTAGAATAATTATTTTGAGAAGAATTATCTTTCTCAGCAAGCAATACAGTCCTTTCCTGCTCTAATCGCAATAAATCTGAACGAGTTACGCGAATTAATAATCTATCCTGCGGTTCAATTTTTCTATCAGCTAATGGGGGAAGAATAGTTTTACCTTGTCTTTGCAGTTCCAAAACATCAACATCAAACCTCCTCTGAAGCCTACTATTTCTTAATGATTGTCCAACTAATTTTGAATCAGCTGGAATAGTTACCTCTGTACAGTAGATATTTAAATTGACATTATTAGTAAGTTCATTTTGGATGCCTCTATCAGGGAGCAAGGAATCTGATACAAGTATCATATAAGCGCTTCCAATAAGCCAAACAGGTATACCTATTGAAGTTAAGCTAAATAGATCTAAAGATCCATATCCTAATTGCTCACTAATATCGCTTACTAAAAGATTGACTGAACTCCCCAAAAGAGTAATAGTTCCTCCCAACAATACAGAAAATGATAGAGGTAAAAGTACTTTAGAAGGAGATATTTTTCGTTTTTGACACCAACCTTCAACTAGTGGCAACAAAGATGCTACTAAAGGGGTATTTGGTACAATTCCTGAGATGGGAGCAATTAACAAACCTAGCAATGCTATAAACCTTTTACTAGTTTTAATACTTTGAGATGCGAGCAATTCCCTTACCCTATCTAAAGCTCCACTCTTAACAAGCGCAGATGATATACAAAATAGTCCCATTAGTGTAATTAACGCGGGGCTTCCAAATCCAGACAATGCCTTTTGAGGAGATAAAACCCCTGTAACTATAAATATCGCCACGCAAAGTAATCCTGTTAATTCTGGTGCAATTGAATTTTTTATAAATAAAAATATAGATAAAAATATAACTAATACCGTTATCAAGGCATCATAATTTTCACTAATAAAATTAATTAAACTCATATAGTGATAATTTTACCAAATATACCTTTATAACATTTTTATCTTTTTCTCAAGTTTAATTGTTAGAACTTATTTTTTTTGAATTAACGCTTTTTTAGTTAAAATCCATGATGCAGTAGATTTAAAAGACCTCTCAACTCTTGGCATTTTTGAAGCATAAATTATTCTTCTAAGTTCAAAAGCTAATTTCCCAGAAAGAGTCAATCCAAGTCCAGAAATAGATGCGTTGCCAATCCCTAAACTGATCATCTCGCCCTTATCGATGTATTCGAAAGGCAGTAATTTGTTATTATCTATTTTTAAATTAATATTCTTTGCAACATGAATACCTTGTTGCATTGCAACTTGAGCTGTAACAGGATAATTATCATCTCCATCTATTATTGCAATATCACCTAATGCGAATACATTTGTATTTGAAGTCATTTGCAGATATTTATTTATTAAAATCCTACTACTACGAGTTTCTATTTCTTGAGTAAATGTCGGCAAATTAGGCTTAATACCTGCTGTCCAAATTACTCCAGCATAAATCAAATTTTCAACTTGATTAGATTTACTAGAAATAACAATTTCATCTTCCCTGATTTCATTGACAGAGGTGTTAAGGAGTAATTCAATATTTCTTTTCTCAATTGATTTTTCAGCTTCTTCTCTATTAAAAAATTTGTTATTACTTAGAATTTCATTAGTCTTCTCGATTATAGAAATTCTAAACTTTTGATTATAAATATCATCAATTTTACATGCCAATTCAACTCCTGAGGGACCAGCTCCAACAATAAAAATTCTATTATTTGAGCTTTCAATTAAAGGTCTCTCAAGGAAGCTTTTTAATTTTATTTGATCTTCATTTGTACTAAAAAAATAACAATTTTTATCTACACCCTCTATTCCAAAATTATTATGAGTAGATCCTGTACAAAGGATCAAATACTGATATTGAATTTTTAAATCATCCTGAAATTCTACGATATTTTTAGCAAGATCAATATTCTCTAAATGATTTCTTAGAAATGTTATGCCAGTATTTGAGAAAATATTATTAAAAGTCGGTGCAACTTCCCATTGCTTTATTTCGTTACTTAAGACTTCATATAAAAGTGGTTTAAATAGGAAATGAGAGTTTGAGTCTATCACTACTATTGGCAAACTAGAATTTATTTTCTTTAAATTCAAGGCGGCATTTACTCCTGAAAAACCACCTCCAACGATAACTATTGGTTTTTTCATATAGTTCATTTCAAAATATTATATTTCATAAAGGTATTATTAAATTAAACGAATATTACATAATTCGAGTGTCATAACTTACAATTTTAAAAGTAAATAAAACAATGAACCTAAAACTTGATAATAAAATTGAGACAACCTTGAATTCTTTTAATAAAGAACTTCTTAATAAAAACGCCCTAGAAATAATAGAGTGGGCATATAAAAAATTCGATAATCGTCTTGCTTTTACTACAAGTTTTGGGATTCAATCATCAGTTCTATTACATTTAATCCAGAATTCTTCATTAAAAAAACAGGTAAAAATCTTTTGGATAGATACAGGCTATCTTCCAAAAGAAACCTATATATATTCCGATATTCTTATTAAAAAGCTTTCTTTGGATATAAATATAATTCAAAGTAAAATGTCTCCTGCACGAATGGAAGCTCTTTATGGCAAATTATGGGAAAGTAAAGACATTAAAGATATAGATAAATATCATAAAATAAGGAAAGTAGAACCTTTAGATAGAGCATTAAAAAAATATTCAATTAATTGCTGGGGCAGTGGGGTTAGAGCTCAGCAAACAAATAACCGAGGTAAAATGAAATTTATTGAATTAATAAGAGGCACATTTTCATTAAGACCACTACTTGGATGGTCACAAAAAGATATTTTTTACTATATGAAAGAGAATGAGTTACCACAACATCCATTGTTTGAAAAAGGTTATTCGACTATTGGAGACTGGCATTCAAGTAATCCTGAGACTACAAATATTAAAGGGAGAGAGACAAGATTTGGAGGACTTAAACAAGAATGCGGTCTACATGTTAATGACTATCAAATATAATTTCCTAGGATTCAATGGCAAATAATTATTTATTAATAGGAAACTCAAGATTACATTGGGCTAAGAACTTACAAAAAAATAATTATCAATTCATTCATACTACTAAAAATGAAAAGCATCCAAAAAAAATTAATTATGAAAGTTTAATTTGGGCTTCTGTAGGAAATTATCCAATTGAAAAATTCAAGAAAGAAAATGAGGTAAAAAAAAAAGATTTAAATATAAAAAACTTCCCTAGTCATTTTGGAATTGATCGAGTATTTGGATGTATTGCTGCTCTTAAAAAAGTTAATAATCCCCTTAAAAAGAATTTATTAATTGCTGATCTAGGAACAACTTTATCCATAACAAAAATAAACTATGAAGGAGAGCTCATTGGAGGTCATCTAATACCAGGATTCAATACTCAATTAAAATCTTTGGAAGAAAGCACAAGAAATTTAAGTCAGCCACATAGTTATAAAATTCCTATAAAAGAATTTCCAATATTGACAAAAGATGCCATGCTGAGAGGTGTTTACAACTCTCTTCTCGGAGCTATAACTTTAGCCTTTAATGAGAAAAATGACATCTTGATAATCTGCGGAGGTGATGCGAATCTCTTAGGAAAAAAGATAAACACCGTCTTCAATAATGTTAACCTTGAGCCAAATTTAGTAATGATGGGAATGATTATCTCTCAAGAAACATAAACTATTTTAGATTAAGATCTGAAGCAATATGATCAGCCATGATTGCGGCTTTTACTTTTGTATAAATTTTTTCAATATTACCTTTTTCATCTATTACAAAAGTATTTCGTATCATTCCCATATACTCTTTGCCCATAAATTTTTTTAAGCCATAACTTTCATAATCAGTAGCAACCTTACACGGCAGAGGATCTGTTAACAAAATAAAGGGTAAATCAAATTTTTGAACAAATTTCTGATGTGAGGATGAATTATCTTTACTAATTCCAATAATTACAAAATTATTTCTTTTCATTATTTCAAAGTTATCTTTAAAATTGCAAGCTTCTTTTGTACATCCAGGAGTATTATCTTTGGGATAAAAATATAAAATCACCTTTTGACCTATAAAGTCTTTCAAAGAAACATCATTATCATATGTATCTTTAAGGGAAAATAGCGGCGCCTTTGCTCCAATTTTTATTGTCATTACAAACATAAAAGACTATCTCATTAGGTTACCAAATATTTTGTTTTACAACATAAAAGATTAAACAATAAACTTTTTCTAACAATTTTTATTTATAAAACACTTTTATTAAATTAAATGCTGAGAATATAATTCAAATATAAATAAATCTATCTTGTTCAAAGAAAAATTTGTGGTGAAATCTAAATAAATTATCATATTTATTTTATTATTATTTTTTCTTAATTAATCTAAAGTAAATTTCTTTTCCCACCCATTCTGACTGGGCTCCCAAAGTTTAGTTCCTAATATATCTTTTGGCATATAATCCTGTTTCAAATTCTTTCCTTGAAAATCATGAGGATTTTTATAAGTACTCGAATTATTCTTTAGATGATTTGGCACACTTTGGAAATTATTTGATTTAAAGGTTTCTATGGCTTTATATATAGATTTTGTACTATTACTTTTAGGCGAAGTAGCAAGATACAAAGATGCCTGAGTTAAGAAATAATGTCCCTCTGGCATACCAATTTTTTCAAATGCATTACTACAAGAATTGACTAATATAATTGCATTAGGATTAGCTAATCCTATATCCTCACTAGCAGATATTAATAATCTTCTAAAAATATAATTTGGATCCTCTCCTGCTTCAAGCATATTAGCTAGCCAATATAATGTTGCATCTGGATCTGATCCTCTTATAGATTTAATAAAAGCACTTATTATATCAAAATGATTTTGTCCAAATTTATCATAAATTTTATTCTTATTTTGAATAGAATCTTCTGCAATTTCTAGATTTATTAAAACTGGATTTTGATTTGAGTCTGAAATAACATTAATTGCCATCTCTAAAGCATTTATAAGATTTCTGGCGTCTCCGTTTGAATAATTTATAAGATGATTTAAAGCTTTTTGAGTTATTTCAATGTCCTTAGGTTCTGCTAAATTTTTATAATATGTTTTAACCTTATCAATTATTTTTTTTAAATCAAAATTATTTAAAGTTGATAATTTAAAAATCCTCGATCTACTCAATAAAGCTTTATTAACTGAATATGTAGGATTTTCCGTCGTTGCTCCAATAAAATTAATAGTACCATTTTCTATTGAGGGCAACAGTGCATCCTGTTGCGCAGAGGTAAATCTATGAACCTCATCAATAAATAAAATTGTTTTTCTTTTTGAATTAATCCATCTTTCTTGGGCTAATAATATTTCATTTCTTAGTTCTTTAATACCGGATAAAACAGCATTAAGTTTGACTAAAACAGATCTTGTATTTAAAGAAATTATTTCGATTAATGTTGTTTTACCTACTCCAGGAGGGCCAGAAAAAATAATATTTCCGACTTTATCATTTAAAATTGCATTTCTCAATAAAGAATTTTCACCAATAATAGATTCTTGACCATAAAAGTCATTTAAAGATTTTGGTCTTAATTTATCAGCTAAAGGAGCATTTAATTTCAGGTTTGACTCTTGATTTAAAAATATATCAGAAGACATTTTCTTATAAATTTAAAATTATGAAATTAGCATTATTTATGTAATAACAGTTGGTCTATTCATTTGTGTAAGTTCTGAAATATTCAACAAATTATTTACACCATCTATTAAATCTTTCAAAGCAATTTGTGGATTTAGATCAAGTGAATTATCATCATCACAGTATCTTTCGAAGTAAAGCCTTAATGTTGATCCTTTAGTGCCTGTCCCTGACAAACGTAAAATAATTCTTGCATTATTTTCTAATATTATTCTTAAACCTTGATTCTCACTGATAGATTTATCGATAGGATCAACATAACAAAAATTATCAGCTTCTTTTATGAAAGAATTAGCAAATCTACTACCTGTTAATTTTGGCAAAAGTTCTAACAAATTTTGATAAATCTGATTGGCGACACTCGAGGATATTGCTTCATAATCATGTCTAGAATAATAATTTCTTCCAAATTTAGCCCAATGCTCTTTAATTAACTGAGCTACCGAACAATTCTTGATAGACAATATCTGAAGCCAGTACAAGACTGACCATAATCCATCTTTTTCTCTAACATGATTACTTCCTGTCCCAAAACTTTCTTCACCACAAATTGTAATTTTATTTGCATCAAGAAGATTTCCAAAAAATTTCCACCCTGTAGGAGTTTCATAACACGGTAAATTTAATTTTTTTGCAACAGCGTCAACAGCCATACTTGTAGGCATTGATCTTGCAACTCCTGAGATGCCATCCTTATAACCTGGGATACAATTTGTATTTGCAGTAATTACTGCAAGGCTATCGCTTGGATTAATAAAGCAACCACGCCCAAGGATCATATTTCTATCTCCATCTCCATCACAGGCAGCACCAAAACTAAAGGACTTTTTTTCTAAAAGTAAATCAGCCAATTCTTTAGCATAGGTAAGATTTGGATCTGGGTGCAATTTGCCAAAATCAGGCAATGGGTAAAAATTCAAAAGGCAATTATTTGATTGACCAAGTCTTTTTACAAAAATTTCTTCTGCATAAGGACCAGTAACAGCATTCATAGCATCAAAAATCATTGTAAAATCTTTCTTTAAGAAATCTCCAATCTGATCAAAATCAAAGATTTTCTCCATTAAGGCAACATAATCTTCTACCCCATCAATAATTTGAACGTGCGTATTATTAATGATAAAAGCTCCTATCTGATCTAAATCAGGAACCTCTTGATCATAAAATTTATACTTTAATAAAGTTTGACTACATCTAAAAATTTGGTTGGTTAATTTCTCTTGAGCTGGCCCACCATTGGATATATTAACTTTTACACCAAAATCCCCTGAAATACCTCCAGGATTATGACTTGCAGAAAGAATAATACCGGCTAAAGCATTATTAATTCTTATCAGATTAGATGCAGCTGGAGTTGATAAAATTCCATTTTTTGTGATTATTATTTTTTTTAAATTATGAGCAGCACATATTTGCAATATTTTTTTTATGGCATTTTCATTTCCAAATCTTCCATCACCTCCAAGAACTAAAGTTTTTCCTGAAATATCACCTAAGGAAAGTAAAATTGATTCAACAAAAATTTCCAAATAATGTGGCTCTTGAAATTTTTTAGTACTTTTTCTCAAGCCAGATGTACCTGGTTTTTGATCAAGAAAAGGTTTATCAATATTAATTACTTTGATGTTACTCATAAATAAATTACAACTTGGAAAAATCTAACTAATTTAATGTGGCATTTCAGATGTTCTTAACATAGCGATAAACCA
>CAYNKY010000074.1:0-8804 GCA_964397895.1 uncultured Prochlorococcus sp.
GATGAATTTAATAACGATAATGAGCAAAAGCTTTATTTGCTTCAGCCATTTTATGTGTATCTTCTCTTTTTTTAACAGCACTGCCTGTCTCATTAGCAGCATCCATCAATTCTCCCGCTAATTTTTGAGCCATACTTTTGCCATTCCTTGCCCGAGAAAAAGTGACTAACCATCTTAAAGCCATAGCAATACCCCTTTCTTGACGAACTTCCATTGGAACCTGATAAGTTGCACCTCCGACTCTTCTTGCTCTAACCTCAACCAAAGGAGTAGCATTTTTGACTGCTGTTTCAAATAAATCTACAGGATCACTTCCTGTCCTTTCATTAATTAATGAAAAGGCATCAGATAAAATCCTCTGAGCTGTTGATTTCTTACCATGTTTCATCAATCTTGAAATCATCATAGAAGCTAAACGGCTATTAAATTGGGGATCAGGTAAAACTTGTCTTTTTACAGCTGCATTTCGACGTGACATTGTTAGTTAATTAATTAATTGTTTTTAGGGGCTTTGGCTCCATATTTTGATCTTGCTTGACGTCTATCCTTGACACCAGCAGTATCTAAAGTTCCTCTTATAATATGATATCTCACACCAGGGAGATCTTTTACTCTTCCCCCTCTTAGGAGAACGACTGAATGTTCTTGAAGATTATGACCAATTCCTGGAATATAAGCAGTTACTTCAAAACCTGAAGTTAATCTTACTCGCGCAACTTTTCTAAGAGCTGAATTAGGTTTTTTAGGCGTAGAAGTATAAACTCGAGTACATACACCTCTCCTTTCAGGACATGATTTTAAGGCGGGTGATTTAGTCTTTCTTGTAAGACGCTTCCTTTCTGAACTAATTAATTGTTGAATGGTGGGCATTAAATTTTTTTATTTTTGAAAATATTATTTGACTATCATAACCTTAAATGTGTAACTACAAAACTTTTTTAAGAGATTTCCAAAAAAATTAAAAAAAATGTTTTAGTAATTCTTCATGATTTTTAGTTCTATTTCTGTTTTATTTTTTATAATAAATATATTAAATTTTTTTTATTTAATAAATAAAAATTTTTATGCCAAAGAATTTTAAAAATTATATAAATCCTTATAAAGATAGCTATTCTCCAGAAGCTATTTCAGGGGAGAGAGATGCCTGTGGTGTAGGGTTTGTAGCGAATATTAATAGTATTGAGAGTAATTGGGTATTAAAACAATCGTTAAAAGGTCTTGATTGTATGGAACATAGAGGGGGTTGTGGAGGTGATAGTGACTCTGGTGATGGTGCAGGAATCTTATGTTCAATCCCATGGACTTTTTTAAAAAAAGACTGTGATTTAGAAATCGATAATGTTAGAAATATTGGTTTGGGTATGATTTTCATGCCAAATAATAAAGATATAATCGACCAAATAAAAATAATATGTGAAGAGGAAGCATCTGAATTAAACTTTTCCAAAACTATATGGAGAAAGGTCCCAGTAGAAATGAGCGTCCTTGGCCCACTTGCCAAATCAAATGCTCCTTTCATAATCCAATGGTTTGTTTATTACGAGAAAAATAATAAAGATTTTGAGTTTCTTTTATTTCATCTAAGAAAAAAAATAGAAAAAAAAGTAAGAGAAAATATATCTCAACAAAATGATTTTTATTTTGCCTCACTAAGTTCAAAAACGGTTGTTTATAAGGGAATGGTTCGTTCTGAAGTACTTCCAAAATTTTATGTAGATCTTCAAAGTGAGGATTTCAAAGTTTCATATTCTGTGTATCATCGAAGATTCAGTACTAATACACTACCAAAATGGCCTTTAGCCCAGCCTATGAGATTTTTAGGACATAATGGTGAGATAAATACACTCTTAGGTAACATCAATTGGGCTAAAGCTTCCGAAAAACATATTGATAGTTTCTGGGGAAATATAGCTAATGATTTAAAACCTATCGTAGATAATTCACGCAGTGATTCAGCGAATCTTGATGCTACATTAGAAATAAATACTCGTTCGGGGCAACCAATAACAGATTCTCTGCTTAAATTGGTACCTGAAGCATTTAGAGATCAGCCAGAACTTGAAGACAAAGAGGAAATTCAATGCTTTTATGAATATTCAGCGAGTATTCAAGAAGCATGGGATGGACCAGCGCTTATAGCCTTTGCAGATGGGAATTATATTGGAGCCACTCTCGATAGGAATGGATTACGCCCTGCAAGATATTCAATAACTAGTGATGGTTTTGTAGTCATGGGGTCTGAAACTGGAGTCGTAAATTTAGATGAATCAAAAATAATTGAAAAAGGCAGATTAGGGCCTGGACAGATGCTTGCTATAGATTTTCAGAAAGCAGTCATTTTAAGGAATTGGGAAGTTAAGTCAGTAGCGGCACAAAGACATAATTATGAAAATCTGTTAAAAGAAAGATCTATCAATCTTGAAATAGATGAGTGGAAAGATTCATGCGATTTGCAAGGATTAGAACTCCTACAACATCAAACAGCATATGGATTTTCAGCCGAAGATCATGATTTAATATTAGACTCTATGGCTTCTTTATCGAAGGAGCCCACTTACTGTATGGGAGATGATATACCTCTCGCTGTCTTATCCTCGAAACCACATATTTTATATGATTACTTCAAACAAAGATTTGCTCAAGTAACTAATCCGCCTATAGATCCACTAAGAGAAAAACTTGTTATGAGTCTTGAGATGCACCTAGGAGAGAGATGTTCACCTTTTACTCTTAACGGTATAAAACCATGCATCCATGTTAATAGTCCGATAATCAATGAAAGAGAACTTATGCAAATAAAGAATGAAAAAATAAATTCATACACAATATCCACTTTATTTGACATAGAAAATGGGATTGAAAGTATGGAGGAACGGTTAAACGAAATTTGTATAGAAAGCGAAAAAGCTATAAAAAATAATTACTCTATCTTAATTATTTCTGATAAAGGGATAACGCCTAAAAAGACTTTCATACCTCCATTGCTTGCTGTTGGAGCAATCCATCATTACTTACTAAAAAAAGAAATAAGATTAAAAGCCTCTTTAGTTGTAGAGACAGGTCAATGTTGGAGTACACATCATTTAGCTTGTTTAATTGGTTATGGCGCTAGTGCTATTTGTCCATGGCTAATTTTCGAGTCTAGTCGACATTGGATAATACACCCTAAGACAAGAAAACTTATCGATGGAGGAAAATTAGAAAATTTATCTGCAAAAGATGTTCAAAAAAATATTAAAAAAGCTTTAGAAGACGGCTTAAGAAAAATTTTATCCAAAATTGGTATTTCTTTATTAGCTAGCTACCATGGCGCTCAGATTTTTGAAGCTGTAGGTTTAGGGGCAGATTTAATTAATCTAGGATTTGATGGAACAACTAGCAGAATTGCTGGGATTTCCCTGAAAGAACTAGCAATTGAAACAATTTCAATTCATACAAAAGCTTATCCAGAAATAGATCTAAAGAAACTTGAATTTTTGGGTTTTGTTCAGTTTAGAAACTATGGAGAATATCATTCAAATAATCCTGAAATGTCAAAAATATTGCACTCCGCTTTAAAACAAGGACCTGGTTATGATCATTTCGATACATATCAAAAATTAATTAGAAATAGACCAATAACTGCATTAAGAGATTTACTAACTATTGATTCATCTAGAGAAAGCATTCCATTAGAACAAGTAGAGAGTGTTGAATCTATTTGTAAAAGATTTTGTACTGGAGGTATGAGCTTAGGCGCGTTGTCTAGAGAAGCGCATGAAGTTCTTGCTATTGCAATGAATAGAATAGGCGGAAAGAGTAATAGTGGAGAGGGAGGGGAAGATCCCGCTCGATTTAATGTATTAAATGATATTGATGAAAATACAAAATCTGCTACATTACCTTTTATTAAGGGGCTTGAGAATGGTGACACTGCTTGTTCAGCTATCAAACAAATTGCTTCTGGAAGATTTGGCGTTACTCCCGAATATTTAAGAAGTGCTCAACAGCTTGAAATTAAAATGGCTCAAGGGGCAAAACCTGGAGAGGGCGGACAACTCCCAGGACCAAAAGTTGATACTTATATTGCAAAGTTAAGAAATAGCAAACCAGGAGTTGCACTTATATCACCTCCTCCTCATCATGACATTTACTCTATTGAAGACTTAGCGCAATTAATTCATGATCTCCATCAAATACATCCAAAAGCGAAAGTAAGTGTAAAGCTTGTTTCAGAAATTGGCATTGGCACAGTTGCAGCAGGAGTAAGTAAAGCTAATGCAGATGTAATTCAGATTTCAGGACATGATGGAGGCACTGGAGCATCACCTTTAAGTTCAATAAAACATGCTGGTCTTCCATGGGAGTTAGGTTTAGCAGAAGTTCATAAATCACTTTTAGAAAATAATCTTAGGGGGCGGGTATTACTTAGAGCAGATGGCGGCTTGAAAACAGGCTGGGACGTAGTCATTGCAGCCCTTTTAGGAGCAGAGGAATACGGATTTGGATCAGTCGCAATGATCGCTGAAGGTTGTATTATGGCTCGTGTTTGTCATAAAAACACATGCCCTGTTGGTGTAGCTACTCAAAAAGAAGAGTTAAGAAATAGATTCAAAGGGATACCAGAACATGTTGTTAATTTCTTCATATACATAGCAGAAGAAGTTAGGCAAATAATGAGTATTATTGGAGTAAATAATATGCAAGAATTAATTGGTAATAAAGAATTTCTAAAAACTAGAGATGTCTCTTTACCAAAAACTAAAAATATTGATTTGAGTTCTCTTATTGAGAATAATAATAATAATCATAATGAAGATAGATCTTGGATTGAACATCCCAAGAATGCGCATGATAATGGAAAAGTACTGGAAGATGATCTACTAAAAGATCCTGAATTTATTTCCGCAATTAAAAAACATCAAAGGATTCATAGAAGTTCAATGATAATAAATACAGATAGAAGCGTATGCGCAAAAATATCTGGAGAGATCGCTGAGCTCCATGGCAACTTAGGATTTAAAGGAGAATTAAATATCAAATTTACTGGTGCCGCTGGACAAAGTTTTGGTGCTTTTTTAATAAATGGTATGAACATCAAACTTATTGGTGAAGCAAATGACTATGTCTGTAAAGGAATGAATGGAGGATTACTATCTGTTATTCCATCCAAAGTTGATATTAATTCATCCAATCAAGTAATTCTTGGAAATACTTGTTTATATGGAGCTACTGGTGGAAAATTATACGCATTAGGGAAATCAGGAGAAAGATTTGCTGTCAGAAATAGTGGTGCAATAGCAGTTACGGAAGGCGCTGGAGATCATTGTTGTGAGTATATGACGGGGGGGAAAATAATTATTCTTGGATCAACTGGCAGAAATATTGGAGCTGGAATGACAGGGGGAGTTGCTTTTATTCTTGATGAAAAAGACATACTAGAAAAGAAAGTCAATAAAGAAATAGTTAGTATTTATAAGATACATAACATACATCAAGAAAAAATCTTAAAAGAAATTATTTCAGATTACTTTAAGGAGACAGGAAGTCTTAAGGCCTCAAAACTTTTAGATAACTGGGAATATTCAAAACAAATGTTTAAAATGATTGTTCCACCAAGTGAAGAGGAAATTTTATTAATTAATAAGAACTCCTAAACTTATGTCTTATTTCATAAAAACTGAAACTATTAAAAAACCATACTTATCCAAGATCAATATAAAAAATAAAATTATAAAAGACCACGTAAGCTGGGTAAAAGAACTTTTAAATAAAGGATATAATGTAAAGAGTGGTTTTTTAGTTGATAAGGATAACATCCCTGGAGCAGGAGGAGTACTAATTATTGAGTGTGAATCTTTCCAAGAGGCCGAAAAAATTATTAAAAATGATCCAATGATTAAAAATAAAATTGTTCATTGGAATTTGAATGAATGGATAAATGTAATTGGATAATTTAATATATTATCTTGGATATCTTTTCATTAGATTTTGAATATCTTCAGCATGGTAACTACTTCGAGTAAGAGGAGAACTTACAACTTGAAGAAAATTTAATTCATTCTGCCCAAAATATTTAAAGAAATTGAACTTCGATGGACTTACAAATCTTTGTACAGGAAGATGTTTTGGACCTGGTGATAAATATTGACCTATTGTCACAATATCTACTGTATTTTGCTTTAAATCCATTAAGAGATTAAGTACCTCTTCATCTTTTTCCCCTAGTCCAAGCATAAATCCAGACTTTGTATAAATGCGAGGATTATATTCTCTTACCTTTTTTAATAATTCAAGAGATCTTTGATAATTCCCTTGAGGTCTTACTTTTCTATATAAAGATGGAACTGTCTCAATATTATGATTAATTACGTTAGGTTCAATTTCTAATATCTTTTCCAAAGCTTTCCAATTACCACATAAATCTGGGATTAACAATTCAATAGTAGTTTCAGGTGATTTTTTTCTAACTTCCGAAACACAAGCAAAAAATTGTTTAGCACCTCCATCATCTAAGTCATCCCTATTAACAGATGTTATTACTACATGTTTGAGTTTCATTCTATAAACAGCTTCTGCTAAGCGATATGGCTCAGTTTGATCAAGCTCACGTTTTGACCTATCAAAACCAATGTCGCAATAGGGACATGCTCTAGTGCAACCTGGTCCCATTATCAAGAAAGTAGCTGTACCACTGGAGAAACATTCTCCAATATTAGGACAGCTTGCCTCTTGGCAAACAGTATTAAGCTTTAAATCACTTAATAAATGGGCTGTATTACCTATTCTTTCAACTTGCGGGGCTTTCACTCTTAACCATTCAGGTTTTTTTAATGCATTCTCTGTTTTATTTATCATTATGCAAATCATCTACTATTTTTAATGTTAGTCAAAATATAATTTTCTAACCTTTTTTAATTTTATATGTATCCTCTTGGAGAAATTAAACACTCATCAACTAGTTTTGTGCTGGAATTTCCAATAATAATTATCGTAAGCATATCTATTTCATCAATGGGAATACTATCTAAATTAACTAATCTCTTATTTTGTTTAGCTCTACCAACTTGTCTAGCTATCAAAACAGGTGTATCTTTTTTCCTGAAATTTAAACAAATATTAATCATTTTCCTTAACTGCCAATTCCTTTCTTTTGATTGAGGGTTAAAAATTGCAACTACAAAATCTCCAACCATAGCTCCATGTACCCTTCTCTCAATTGTTTCCCATGGTGTTAACCTATCACTCAAACTAATCGCACAAAAATCATTAGCAAGAGGAGCTCCAGCTAATGAAGCCGCTAGTTGTAGACTGCTTATACCAGGATGAATAATAAAAAGGGGTCTAAATTTGGAATCTATTTTTTGTACCAATTCTAACAATAAGCCTGCCATTCCATATATTCCTGAGTCGCCAGAAGATATAAGTGCAACTTTTATTCCTTCTTCCGCCAAGCCAATTGCTTCAACACACCTTTGTTTCTCTTGTGTCAATTGACTATTAATCCTAATTTGATCATCTCTCCTTAGAGGTTCAAGAAGATCAAGATACATCTCATACCCAATCCATACAACACATTCCGATAGCGCTGCTTTAGAATCATTTGTTAAAAAAGAGAGGTCACCCGGACCACTACCAATGATATGTATCTCTCCTTTAAAGGGGGAAAATTGTTTTTTAGATTCAGCAATTGCTATAGTTGCTGCTCCTAAACTTTGCCCATTAGGATTATTATTTTTGAAAATATTTTTTTGAATTAACAATTTTCCCCCTTCTCCACAGGCTAAAAGACTTGCTGCTTCTGCAACTGAAAAAGTACCTATCTCATCAAAAACAATTTTTGAAGGATTTGGAATATCTACTTTTAGTAAATCATTACTTTTGAAAAATTTGATTGGCCAATTATTTGAATTTGAGATATCAATTAATGCACTTTCATTTTTCTTTATATCAACTGATGCGATTCCAGCTATTGAGTAAAAAGATAATTGATGTTTTTGTAGTAATTTTTTTAGAGAATCTTGAATAAATTTTGCTGGAGTATTTTTTTCACAACCTATTCCAATCCAAAGTACAGGAGGATGCCAAGTTTTACTATGGTTACTTTTAGTACTTATAAAAAGAGTATTATCCTCTTCAATAACTTTATCTTTTTCACTAAGAAAATTAACTTTTTTAGCACCTTCAGATAGCATCCATAATTTATTACCAGAGGATTGTCTTACAAAAATTTCTCGTTTATTTGATTGATTAATTACTAAATTAGTCCAACTATCTTGTAAACCAGATCTATTCCACCCCCAATTTCTTCCGAAATAATCCAGGTTAATAAGTTTTTCAAATTTTGAATTATTTGTTATTACAAGATCTCCATCAAACAAATTTGCCAATTTTGATGAAATCGAATAAGCATCAGTTTGATGAATACCCAATAAAGGCACAATCTTTTGGCCTTTTTGATCCATAACTATTACTCCTGGATCCTTATCTTTAGAGACTAATAATGGGGAAATTAATCTTACTACTATATTAATTGAGCCTATAAATATAAATAAATCTATTTCTCTCCAATTCTGTTGAATAAATTCCTTTGGGTTTATTTTTATAATAGAAGTATCAATATCTTTTGAAGAGCTTGCAATGTATACATTATCAATAAATTTTAATTTCTTTAATAAATTTAAAAATTTTATTGAGGGTGCAGAAAAACCAATAACTACTACTTTCAATTTTCAATTTTGATTAACCTAAATTTAAAAGTATTTTCATGTCATGTCATTGGATTAATACATATATACTTAAAATATAAAAAAATATTTAAGATT
>CAYNKY010000075.1:0-8479 GCA_964397895.1 uncultured Prochlorococcus sp.
TGATCCTACCAATAGTGCCCTCCAATTGATAGAAAGAATTGTCTGGTTACCTTCAATTGGTTTAGAGTGGTCATTGGGAGTTGATGGATTGTCAGCTCCTTTACTTGCATTAAGTGGCTTGATAACTCTTCTCTCAGCGGCGGCAAGCTGGAAGGTCAAGAAAAAATCTAATTTATATTTTGCTCTACTTCTTATTCAGGCTTCTGCACAAGGTATGGTTTTTCTCTCACAGGATTTTCTATTATTCTTTCTTGCTTGGGAATTAGAATTAGTGCCCGTATATCTTTTAATTGCAATATGGGGAGGGAAAAAGAGATTATATGCCGCGACAAAATTTATTATTTATACAGCATTAGCTTCACTCCTAATTCTTATTAGCGGATTAGCACTTGCATTAAATGGAGACATATTTACCTTAAATATTAGTGAAATCACGAATAAGCATGTAACTGGAAATCTAGCATTATTAGCTTATTTTGGTTTCTTGATTGGTTTTGGGGTAAAACTACCAATTTTCCCTTTACACACTTGGCTTCCAGATGCTCATGGAGAGGCAAATGCTCCTGTTTCGATGCTTCTGGCTGGAGTTCTCTTAAAAATGGGAGGTTATGCACTATTAAGATTTAATGTGCAAATTCTTCCTGAAGTTCACCTCAAATTGGCACCTGCTCTAATTATTCTTGGAATAATAAATATTATATACGGAGCCCTAAATGCATTTGCGCAAGATAATGTTAAGAGAAGAATAGCCTGTAGTTCTGTTAGTCATATGGGGTTCGTTCTACTTGGGATAGGCGCAGTTGATGCATTAGGAATCAGCGGAGCAATGCTTCAAATGATTAGTCATGGATTGATAGCTGCTGCAATGTTTTTTGTTACCGGTTCTTTTTATGAAAGAACAAATACACTCTCTATTCCTAATATGGGAGGCTTAGCAAAAGTCCTTCCGATAACTTTTGCATTCTTTTTAGCAAGTTCTCTCGCCTCTTTAGCTCTTCCAGGAATGAGTGGTTTTATTAGTGAAATAACAATCTTTTTAGGAATTACAAGCCAGGAAGGATTCACCTCATTATTTAGATCAATTACAATCCTAATTGCTGCAATTGGTTTGGTTCTTACCCCTATATATCTGCTCTCAATGTGTAGACGTGTATTCTTTGGACCAAGGATTCCTGCTCTAGCAACAGTATCTGAAATGAATAGTAGAGAACTTACTATTGGACTTAGCCTATTATTCCCAACTCTTTTAATAGGTTTTTGGCCCAAACTAGCAATAAATTTATATGAATCTTCCACCAATGCTCTCAGTCAACAACTAACCTTAGCTAAATTAGTAGGTATAATTTTCTAAAATTAATATGAGCAAAAATATAACCTCTTCATCGGTTTTTACATGTGAAGGTCTACCTGATTTTCAGAAATTTACCCCAGACAAAATTAGTAAAGAATTTCCCAATATAATAAAGAAATTAGACTTAGATTTTAAAAATGTAGAAACATTTTTTAATTCTTATTCTCAAAAAGAAAAATTAGAATGGGAAATAATTATGGATCCCTTAAATAAAATTAATGACGAAATGAGATGGAGTTGGGGAGTTATTAGCCATTTAAATGCAGTAAATAATTCTGAGGATTTAAGAAATGTTTATTCCCAATTGTTGCCACAAGTTATTACTTTAAATAATAAATTTGGGCAAAGTAAGATAATTTATAAAACTCTAAAAAAACTAAGAGATACAAATAATTTTGACATTACAAAAAATAGAATATTAGATAAAGAAATTATCGGAATGGAGCATAGTGGTATTTCTCTAAATAGTCCTGATCAAAAAGAATTCAACAAAATCTCAGAACGATTGGGTGAACTAACTACAAAGTTTAGTAATAATGTTCTTGATGCATCAAATAATTGGTATCTCTTATTAGAAAACAAGTCTCAAGTAGAAGGTTTACCAGATAGAGTTCTTGAAATGATGGCTCTTTCGGCGAAAAAATATTTAAATAACACTGGTAATATTGATATTAAAAATGGTCCTTGGAAATTAAGTTTAGACATACCAACCTATTCTGCCTTTATGAACTATGCGGTAGACAGATCTTTGAGAGAAACACTGTATAAAGCCTTTGTTAGCAGGGCCTCAAAAGGTGAAGAAGATAATAATCTAATTATTGAGGAAATCTTACTTCTAAGAACAAAGCAAGCAAAAATGCTTGGATATGAAAGCTGGGCTAATCTTAGTCTTTCTACAAAAATGGCGAATAAAATAGAGAATGTAGAAAAACTGCTAGAAGAATTGCGAATTCCTTCATTCAAAGCAGCTAAGAAAGAATTAGATACATTAAATAATTTCGCTCAAAAAAATGGTTTTAACATAAATGAAAAATTAAAGCCATGGGATATTAATTATTGGTCAGAAATACTTAGAAAAAAAGAACTTAACTTAGATCAAGAGGCTTTAAGGCCATGGTTTCCACTTAACGATGTTTTAAAAGGACTTTTTAAATTAACTGAAAAACTTTTTGATATCCACGTAGTTGAAGCCAATGGGGAAGCACCTGTTTGGCATAAAGATGTTTTATTCTTTAATATCTTAGATAGCCAAAGTAGAAAAATTGCCTCATTTTATTTAGATCCTTTTTCTCGACCTGAGACAAAAAGAGGCGGTGCTTGGATGGACGAATGTCTTAATAAAAATGTTAATTCAAAAGGTGAACCAATTTTTCCAGTAGCATATTTAGTCTGTAATCAAACACCCCCTACAGAAAACAAACCAAGTTTGATGAGTTTCGAAGAAGTTCTCACCTTGTTTCATGAATTTGGTCATGGTTTACAACATATGCTCACTACTATAGATTTACCTCAAGTAGCAGGCATTAATAATGTTGAATGGGATGCTGTTGAACTCCCTAGTCAATTTATGGAAAATTGGTGTTTTGATAAAAATACGCTTCTCAATATTGCTAAACATTGGCAAACAGGAGAAAAATTATCCAATAATGATTATGAGAAGCTTTGCTCTAATAGAACTTTTCACTGCGGAATGTCTACTCTAAGACAGCTACACTTTGCCATTACAGATTTGAGATTGCACAGTAACATAGCTAATTATTCAGACAAAAATTCTGATGAAATAAGAAGAGAAATAGCAGAAAATACTTCTGTCTTTCCTCCTATTAAAGAAGATAAATTTCTATGTTGCTTTAGTCATATTTTCGCTGGGGGATATTCAGCTGGTTATTATTCTTATAAATGGGCAGAGGTGCTGAGTGCTGATGCATTTTCCATGTTTGAAGAAGTTGGCTTAGATAATGATCTGAAAGTAAAATCAATTGGGAAAAAATATAAGGAAACGATTTTAAGCCTTGGAGGTAGCTTACCCCCTTTGGAAATATTTAAATCATTTAGAGGACGTGAACCAAAAACAGATGCACTTATAAGACATCTTGGATTGGAAACTATTAGTTAATCAATTCTTTAAAAATTACCTCAATAGCCCTTTCATCTCTTATTAAATCTTTATGTTTAAAAATTCTTAATGAGTAACTATTACCTCGAGGCAAATAAGCTTTCCAACCTGGAAAGACCATTAAATCCCAGTTTGTAAAAAAACTAATACACTCTACATTTTCAAGTAAATAATCAAATTTAGATAAATCGATTAAGAATCTACTACTTATTTTCATCTCGGATATCCCTTTCAGAAGAAAACTCGGGACGAGTTGAGCAGTTAGCGTTCCAAAATGAGGAGAACCTATGCTTATAAACTTTTCTGTTCTTTTATATCCCTCAAATCTATATATCCAATTTCTAGCGATTAATCCACCCATTGAGAAACCTATAATATCAATTTTTTTCTCATATCCATATTTTTCAATAATAAGTTTATTTAAAGATTTAGTAATTTCAATAATAGAAATCTTCCCAAAATCATGTTTTAAAGTAGGGGCAAAATATTCGATATTTTTATCATCAAGTTTTTTAATAAATAAATTAAATATTTCTCCTGAATTCCACAATCCATGAATTAAAACTACTGGTTTTTCAAATGAATTCACTTTTATGATTTCTCATATATTTTAATAATTGAAATATTTCCATTAAATCCATAAATAGGAGGATTACATTTTGTTAAATGAATCTCAATGCGGTCAAAATCATAAATTCTTAAAATTAACTGAATTATCTCATCAGAATATTTTTCAATAGTGAGACAAGTAAAAGTTTTAGCATGAAGTCTAATTTCTTGAATCAAAATTGAATAATCCACAGTTAAACTTATATCATCCTTCTTGCTACATTTACTATAATCTGCCCATAAATATGCATTTAAAGAGAATAATTGACCAAACTTTCTCTCTTTTTCTAAAACACCTACTCTTGCCCAAACTTCAATATTTTCTAGTCTTAAATGATCTTTTGTCATATTAAATACATCCTATATCTTTATGAGTGAATACTTCTTTCCCAGAAGAAAAGTCTTCGACTATATTTCCTTGCCCATAAAGAAAATATTTATAGGTTACTAATCCCTCTAAACCAATTGGCCCTCTAGGTGGTAAGCCTTGTGTACTTATTCCTACTTCTGCTCCAAAACCATATCTAAAACCATCTGCAAATCTAGTAGAACAATTATGAAAAACGCCAGCACTATCAATAGAGTTCATGAAAAAGTGAGCTGTCTTTTTATTGAAAGTAATAATTCCATCAGTATGTTTTGATCCATACTTTTGAATATGGTCAATTGCCTTTTCCACATCATCAACAATCTTGATTGACAAAATCAAATCTAAATATTCTGTGCTCCAATCCTCTTCATTTGCTTGATTCTCAACTCCCAACAATTGAGACTTATTATCTCCTTTCAATAAAACATTTCTTGAATTAAAAACTGGTATAGCTTTTCTTAAAAATTTATTAGCAATATCTTTATGAATTAGAAGAGTTTCAATTGCATTACAAGCAGCAGGGTATTGTACTTTACTATCAAGAGAGACTTTAACTGCCAAATCTATATCACACTCGGAATCTACATATAAATGACAAACCCCATCTGCATGACCCAAGACTGGAATTTTAGTATTCTCCTGAATAAATTTAACAAGTTCATTACTGCCTCGGGGAATAATCAAATTTATATCTTTTTCTAAATGAAGCATAGACATACTATCTTTTCTACTGGTTAACAAACAAAGTGAATCTTTATTAATAGTTGATTTTCGCAATCCATCATGTAAAGCATCTATTATTGCAACATTTGTAAGATTAGCTTCACTTCCACCTTTCAAGATTGCTGAGTTACCAGATCTTATCGCGAGAGAACTTATTTGAATAACAGCATCTGGTCTTGACTCAAAAATAACACCTAATACTCCTATTGGAACGCTTCTTCTTTGAAGTATTAAACCATCAGACAACTCCTTATTAATTTGAACTTCTCCAACAGGATCAATTAAATCTTTAACTTTTAAAATACCTTCAATACCTAAACTAAGTTTTTGTTTAGATAATTTTAATCGTGATAAAAGTGCATTTGATATTCCTTTATCTTTGGCAATTTTAAAATCACACTCATTTGCATGCAATATCTTTTCAGAATTTATTTTTAAAGCTTCTGCCATCATATTAAGAGCATTTTTTCTTTCATTATCTGCAGCTTGAGAAGTAATTAAGGACGCCTTTTTAACTCTTGAAGTTTTTTCCCTAAGTTCATTATCAGGTTCTAGAACATTAAAAGAATTATTCATAATTTAATAATTTAGTTAAGATTTCAATATTAAATGAAAATAAGTAAACATAAAAGTTTTTAATTTAATATCTAAAAAACAACTGTATTTGACTTTTCCATTCTCCATTTGAGTCAAATGATCCTAATAATTCTAAATATTCATTTGCTTGAAGAGTTAATATCCAAAGAGGTGGTATATCATCTCTATCAGGAGTAGTTTGCATTGCAAAATTCAAACTATCTGTAATATCTAGCCCAATTTCCGCTATCCACGCTTGTTTAGAGTCTCCATCATTAGAATTTTCCTTTTTAGTTTCTTCTATATCTAAAGCTTTACTTGAAAAAATATTATTTACTGATTCAGTATTCTCTATTATTGCAGGATATAGAGATAATTGTAATCTTTCTCCAAAACCATCGGTTCCATTTAACTGCGAGATAAATGCTCTATTAATAAGATTTGCAGAATTTCCCCCTATTAACCCAATGATCTGAGATCTTCGATAACTTGGAGTACTACGTAATTGGATTTTTTGATTCTCATCTTCAAAAGATAATTGATCTAAGAAACCTTTATAGGTAGCTTCAATTGTTATAAATCTAGTATTACCAATTCCAAAAGCCCCAAAACCATCTAAATTATTGTTTGCATCTAAATCATCAGATATATTAATATCTTTGCTATTTTCACTAATTGGAATGATTGTGTCAGGAACTTTACTCGTTAAAGAAAAATCAAGATATGGTATGATCCCGTTTCTTGAAGCGAAAAGAATATAATTATCTTGATTTTTATCTAACTTGAATGGTGTTGTATAAAGATTTGCTCTACCTTTTTTAATATCAACCAATCCACGAGCATTTAAATTATCTGTTAAATTTCCATTTAAGTTGAGACTAAGTCTAGTTTCTAAATATACTTTTAATATATTTGCATATTCAATTCTAAAATCTGGTCCAAGTTTTATATAAAGATTATTAAAAGTGATCTTTCTTAAAGATTCAGGTAAATTTTCATTGAAAAGATTTTTATTCAAAATTGACTCATTTGAAATAATCTCAATTTCTTTATCTCTTGACCAATATAATTCAGGCCAAGATTTGGCCCTATTAATTTTTGTTCCCTTATTTTTTATTTTATTTTTACTTTTGTTTATATTAGAGCTCAGATTGATGATCCCATTTTTTAAACCAACATTTCCCCCTATATATGGATTTGAAATTGAACCACTAATATTAATATTTGAATCAAGAGATAAGTTTATATTATCTCCAATCAATTGAAGATCATCCGATATAAAATTTATAGACTTAATATCTTTTTTAGAATCTTTATAAAAAGGCAAAGAACCTTTTAATGAAATATTGCCTGATTTATTCCCAATAGCTTCAAAATTTTTTATTTCTATCTCATCAAAATCAAAAATAAATGTAGCATTAAGATTATTGAAGTTATTTTTAAAAATATCCACCTCAGCGTCTTTTATAAACAAAAAGCCGTTAGCAATTGGTTGATTAGGTGTTCCATTAATTAACATCCGAAGATTACCATCACCAGTTTTAAAAGTGAAATTATTATTAGATAAATTACCTATTAAATCAAGAATTCTTTGATCACCATTTAGTCTTAAATTTAATTTACTATTTTTATCTAAAGGGAAAGATCCTAATAAGTTAAGTGGTGCCCCTGATTGATCAATCAATAAGGATAAATCAACATCAAAAAATGAGTCTTTGAAGTTAATTAAACTTTTTTGAAAACTAATATTTAGATCATTTATAGATGTTTTATTACTTCTAACAACACTTGAGAAACTTTTAGTATCCAGATTGTACATAAGTTTTAAATCTAAACTTCCTTTAAGATTTTTTGGTTTATTAAAAAATAAATTTCCTAAACTAATTGGTAATTTATTAATTTCTAAAACACCATCATTATTTATTAGACCCCCATTTAATTTAATAGTAAAATTGTTTCTATTAGGATTTTTAGAATTATTCTTTTCTTTTAAATAACCGGATAAATTTGCTTTGATAGAATAATTATTAATATTATCTCCATTGATATCAAATTCTGAACTGAAGCGTCCCTCAAACTTATTTAAGAAATTATCAATTCTTTTTTTATTGGATGGAATTTCTCTTATTTTGAGAGAATTATTCAGAATTACTAATTGTTCGTCTAAAGTTTTTTGTTCGTTAATTATTTGTATATAATCAAGATCTTTAGATTTACCATTTGATAAAATTTTACCTTTCTTAAAATCTAAAATATCTAATATTGTTAATGCAGTCCAATTTGTACTTATATTATTAAAATTTACACTAAATATATTATCATCATTAGATTTATAAATAGCATCAATCATACCCCCATCAATCGGGTACAAAGAGGAATTAATACTAAGATTATTATTAATAAGAGAAAACTTAAAAAGAGAGTTTGCTAATTTAATATTCCTATATTTTCCTAAACTCAAGGCAAATCTTCCATCAAAAACTGATTGATCTAAAGAGATCAATCCCTTGCCATTAATTGTTCCTTTAATTCTATCAAATGGATTATTTTGTAATGATAATTCTAATTCATTTAAAGGAAAATTATTTGCATTCCATTCATAAAAATCATTATTTTTAACTATATTAAAACTACCTTTATTAGATTTAAAAATTCTACTAAATTCAAGATTATTTAATTTTAAATCAGAATCAAATTTTATTGATAAAAATGAAGGGATAGGAGAATACCTATT
>CAYNKY010000076.1:0-8463 GCA_964397895.1 uncultured Prochlorococcus sp.
CTCCACTATCAAAAGCTACTGTTCCCCAGCAGTGTGTAGCAGAATTAACTAACCATGTGATGTGGTAAACAACTACAAGTCTTAAAGGGATCCCCCATAAAACAAGTGCCCATCCACCAACTCCTAGTTTCTCCCCAATAAGGAATAAAGATAATCCAATAGGAATCTGTAGAAATAGAAAATATTTATTTAAGAATCTGTAATAAGGGTCTTTTATTAAATCTCTACTAAGTTTTGGAACCGCTTTTAATGCTTCTACATCTTTAAACATCCATCCCATATGACTGTACCAGAATCCTCTTTTGCTATTATGATGATCAACTTCAGTGTCAGAGAAAGAATGATGATGTCTATGCAATCCAACCCAATCAATTGGACCATGCTGACAACTAATAGCACCACATGTAGCAAAAAATCTTTCTAGCCATAATGGAACAATGAATGATCTATGTGAAAGCAATCTATGATAACCGAGTGTAACTCCAAGGCAAGCTGTGAGCCAATAGAAGAAAAAGAGAGTCACAATTGCAGGAGTACTCCAAAACTTTGGCTGTAAAGCAACAATTGACAATAAATGAATAGCTAACATAAAAAATATTGTTCCCCAAGTTTTATGTAGTTTCGGAGGATATTTTGATGATTGCTTTGAAGGAGCTAGAAATTTTTTATGTAAATCTATTACTTTCTCTGGAGGTACAGGTCTTGAGAGTTTTGCAGTCTCTTGGAAAAGAAGTCTATTCATAATATTAAATAGTTTTCAAATGTGCCGATATGAAATATTATCATACTATACTATTGATTCGTTTACTGATCTGTGAGCCAAGGTTATCGTGATAAATTATCAAGTGGTCGTAGATCAATGGCTCATTTGATACATGTTTGGCATGAAAGAAATGCTTGGTCTCATAAAATATTACCTTTAATGTCAGAAATACTGGATTTGGGTCGAGTTCATAATTCGCAAATATCAAATCTCAGGAATGGGAAATTATCTTCTCCTGGGCCAGAAGTTTTTTTGGCTTTGGCTCAAGTAAATCAGATTCTTTATCAAGGAGTAGAATCGATAAGGGATCAGTTAGAGGATTCTTACCCTGAATTATGGAAAGTGCTTCAAGAATCTTCTTTCCCTTTAAAAAATAATGAGGGCAATCCACTATCTGCAGGTGAGCTATTTGAGATTTTTGCTGGTTTAAAACCATTACCTTCATCGTTTGATTGGTTTATTGAGGATGAAGAGGCTTCAAAGTTAAGCGAAGTTTTATCAGATCATTTTTGTCAAAATCGACCTTGGAGGCATTGTAAAAACGATATTATGAATGCTTATTCAGTCACAAAGAATTCAAGAAGAGAACGTTTCGCAGAAGTTATGGCAGGATTAAAAGACTATACTGCAGAGGAATTAGATGGAGAATTATTTGATTTATATGAGGCGTCGCGTAAATTATCATTCTTTTCAAAAGGGGGACCAAATAATTTTTTAAAAGAATTAAGAAATATGGTTTTATTAAAAGAATCAAGGATTTCCCAAAGTGAATAACAACAATAGTGATCTTGAGATGATTGAAAGTTTTGTTAAATCATCAGAAAATGAACTCAATGAACTGTTTTTATCTAGAGCAAATCAGTTTTATTTTAAATTAAGAAAAATTTTGGCAATTTTTAAGGAGGAAAAGTTATCAACGACTCATTTTCAAAGCTCAACTGGAATTGGTCTTGATGATATTTCAAGAGATAAAATAGATAATATATTTGCGAAGTTTTTTTTATCAGAAAAAGCAGCAGTGAGAGTTCAATATGTAAGTGGTACTCATGCTATTAGTTCTGTTTTATTTGGTGTGTTAAGACCTGGAGATACCATGTTGTCTATTACTGGAAGTCCTTATGATACTTTAGAAGAAGTTATTGGCTTAAGGGATAATAATGAAGGTTCTCTAAAAGAGTTTCATATAAATTATGAGCAGATTGATCTTTTAGACAATAAATTTAATTTTTCTGCAATTTCGAGTTTTCTAAAAAAAAATAAATGTAAACTAATATTTATACAAAAAAGTTGCGGTTACACTTGGCGACGCTCAATAAGTAATGAAGATATAAGAAAGATTTGTTCAGTTGTTCACTCCATTAATCCTAATTGTATTTGTTTTGTAGACAATTGCTATGGAGAATTGGTAGAAAACGATGAACCTATTCAAAATGGTGCAAATATCATAGCTGGATCATTAATAAAAAATCTGGGAGGTACAGTTGTCCCAACAGGAGCTTATGTTGCTGGAGAGTCCAAATTAGTTGAATTAGCATGTTGTAAATTGACAGCTCCAGGAATAGGCTCTAATGCAGGTATTAATTTTGGACTTGGGAGACAAATCTTACAGGGTTTATTTATTTCTCCACAAATGATAAATCAATCACTAAATAGTGCAGATTTGATAGCACTAGTATTTGAGAAGTTAGGGTTTAAAGTTTCTCCACACCCAAGAGAATATAGATCAGATATTATTCAAGCTGTGCAATTGAATAATCCTTTATTGGTTCAAAAAATTTGTCAATCATTTCAATCTTCATCACCTGTTGATTCTTTTGTTAGAGTTATGCCTGCTCTAATGAATGGATATGAATCTAATTTAATTATGTCAGGGGGTACATTTATAGAGGGAAGTACAAGTGAATTCTCCGCAGATGGTCCTTTGAGAGAACCTTATAATATTTTTATTCAAGGTGGTTCGAATATTGCACATGTCAAGATCGCATTGGTTAGGTTATTATCAGATTTAATAGAAAATAATCTTATTGATAGAAAAAACTTTTAAAATTTTATGACTTACTCTTTCCCGGATGACCTGAAGTACGCTGATACTCATGAGTATATTAAAGAAGAAAAGGGCCTTTTAAAAATTGGAATAAGTGAATTTGCGATTGATCAACTGGGAGATATTGTTTTTGTTGAGTTAGTTGAGAAAGGAGAAGTTTTACAGAAAGGTATTACTTTTGGAACAATAGAATCTGTTAAGGCTGTTGAGGAAGTTTATGTTCCTTTCTCATGTCAAATTATTGAGAGGAATGAATCAGTTATTGAGAATCCTGAAATACTGCAAAATGACCCCTTAAATGCCGGTTGGTTAATAATTGTAAAGCCAAATGAAGAATTTTCTGGTAGTGATTTGATGGATTCTAAAGAATATCAGTCAAAGGTGACACCAAAATAAAACAACTTTTGAAAAATCGGCTATTTTAAGAAAAAACACCATATATGGAAATTATTCATAGCTCTGATTTGTTTGAAAAAAGACACCTGGGACTAAGAAAAGAAGATGAGCAAGTAATGCTTAAGAAACTTGGCTTTGATAATGTTGATAACTTCTTAGAAAAAGTAATTCCTGACGATATTCGAACAACTAATACAATAGATAGACTTCCTAAAGGTTGTTCTGAAAAAGAGGCTTTAGCAGAGTTAAATTTAATATCTGAACAAAATGACTTAAAAAGATCCTTAATAGGCTTAGGTTATTACGGGACACATATTCCAACAGTTATTCAAAGACATGTTTTAGAGAATCCTCGCTGGTACACTTCATATACACCATATCAAGCAGAAATATCTCAAGGACGCTTGGAAGCATTATTTAATTTTCAAACTCTTATATGTGAATTAACAGGATTTTCAATAGCTAACGCTTCATTACTGGATGAGGCAACAGCAGCAGCAGAAGCTATGACAGTAGCATTTGCTGCTAGATCAAATAAGTCTTCTAATGTTTTCTTAGTGCATGAATCTGTTTTTAACCATACTTATAATGTTTTATTGACAAGAGCTAAACCATTGGGAATCAAGTTAAAAATAATTAATAATAACTTGGATACTGATTCATCCGCTTTTGGAATACTTATTCAACTACCTGGTCAAAATGGAGAATTATTTAATCCTTCTTTTTTAAATTCTAAAGCTCGCAAAAATGGTCTAACTGTTTGCTCGATTATTGATCCTCTTCTTCAAGTTTTAATTAAACCTATTTCTCAATTTGGTGTTGATATTGCAGTGGGAACAATGCAGAGATTCGGAGTACCAGTTGGATTTGGTGGACCACATGCTGCTTTCTTTTCATGTAGTAATAAGTTTAGAAGATTAGTACCTGGGAGAATAGTAGGCGAGACCATATCAAAAGATGGAGAAAAATCTTTACGACTTGCCTTGCAGACTAGAGAACAACATATCAGAAGAGAAAAAGCTACGAGTAATATTTGTACATCACAATCTTTGCTTGCAATCATATCCTCTTTCTATGCTATTTATCATGGCCCAATAGGTTTGTCTAATATTGCTATGAGAATTACAGTTTTACGAAGAAATTTAGAAATAGGCTTACATAAACTTGGATTTAAGATTGATCAGGGTATTAGGTTTGATAGTATTGATATCTATTCTGAAAACGCTCCGGAAATTCATAAGGAGGCTTTAAAAAATGGATATAATTTAAGAATTTTACCTTTAGGTGCAACTATTGATAATTCAAAAGGTTTTGGAATTTCTCTTGATGAATTAAGTAATTTGCAAGAGATTATTAACATCTTGAATTTTATCGCAGATGCAATAAATGAAGAATTGAATATCGCACAGCTTTCTCTGGATAATGAATTCAAATTAGAGGGGATTCCTCTAAGAGAGGAAGAATTTATGAAACAAAATGTTTTTGAAGATTATCAAAGTGAAACTGACTTAATGAGATATATCTTTGAATTAGCAAATAAAGATTTTTCATTAGTAGATGGAATGATTCCTTTAGGGAGTTGTACTATGAAATTAAATGCTGCAGCCGAATTAAGTCCTGTTTCATGGAACAATTTTTGTCAAATTCATCCTTTTGCACCAAAATCACAAACTATAGGTTATTTAAAAATTATTTCAGATCTTGAGCGCTGGATTAGTCAAATAGTTGGTTTAAAGGCCGTTTCTTTTCAGCCTAATGCAGGATCCCAAGGAGAGTTTGCAGGACTTTTAGCAATAAAATCATATTTTAACTCTATTAATGACTCTGATCGATGCAAATGTCTAATACCTAAAAGTGCACATGGTACAAATCCCGCTAGTGCAGTGATGGCAGGTTTTGAAGTAGTTTCAATAGATTGTGATAATGAAGGTAATGTCGATTTCGATGATTTACTGAAAAATGTTAAAGAATTTGGATCAAGCATTGGAGCTTTAATGTTAACTTATCCCTCAACTCACGGAGTATTTGAAATAAAAATAAGAGAAATTTGTGATCTAATTCATAGTATTGGAGGATTTGTTTATTTAGATGGAGCAAATCTTAATGCACAGGTGGGTTTGTGTAAACCTGGAGAATATGGTGTCGATGTTTGTCATCTCAATTTACATAAAACATTTTGTATTCCGCATGGAGGAGGAGGACCAGGGATAGGACCTATTGCGGTTTCTGAAACCCTAAAGCCTTTTCTACCAAAACATTCGTTCAAACGATTTGAAGATAGTAATAAAACAATTTTTTCTGTTTCTGCAGCTAAATATGGGAGTGCTAGTATTCTCCCGATAAGTTGGATGTATATAAAAATGATTGGATTCCAAGGTTTGCGTAAAGCAAGTTCCCATGCAATTTTATCTGCAAATTATATTGCTTTCATGCTCAAGGATAAATTTAATATTCTTTATAAAGGTATTAATAATTTCGTAGCACATGAATGCATCCTGGACTTTAGAGATTTAAAGTCTAGAACTGGTTTGAGTGTTAATGATATAGCTAAAAGACTAATAGATTATAGTTTTCATGCTCCAACTGTTAGCTGGCCTGTGGCTGAAACAATCATGATTGAGCCTACAGAAAGTGAAAGTTTGAAGGAGATTGATCGTTTTTGCGAAGCAATGGTCTTAATATCAGAAGAAATATTAGAAATCGAAAATAATATTTATCCTTCTGATAACAATGTTATAAGTAATTCCCCTCATACTCTTGATCAATTAATCTTACATGAATGGAATAAACCTTATTCAAAGGAAAAAGCAGCTTATCCTTATAAATATTCGAAAAATACCAAATTCTGGGCACCTGTCTCCAGAGTTAATAATGCTTATGGAGATAGGAATTTAGTCTGTTCATGTAGTTTGCAAAATGATGCATTGATTGATGAAAAAAAATGTGCTTAAAGGGCTAGCTTTTTTTCAGATTCTCGTTATATTCAAGTTAAATTAAAAAAATTAATTTTTTCTTAAAGTAGTTTTTTAGTTTTTATTCTTATTATTATCAAGCATCAAATTTTTTTGGGGTATTTGAAGCTATGAGCAAAGATTCATCAAAGGATCGTAGATTAAAAAAATTGTCGAACAATTCTGTTGATTTACCAAATTTCATATCACCAGAAAATCATCAAGTTTTATCTGTAGAAGGGACAAATGTTATTCGAGTTCCTTTTGGTGTGCGATTATCAAAAAAAAAGAGACCTCAAAAAAATCAAAATATTGCAACTTTAATACTTCCTATAACCTCTGTTAGCAGCCCTACCCCTCCGCCATTTGTTGCCTAAATAGATATTTCTTAAGATTTTTCTAAAGTTTGTTGATAAAAATTTTTAAGTTGCAATGTAGCTTGATTCCAGTCCCAATTTTCAGCTTCTTTTCTTGCTGCTAATCTCATTTCTTCTTTTTGATAACTATCATCAAGAATTTTTTTAGTTGCTGAAATTAAACTTTTTGCTCCATTATCTTCCTGATCAGGATCATATAAGCATCCATTAATTCCATCATTGATAATATCAGGAATACCTCCTTTGTTAGCTCCTATGACAGGGCATCCTGATGCCATAGCTTCTAATAATACAAGTCCTAGAGTTTCTGTACTCGATGGGAATAAAAAAATATCGCCTGAGGCATATGCGCTTGCTAATTCTTCTCCAGCTAAGTATCCAATAAAATTTGTTTTTGTATTTTCAAAAATCTTTTCTAATTGATTCCTATATGGTCCATCTCCAACCAGTGCTAAGCTCGCTTCAGGTATTGCTTCAAGAACAGGTTTAATTCTTTCAATTTGTTTTTCTGCGGATAATCTTCCAACGTAAATTAATAAAGAGCCAGTATCAGGAAAATTTCCAAGTAATTTTTTCCTCATATTTTGATTACGATATTCTGGCTTAAATTTTTCAGTGTCAACACCTCTTTGCCAAAGTGCAGTCCTGCGAATTCCTTTCCCTTCTAATTCTTTTACCATTGCAGTTGAAGTACAAAGATTTAATAATGCTTGATTATGAGCAGCTTTTAATAATTCCCATAATAGTGGTTCAAGCATTCCCATACCGTAATGTTCAAGGTACTTAGGAAGATGAGTATGATAACTGGCAATTAAAGGAATACTATTAGTTTTAGCCAACCAAATACCTCCGAGTCCCAACACTGCAGGATTTACTACATGTATAAGGTCTGGTTTGAAACCCTCAATTTCATCAGATACGGCAGGTCCTGGGAGTCCTAATTTTAATTCTGGATAAAGGGGTAAAGGCATAGCTGCAACTCCTATTATCTTTGCACCTTTATAATTATTAGGGGAACCTTCTGGACAAAAAACAATAACCTCATTGCCATCCTTAACAAGGTATTCAATTGTTTTTGTTAATCTAGTTACTATGCCGTCAACTTTAGGTAGAAAAGTTTCAGTAAAGAATGCAATTTTCACGTTAATTTAGAAATTTTTAAAATCTTTTAATTTGATTTTATAGCTTGTTCTTGTTTTTTAGTCCAAGCTGAAATGCAAGGGATTCTTTTCTTATCGCATCTATTAGCATATTTTTTTGCAACCTCTAGTACTTCTTCTAGTAACCCATTATCTAAAGTTGTTGGATCTAGTCCTAATTCAATAAAACATCTATTATCGACAATCAGATCATTTTCAACTGCTTCATTCCTAGGATTTGGTAAATAATTAATTTTTGCTCCAGTAAGATTAGCAACTTTTTTGGCTAGTTCACCAACCTGATGACTTTCTGTCATCTGGTTAAATATTTTTACTCTTTCACCTCTATTGGGTGGGTTCTCTAAAGCTAGCTGTACACATTTAACAGAATCCTTTATATGAATAAAAGCTCTTGTTTGGCCTCCAGTGCCATGCACGGTCAAAGGGTATCCAATTGCTGCTTGCATTAAGAATCTGTTAAGAACAGTTCCATAGTCACCATCATAATCAAATCTATTAGTTAATCTGGGATCTCTCAAAGTTGCACTTGTATTAGTCCCCCAGACAATTCCTTGGTGTAAATCTGTAATTCTTATTAAATCATTTTTATTATAGTAAAGAAATAGTAACTGGTCTAAAGTTTTAGTCATATGATAAACACTGCCTGGGCTTGCAGGATGTAAAATCTCTTCTTCAAACCTACTACCATCAGGCTGAGGAACTTCTACTTTTAAATATCCCTCTGGTATAGTAGCTCCTCTATGGGAGCCATAACCATAAACACCCATTGTGC
>CAYNKY010000077.1:0-8183 GCA_964397895.1 uncultured Prochlorococcus sp.
GGCATAAAAATTTAATTAGTGAAATAAGAGAATGTGGAGCAAAAGTTCAACCAATTTCAGATGGTGATGTTCAAGCAGCAATAGCTTGTGGATTCGCAGGAACAGGGACTCATTGTTTGATGGGTATTGGAGCCGCCCCTGAAGGTGTTATTTCAGCTGCAGCGATGAGAGCTTTAGGAGGACATTTTCAAGGTCAATTAGTATATGATCCTGCAATAGCTCAAACATCTGAGTGGGCAGACTATACGAAGGAAGGAAACATTGCGCGTTTAAATGAAATGGGCATAACGGATATTGATAAAATTTATGAAGCTAACGAATTGGCTTCTGGTGAAAATGTGGTTTTTGCGGGTAGCGGCATAACTGATGGATTGTTATTTAATGGAGTACAATTTGAGAGGGATTGTATTAGAACAAGTAGCCTGGTGATTAGTACCCTAGATAGTACTGCTCGTTTTACAAATACAATACACATAAAAGATGGTGCTAAAAGCATTTCTCTTTAAACTTTAAATTAGATTTTTTATGCATATTGTTGTCGTCGGACTAAGTCATCGCACGGCACCTGTCGAAGTGCGTGAGCAATTAAGTATTCCCGACTCATCTATTGAAGATTCTTTGAATACTCTCAAGAATTCTTCAGAAATTTTAGAAGTCTCAATTTTAAGTACTTGTAATAGGTTAGAAATTTATTCTTTAGTAAAGGATATCAATCTTGGTTTATCATCTATCAAAGAGTTCTTATCACATTATTCCAATCTCAAACAAGAAAAATTAGAACCTCATTTATTTGATTTTAAACAGGAGGATGCTGTATTACACCTTATGAAAGTGGCTGCAGGGCTTGATAGCTTAGTTCTTGGAGAAGGACAAATACTTTCTCAAGTTAAAAAGATGATGAGATTAGGGCAAGAAAATAATTCAACTGGACCAATATTGAATAGATTATTAAGCCAATCTATAAGTGCTGGTAAAAAAGTAAGGTCAGAAACTAACCTTGGTACTGGAGCAGTTTCAATAAGTTCTGCGGCTGTTGAATTGGCTCAATTAAAAATAGGGCAGTCCCAAGGTCTTGATAATTTAGTCAGTCTTCATGAAGAAAAAGTTCTTGTGGTTGGAGCCGGTAGAATGAGCAGATTATTAATTACCCATCTTCAATCAAAAGGCTGCCAAAAATTAACACTTTTGAATAGAAATATTGAGAGAGCGAGATCTCTTGCTGTGGACTTTCCTAATATAGAGATTATTTCTAAAAGTTTGAATGATTTGAATGAATACATTAAGTTATCATCTCTTATCTTTACAAGTACGGCCTCTGATAAACCATTTATTGATCTTTCTAGAATAAATGAATTAAATATTTCTTTACCGATAAGATTAATTGATATTGGTGTTCCCAGAAATATCTCAAATGATGTAAATGAACATAAATTAATCGAGTCATATGATGTTGATGATTTACAAGAAGTTGTTTCTCGAAATCAAGAGTTTAGGAAAAAAATTGCTAAAGATGCTGAATATTTGATTAAAGATGAGAAAGGACTTTTTCTAGAATGGTGGGCAAGTCTAGAAGCCGTCCCAGTAATAAATAAATTAAGGTCTGACCTAGAACTTATTAGAAAAGAAGAATTACAGAAAGCTCTTAGTAGAATGGGACCTGATTTCTCGGCAAGAGAAAGAAAAGTTGTAGAAGCTCTTACTAAAGGTATTATAAATAAAATTCTTCATACCCCTGTAACCAAATTAAGGAGTCCGCAAACAAGGCAAGAAAGAAAAATTTCTATAAACATTATTGAAAAATTATTTTCTTTAAATGATGAAGAATAATTTAAAAAAGACTCTTTGATTATTAAGTTTTTAATTCAATTATTCGTAAAATCTTAATAAAGTGGCCATTAGAATTTTAAAAAATGCACTTTATCTAGTAATTTTAAATAATTAAGATATCTCATTCAATTTTTAGATGAAGCGCGTTTTAGCAATAATCCTCGGAGGAGGAAAAGGGTCTAGGCTTTACCCTTTAACAAAAATGAGAGCAAAACCTGCAGTTCCACTTGCAGGTAAATATCGTTTAATTGATATACCAATTAGTAATTGTATTAATTCGGGTATTAATAAAATGTATGTTTTAACCCAATTTAATAGCGCTTCGTTGAATCGACATATTGGACGAACTTATAATTTGAGTGCTCCTTTTGGACAAGGATTTGTGGAAGTTTTAGCTGCTCAACAAACACCCGACAGTCCAAAATGGTTTGAAGGTACTGCTGATGCTGTTCGTAAATATCAGTGGTTATTTCAAGAATGGGATGTTGATGAATATTTAATATTATCTGGAGATCAGCTTTATAGAATGGATTACAGTTTGTTCGTTAATCATCATAGAGACAATGGAGCAGATCTTACTGTTGCAGCTTTGCCTGTTGATGAAAAACAAGCTGAAGGTTTTGGACTTATGAGAACAGATGATTTAGGGAATATAAAAGAATTTAGTGAGAAACCTAGTGGAGATAAATTAAAAGCAATGGCTGTAGACACATCAAAATTTGGATTGTCAAAAGATTCTGCTGCTAAAAATCCGTACCTTGCCTCTATGGGAATATATGTTTTTAGCAGAGATACTTTATTTGATTTATTAAATAAATTCCCTGCATATACCGATTTTGGTAAAGATATTATTCCTGAATCTCTCAAAAGAGGAGATAATTTGAAAAGTTATGTTTTCAATGATTATTGGGAAGATATTGGAACTATTGGAGCTTTCTTTGAATCAAATTTAGCTTTAACTAAACAACCCAAGCCTCCATTTAGTTTTTATGATGAGAAATTCCCAATCTATACAAGACCAAGATACTTGCCTCCTTCAAAATTAGTAGATGCTCAAATAACTGATTCAATTGTTTGCGAAGGCACGATTCTTAAATCCTGTAGTATTCTGCATTGTGTTCTTGGCGTAAGAAGTAGGATTGAAAATGATGCTGTACTTGAAGACACCTTGGTTATGGGAGCAGACTTTTTCGAATCACCAGAAGAAAGAATTGAGTTAAGAAAAGGCGGCGGAATTCCTCTAGGTGTAGGAGAGGGATCTACTGTAAAAAGAGCAATCTTAGATAAAAATACACGTATTGGTAACAATGTTGTAATTATTAATAAAGATAGAGTTGAGGAGGCTGATAGACCTGATGAAGGTTTTTATATTAGAAATGGAATTGTTGTTGTGGTAAAAAATGCCACAATCTCTGATGGGACGATTATTTAATAATTTATTCCATCATTTATTGCTGACATAACTCTATTTTTTTAAGCATTTTCTTTGAGTTGAAGTAAAAATATATTTATTGAGTTTTTTTTTATTATGCCCAAGGCACATTTTGGTTTAATCGGTCTTGGAGTTATGGGAGAAAATCTCGTACTTAATGCTGAAAGGAATGGTTTCTCAAGTGTTGTTTATAACAGAACTTTCACTAAAACAGAGGCTTTCTTAAAAGGGAGAGGTTTTGGTAAGAATATTGAAGGTGCAAGTACAATCAAGGAATTTGTTGAAAAGCTTGAAAAGCCAAGAAGAATTTTAATGATGGTAAAAGCAGGTCCATCAACAGATGCAGTGATAGAAAATATTTCTGAATATTTGGAAGAAAATGATCTATTAATTGATGGTGGGAATTCTCAATTTCAGGATACAGAAAGGAGAGTTAGACAATTAGAAAGTAAAAGTTTTGGTTATATAGGTATGGGTGTTTCTGGAGGATCAAGAGGAGCACTCGAAGGGCCAAGTATGATGCCTGGAGGGACTAAGTCATCTTACGATGCTGTAGAAAGTCTCCTTACTAAAATGGCTGCAAAAGTTGAAGATGGATCATGTGTCTCCTATATAGGTCCAGGAGGATCAGGTCATTTTGTTAAGACAGTCCATAACGGAATTGAATATGGAATTGAGCAAATCCTTGCAGAAGCATATGATTTGATGAAGAGGGTTTCGAAGATGAATTGTCATGAAATTTCTAAAGTTTTTGGTCTATGGAATCAAACTGAAGAATTAACGTCTTACCTTGTTGAAATAACAGAGATTTGTTTGCAGGCTAAGGATGAATTCACTGGTGAAGAAATAGTTGAAAAGATATTAGATAAAGCAGGCCAGAAAGGTACTGGCTTATGGACCGTTATAAGTGCTTTAGAACTTGGTGTTTCAGTACCTACAATATATGCTTCTTTAAATGCAAGAGTTATGAGTTCACTTAAGGAACAGCGCAATGAGATTGAAAAAACTCTTCCAATAGATGAAATCAAAGAATTTAATTTAGGTAATGTTTCTAATTCTATGAAACCTCTTTTTGATGCAGTCGTTCTTGCAACTATTGCGAGTTATGCACAAGGTATGGACATCTTAAGAGAAGCCTCTAATTTCTACAACTATAATTTAGATATGCCTTCAATAGCAAAAATATGGAAGGGTGGTTGTATTATCAGATCTAAACTTTTAAATAGGATCCAAGATGCTTATAAAAAAGATCCAGATTTAAAAAATCTTATTTTTGATTCTTGGTTTAATTCACAGATTTCTGAAAAAATTCAAAATTTATCATATATTGTTTCTTCTGCAAATAAAGCTGGTATTCCTGTGCCTTGCTTATCAAGCAGTTTAGATTATTTCAATAGCTACAGAACTAGTAGACTCCCCCAAAACTTAGTTCAAGCCATGAGAGATTGTTTCGGATCTCATACTTATGAAAGAATTGATAAAGAAGGAAGTTTTCATACTAACTGGTTGCAATGATTCAAAAGAAAATAAATAATTATTCATTATCGATCTTCGAAAATAAAGAAGAACTTAATTATCAAACAGCACTAATCATTGCTAGAAAGATTAAAAAATCTCTAGAAACTAAAGATAGATTTCAAATTTGTTTGTGCGGAGGCTCTACCCCTAAATCAGTTTATAAATTACTGTCAGAGAAACAATTATCTTGGGAAAAAGTTGATGTTTTTTTAGGTGATGAAAGATGTGTGGCTCCTGGCTCGAAAGATAGTAATTCTTCAATGTTAAGAAATTCATTGCTGCAAGGTCCTGGATCAAAAGCTTTCTTTTATGAAATTTTTAAAGATAAGTTTATGAGTGAATCTGAATCCAAAAAGTTATTTATAGAAAAATTAAATGATAAGTGCTCAGGTAATCCTCCTAAATTCGATTTAATTCTTCTAGGGCTAGGAAATGATGGTCATACGGCTTCTTTATTTCCCTACAATAATGATAATAATAACGATGATTTAGTTATTTATAGTTATGGAAATGGCCTTAAAAGAATTTCATTAACACCTAAAATTATTTCAGCGTCATCAAATATTATTTTTTTAGTTTCTGGTTTATCTAAAAGATTAGCTTTAAAACGATTAATTGATATTACTGAAGATGAAAAAAGGACTCCTGCCAAATTGATAAAATCCAATTCAGAAATATTGATTTATTGTGATTCAGAGGCTGCAAATGATTTGTAAAATTAGCTAAAATCCTAGAGAATTAAAATAATTAATAATGACAAAGAAAGAGATCTTATTTAATAAAGATAACTTTGATAGTTGGAATTCATTGAATGATACTGTTATGGGAGGTTCAAGTGTAGCTATTTGTGAGAATTCAAACGCTGGTTTACTAATGAAAGGAACCATTGTTGAAAAATCAGGAGGTTTTGTAAGTTGTAGATCAGAAAAGTATGATCCGCCTCTAGATTTATCCCAATATGAATTATTTGAATTGAAGATTGATGGTCAAGGAAGAACTTTTAAATTTGCAGTAGCATGTCAAGACGAAATTTTTGGATTAACTGAATTTATCCCTGGTGGATTAAGGTGGATAAAGTCTTTTCCTACTTCAAGATTTGGAACTACGGTAGTTAAGATACCCTTTAATGAACTTAAACCCTCCATAAGAGCTAATAAAGTCAATTTTCCTTTCAAATTTAAATCTTCAAAGGTTAAAAGATTACAATTATTGCATTCAAAGTTTGGTGATTCAGGTTCCTTAAATGAGAAATTTAGAGCTGGTTCTATTAAAGTTCTTATCAAGTCTATAAGTGTTTTTTGAAAATTATTCAGAAGGATTTGAAAGTCTAATAGCGAAATCTGCAGACTATACTAATAAACCTTTCAAACATTCAGTTGTTAAAATTAATGGATTTGGTGAAATTGAAAGTGAAGACTTTGACTTGACAGTAAATATTTTATGTAGAGATATTGATGGGAGGCGATTTGATATTGATGATCTTGAATTAGAAGTTTTTAAGTCAAATAAAGAATTAGTATTTGTTGTATCTAAATTAAACTTTCCAAATGATCCTATGCTTTGGAGCGGAAATAAAAATTTATGGATGAATAGCAAAACCGGTAAAAAATGTGTACCCCCATATTATTCTTGTAAATTAGAAAATCTTACTAATAAAATTAGAAACTTATTGATTTAAAATTTCTATTTCTCTAAATCAGTAACAGCTCCAAGGCTTGATGTGCTTACAATTCTTGAATATTTTGCTAGAACACCTTTTTTATATTTTGGTAATGGTTTAATCCAATTTTTTCTTCTTTGTTCTAATTCACTCTCACTTAAAGAAACTCTTATTACTTGATTTAAGGCATCAACTGTAATTAAATCTCCCTCTTTAATCAGAGCAATATTTCCTCCAACAGCTGCTTCAGGTGCGATATGTCCAACTACTAGACCATATGTGCCTCCACTAAATCTACCATCTGTTATCAATGCAACTTTTTCGCCTAAGCCCTGACCAACTATAGCAGAAGTCGGTGCTAGCATTTCTCTCATGCCTGGACCGCCAACCGGCCCCTCATTTCTTATGACAACAACATCACCTGCTTTTATTTCATTTTTGAGAATTGATTTTAAGCAGGATTCTTCACTTTCAAAGATTCTTGCAGGACCTGTTAAAACAGGATTTTTAACACCACTTATTTTGGCTACACTTCCTTCTATTGCAAGATTTCCTTTTAAGATTGCTAAATGCCCTTTTTTATAGAGAGGATTATCCATACTTCTGATAACATTTTGATTTTTTGGCGGTTCATCAGGTATTTTGGAAAGTGACTCATAGATTGTCCTGCCTTCTATATTTTTACATTCACCATGAATTAAGCCCGCGTTTAAAAGTATTTTCATTACTTGAGGGATTCCTCCCGCATTATGTAAATCTACTGTCACATATCTACCACTTGGTTTTAAATCACAAATAACAGGTACCTTTTGTCTAATCTTTTCAAAATCATCAATACAAAGCTCTACACCTGCTGTTTTGGCTATAGCAAGCAAATGCAAGACTGCGTTTGTTGAACCCCCAACTGCCATAATTACTGCAATTGCATTCTCAAATGCCTCTCTAGTCATTAGATCTAATGGTCTTATATCTTTTTTAATAGCTTCAACTAAAACTTGTGCACTTCTTTCTGAACTTATTTCTTTCTCATAATCTTCCGCAGCCATTGTTGAGCTGTGAGGAAGACTTAGGCCTAAAACCTCAATAACAGCAGACATAGTATTTGCCGTAAACATTCCTCCACAACTGCCGGCACCAGGGATACAATTTTTTTCGACTTCATCTAATCTTTCTCTACTTATTTTTCCTGAGGTTAATTGTCCCACCGCTTCAAAAGCACTGACCACTGTTAAATCTTCACCATTTAATTTCCCTGGTTTAATAGTTCCACCATAAATAAAAATTGAAGGAATATTCATTCTTGCAATAGCAAGCATTGCTCCAGGCATGTTTTTATCACAACCTCCAATTGCACAAACCCCGTCCATACTTTGTGCATTGCAAGCTGTTTCTATCGAATCTGCAATAACTTCTCTAGAGACTAAAGAATATTTCATTCCCTGAGTACCCATTGAGATTCCATCACTAACTGTAATTGTCCCAAACATCTGAGGCATACCACCAGAAGCTCTTATTGCAGATTCAGCTCTTTTAGATAATTTATTAAGGCCTATGTTACAAGGAGTTATTGTGCTATAGCCATTAGCTACTCCTATTATTGGTTTTGTAAAATCTTCATCATTAAATCCTACTGCTCTTAGCATAGATCTATTTGGAGATCTTTGAACACCTTGAGTAATAGCAGATGATCTTAATTTACTCATTATTTTTGATAACCTTTATTATTATTGACCTAACTCCTCTAAT
>CAYNKY010000078.1:0-8080 GCA_964397895.1 uncultured Prochlorococcus sp.
CAATATTCTTTGTTAGAGATTATGATCCTGAATTAAATAAAGATAATGTTTTAGCAAGAGTTTTAGGAACAAAAGAAGCTCTTATAAGTCACTTGAGTTGGGTAACCATGTTATTAGGATTCCATACATTAGGAATTTATGTGCACAACGATGTTGTAGTAGCTTTTGGAAACCCCGAAAAACAAATTCTAATAGAGCCAGTTTTTGCACAATTTGTTCAGGCAGCTCAAGGCAAGATGATGTACGGATTTAATGCTTTGCTCTCTGATCCTACTAGCGCTGCTAGTGTTGCAGCTAATTCTCTACCTGGTAATCATTACTGGATGGATCTAATAAATAGACAAGATGCTTTAAGTGCATTTCTTCCTATTGGACCTGCTGATTTTCTCGTTCATCATGCTATTGCTCTTGGATTACATACGACTGCTTTAATCCTTATCAAAGGTGCCTTAGATGCAAGAGGAACAAAATTAATTCCTGATAAAAAAGATCTTGGATACGCTTTTCCTTGTGATGGTCCAGGTAGGGGTGGTACTTGTGATAGTTCATCTTGGGATGCTATGTATTTAGCTATGTTCTGGGCACTTAATTTAATAGCTTGGGTTACATTTTATTGGCATTGGAAACACCTAGCGATTTGGCAAGGTAACGTTGCTCAATTTAATGAATCAGGTACTTATTTAATGGGTTGGTTCCGAGATTATTTATGGCTAAATTCTGCTCAACTTATTAATGGATATAATCCTTTTGGAGTAAATGCTTTATCAGTTTGGGCATGGATGTTCTTATTTGGCCATTTAGTATGGGCAACAGGCTTTATGTTCTTAATATCCTGGAGAGGATACTGGCAAGAATTAATCGAAACTTTAGTTTGGGCCCATCAAAGAACACCTATTGCTAACTTGGTTGGTTGGAGAGATAAACCAGTTGCTTTATCTATTGTTCAAGCAAGACTTGTAGGTTTAGCTCACTTTACGATAGGAAATATCCTCACATTTGGTGCATTCGTTATAGCTTCTACGTCTGGTAAATTTGGTTAAATAAATATTTTCAATAGAAAAATCACCAATAATTGGTGATTTTTTTTTGAGGAATTTTAATTAAATCTTTAAGGTAAGATTGAATTATCTAGGAATTAATTTTATGCACGACAAAAATAATCACATTTCAATTGTTATTCCTGTTTTTAACGAGAGTGAAAGTATAAGTCTCTTAATAAAAGAAATTATAAAAATAATGAACGAATATGAACTTATATTTGAACTAATAATTATCAACGATGGTTCAAAAGATAAGACCTTAGAAGTTCTTAAACACTTATCATCTGAATTAAATGAACTTACAATTATAGATTTAAGAAAGAATTATGGCCAAACAGCGGCCATGGCCGCTGGATTTGATTATGCGAAAGGAGACATAATCATAACTCTGGATGGAGATCTCCAAAATGATCCTAAAGATATTCCAAATCTGATTAACACTATTCATGATGGTTATGATTTAGTCTGCGGATGGAGATTTAATAGAAAAGATAAGTTAATTAATAGACGAATTCCTTCAGTAATAGCCAATAAATTAATAGGTAAAGTAACAGGTATAAACCTACATGATTATGGGTGTTCATTAAAAGCTTTTAAAAAGGAAATTATTAAAGATATAAAACTTTATGGGGAACTACATCGATTTTTGCCAGTACTAGCAAATATAGAAGGGGCGCAAATAAAAGAAGTAAAAGTCAATCATAGAGAAAGGAAATATGGGAAAAGCAAATATGGGATTGATAGAACTTTTAGAGTATTAATGGATTTATTAACTGTATGGTTCATGAATAAATTCCTTACAAGGCCAATGTATATATTTGGATTTATTGGTATAGCGAGTATCTTAAGTAGTTTATTCATGAGTTCCTATTTAATTATCATAAAGTTATCGGGAGAGAATATAGGTAATAGACCTCTTCTAATGTTTGCATTAATACTTGGAATTGCGGGAGTACAGCTATTTAGTTTCGGATTATTAGGTGAATTATTAATAAGAACTTATCATGAAAGTCAAAATAGACCTATTTACAGAGTCAGATCGATAAGAGGAAATAAATGAATTAAATGCTACTTAAATTTTTCAATTAAACTGGCAGATATTTTTACAACATCAGAATCCATATCTTTTAGTCCTTTTTTTAATATAGATAAAGTAGATTTATCAGATAGATTATTCGCAATATTTAAGGCCTCAATTTTTTGATATTTTGTACCTTGAAAAAGAATAAACATCTCTTTTCTTAAAATGGCTTTTTCTTTACTCGAATAAACTTTTTTATCCTGAGTGTATAAATTTCTTATATAGTTTCTTGATTTATTAAAATTATTATTATCTACAATTCGCGGCTTTTTATTATGCAATTTTTTGTTACTAAAAAAACGAGATAATACAGATTTTCTGTTGTAAGTAATGAAGAAAAAGATTATACAAAATATAAGTATTAAAGAAATTAATCGAATCATATTAAGTTAATAAATTTTTATATCATCTATTAATGAAATTACCACAGATCAAACTAATTCAACTAAAGTAATATTAATATATTAATTTAATTATGTCTTCGGATATGGTTGCTAGCTGGTTACCTTCTATCTTTGTTCCTATGATAGGAATTTTAGTTCCTGCTGTTTCCATAATTTTAATAGGAAGATATATAACTGCATCTGAATAAAAATTTTATTTTCAAGGTTATTCTATGGAATCACAAAAAGTATCTAAACAAACAGTTGACTCTGCTACAACAAATCAACAATCTATTGATAATTCAGATTATGGAGCTGCAAAAGATTGGGCTATAAAAACAGTATCAGATCCATGTGTAGGAAATTTATCAACTCCAGTTAATAGCGGATATATCACTAAAGCATTCATAAACAATTTACCCTTCTACAGAAAAGGAATCTCGAATAACTTCAGAGGTTTAGAGACTGGTGCTGCTTTTGGATACCTACTCTATGGACCATTTACTATGACTGGTCCATTAAGAAATTCTGATTTTGCTCTTACAGTTGGCCTTCTTGGTGCTATCGGTGCTGTTCATATATTAACTGCACTGTTACTTCTATATAACTCACCAGGGAAGAAACCTAATATTCAGCCTCAAGATTGTACTGTTGACAATCCACCCAAAGAGCTTTTCACAAGACAAGGATGGTCAGACTTCACTAGTGGTTTTTGGTTAGGAGGTTGCGGTGGTGCTGTGTTTGCCTGGCTAATTTGCGGAACCTTACATTTAGATGTAATAATGCCCATGATCAGAACATTAGGTAGCTGAAATTATAACTAATAAATGTTTATCTAATCGTTTGATCCCATCTATAGGATCGAATGATTCTTCCTGCTGAATTTAACTGAGATTTATAGTATTTAGATATATTATCTTCTTTTGCAACATCTAATAAACAATCAAGGGCTATACCATTCCTTCCAAATTCCCTCCCTGAAGAATGAAAATAAAATCCATTTTTGAAATAAATACCTACATGATCAACTCGTTTCTTATTACCAAAAAATATAAGGTCACCCATACGTAAAGAATCAATCTTGTTAGGAAATCTGAAAAGATGCTTACAAAAATTTCTCATTTGATATGCGTCCCTTGGTAAGTAAATTTTTTTTTTCATAAACGCTGTTTGAATTAAGCCCGAGCAGTCAAAATTAGGGCCAAAAGTACCGCCCCACTTATAGGTATTAGGTTTGTAAGATTGCCACAATATCCAATTAAGAATTGCTGGAATTTGACTTTGTATAAACAATTGCTCATTCCGATTGATTTTTCCCTTCCGTAAAGTTGTTCTCTCTATCTCTAATTGATCAAAATTTACCCAGCAAATATAACCATCTTCAAAAAGTTGAATTAATATTCGAGATTTTACATTGAAACAAATTCTGTAAACTTTAGGTGATAGAACTCTAAACAGTCTATTTTTCAAGATTTCAGTTACTAAGTTATCATTCAATTCATCTTTATATCCAGAAATATTTGATTTTAATTTCCACCAAATGGTCTTTGAAAAATTTGTTTGTTTAAATAATATTATAGGATCCATTAAGTTTCTTGTACAAATGACTTTCTATTACCATAAGGAAGATATGGGTATAATTTTAAAAAATATATTAAGTAAATTATTTCATAGAAATAAGAATTATTCTCTTCAAAATATAGCTATAACTTGGATAAATTATCAAGATAATATTAATTCCTCTAGGGGGTATGGATATGGTTTAAATAATGAAAAGCTAATTTATCCTGCAAGCATCGTTAAATTAGTCTATGGGCTAGCTACATATTACTGGATTAAAAGAAAAATCATTCCATATGAGACAGAACTTTCGGAAGCTGTTTATAAAATGCTTCACCACTCCAGTAATGATGCAACTAGTTATATTCTTGATACCTTAACAGGCACAACCAGCGGCCCTTCATTAGAAGGCAAAAGCTGGAATATATGGAAATATCAAAGAAATATTATTAATGATTGGTTGAAAGAATTCCGGTGGAATGAATTAAGCAAATTTAATTGTTGCCAGAAAACATGGGAAGATGGCCCTTTTGGGAGGGAAAAAGTTTTCTACGGTCTTAATAATGAAAATAGAAATTCAATGTCTACTGATGGTACTGCCAAAATAATGGAAGAAATTATGCAAAATTTAAATTTTGAAAGAGATAACATCAATCTCAAAAATTGTTTGTTCAGAGAACTAAATCAGAATACAAGCAAAATAAATCCGAATAGCCAAATAGAAGGCTTTTTAGGAGAGGGAATTAAAGAGAATATCCCTTTTTGGAGTAAGGCTGGCTTAATGTCACAGGTTAGGCATGATGCTGCTTGGTGGGAAAATAAGAATTCATGTAAAACTTTATTAGTTGTATTTTGTACAGGATCTGATTTCGCTCAAGATAATTTATTCTTACCTCAATTATCAAAAGAAATATATGAGTCAAATATTTCTTATTAATCAATCAAAATTTAATTTTCTTCTTCAAGGCTTTTTTCAATCCTATTTGTATAAGCTTCGTATGGAAGCAACAATATTTCTTGATTAATAGGATCACTAACGATCCATTCTCTATACTCATCTAATAAGCTCTTTCTATCTTCATATTTCAATTCATGTATGCGTAAAGCAATATCTTTTATGATTTCCTTAATTAATTTATCCAATGTTTGATCAATCATCACTTTTTTACTTCTGCATCAAGAATAATTCTTCTTATTGTTGATAAAGCTATACCTGTTTGTAGTCTAATTGTTCTATAAGAAGACCCTTCATTTCTTAATCTCAGTACCAATGACTCTTTCAAAGCACTAATTTTTGGTCTACCACCTAAATTCACTCCAACAAGCCTTTTATTTCTGCTTGCTTCCTTCTTCTTCTTAGTTATTAAGTCTTCCTCTAACTTATTTAATTCATTTAATACATTGAAAATTGAATGATATACTCCAATATCCTTTTCTGAGCAAACAAAACCAGAAAGAGTTCTAAATTTTATGCCTTCATTTAATAAATTAAAAACTATACTAATAAATTGCTCCTGTGAGTTAAAGGCTATATCAAGTTTTTCTAAGATAAAAACATCATTTTTTGCAAGAGAGGATATGGCTTTTTCAAATTGGGGTTTTTCATCCTGATGACAACTTAATAATTCAGAGAATACTATTTGGCATCCAAAATCAGTCAAACGCTTAATTTGATCATTTAAATAATCAGTATCACCATCAATAGCCCTAGCATAACCAATATACTTAGTTTTATATTTCTTATTAGTTAATAAATTTTTACCGATCGATTTTTTCATATATTATTATATTATTTTTACTGTATCAAAAAATAAATAAAAGAACAGTAAAAAATACATAATTTAATAAATATATACTCAATTTAAAATATTTTTGCATGTTATGAAAACTATAGTTTTTAACTATTCTTAAAATTATACTTAACATATCTAAAATTATAATTGATATTTAGTATTCGAAAGATTGATATCATTGTTCATGAATAAGATGGTAATCCAATAAAACATTTTGCTAAAATAAGCTAACTTGGATATTTGAATATTTGAATAATATTGGAATTATTCTATTTGATATAGATGGTGTAATCCGCGATGTATCTCATAGTTATAGACTCGCAATAAAAAAAACAGTTGAGAAATTTTGTGGCTATGAACCTAGCACTTATAATATTGATGAACTAAAGAATGAAGGGATTTGGAATAATGACTGGGACTTAAGTCTTGAATTAATTAAAAGATTTAAAAAAGAGAATAACAGCTATTTAGATATTCCTACCAGGAAGGAAATCATAGAAATTTTTGAGAGACTTTACTTTGGCTGTAACCCTAATAAAGATTGGAAAGAATGGACTGGCTTTATTAAAAATGAGAAAATAATTGTTGAAAAGGATCTCTTTAAACTTCTAACATTAAATAAAATTGTTTGGGGATTCGTAAGTGGGGCAGAGAAACCCTCTGCTTTGTTTGTCTTAGAAGAAAGGCTGAAACTTAAAAATGTTCCACTTATCGCAATGGGGGACGCACCAGACAAGCCAAATCCTGAAGGATTTATTAGTCTTGCGAGAGAATTATCTGATTATGAACTTGGTGTTAAATCACCACCAATAGCTTATGTAGGAGACACGATTGCCGATGTTAAAACAATTTCTAATGCTCGCGAACAAATCCCCTCTCAAGAATTTATTAGTATTGCTGTCACCCCTCCACATTTACAAATAGAATCCAATTACAAAGAACGTCTTCATTATGAAGAAAATCTTAAATTTGCAGGAGCAGATTATATACTTCAATCAGTTAATGATATTAAAAATTTATACCCTAATTTATTTTAGAAAAATTTAAATAGTATATTTATTAAGAATCATAATCTGTTCGAAAACCTTCACATAACGCCTTATCTAATAGATATAATTTTAGCAAAGCGATTTAGATCAAACTTAGTTTGTAAGTTATGACGAGAAAATCAAAATATACAAATGGATATAAAAGGAAATATGGAAAAAATCCAATACCATTTCCTCATATTGTTTTAGAGAAAAGAAAAGAAGTTTACTTTTACATAACCTACGGCTTCCCTGCAATTCTTGCAATAAAGCCAATAATGAGAGAACATTTTCCAGATGACTATAAGGGATTTATTGCATCAGAAGAAACTTGGGGAAAATTGATGGAAGAACTCAATCCCGACAAAGCAAAAAATTATTCTATTTAAATAATTAATGGCCACGATCATAGATCTTTATAGTGACTTTTTAGTATAGAAATATACTAATGATATTACTAATTTGATTTGATATGTAATACATTCAAATTAGTTTGAGTCAATTTATAAAGACTCATTATTATTAAATCAAATTTTTTAAAGTTTTATCGCTAATTAATAAATAAAAAAGGGAGAGAGCATTATTTAGATAGGGGAGAGACTTTATCCCCTCATTTAAGAGATTATTTCTAAATTGATCTAAAATTAAATGAATTGGTATACCTAAGTTAACTCTAGATTTACTACCAGCAAAATATTCTTCACCCCTTCCCCACAACATATATTTAATTCTCCCCATAACATTTTTATTTCTCCACACAACATTCCCCACAACAAAATAAAAAAATTATGCTTTATTTGTTAAGAAAAGATAAGACCTCAAATTAACCAAAAGTATTGTCATTACTACCTATTTTTTCTAATTTGCGCCAATTAAAAATTAAGAATACGGATAGAGAGGGAGTAAGACCAAGAAATATTGGGACTAGATGGGACGAAATGGGACAAAACAGGACGATTGTTTAGAAATTTAGAAGTTCTGTTACCCCTTTCGTTACCCTAAAAATGACCCTAAAAAATATGATTACATAGATACAAAAAATCTTTGAGAGTGATTGCATAATGAGATATAAAGTTCAGTTATATGTAAGTGGAACTTGGTTTGATTTCTTCTGCTCCGCCACTTCTACTTTTGTGGCAAAGAGAGTTCCTTGCCAACAATCCCGACAAAAATTTTCAACCTAATTTAAATTTAT
>CAYNKY010000079.1:0-8066 GCA_964397895.1 uncultured Prochlorococcus sp.
CCAAGCTAAAGAGAATATTTTATTGGCAGGAGGCGCAGATTATATTGATTTGTATAATATAAATTTCTCTAATTTAGATATAAAAAATATATCTTCTGAGGGCATTATCATATGTAATCCTCCTTATGGCAAAAGATTGGGAGATGAAGAAGAATTGATCGATTTATATAGATCAATCGGTAATTACTTGAAAAAAAATTTTTCAGGTTGGACTTTTTGGCTTTTAAGTGGAAATTCATACTTAACACAATATTTAAAGATGAAATCAAGTTTAAAAATTCCTGTGAGTAATGGAGGTATAGATTGTCGTTGGATAAAATATAAAATTAAATAATTTACTTTTTCCCTAATACAGCTTTAGTGGTTTTACCTAAACCCTCTAAAGTTTGTGGAAGATATGGACCTTTTGCTAGTTTTCCTCCTAGTTTTAAAGATAAACCTCCAAAAAACAAGTCAATAACAATAATTAATAATAGATTGTATTCGGTACTCCATTCATTAAATTGATCAAGTAATAGGTAAAGAATAATATGAATAGAAAGTAAAACTAATAGTAGTAAAATTCCTCCTATTGCAATAAATATTCCTCCGCTTATAAGTCTTCTTTTTTCTCGATCTACTTCTTGTAATGCAATTCTAACGTGTAGATCCATTACTGAGCTTGCAATAGCTGTTAGCCTAGAAGCTGTATTAGCAAAACTTTTTTTATTTTTTGAGTTGTCCATTATTTTTTCCCGCTATTAATTAGGCTTCCTATAAACATACCAATACCCATAGCAATTGCTATTGATAAAATCGGTTTTTTTCTGATAGGACTTTCAAGTTTTGGTCTTAATGTTTTGTTTAACTCATCTAACAAATTTTCTAATTGGCTTTCAATGGGTTCAATCTGCTCAGAAAGTTCCCAATTATTTGAATTAATAGAATCAATTATTTCAAACAATTGGTCTTTAATAGCGATTGATGATTTACCAGTATGTTTAGAAATTACATTGACTAAATCATCAACTCCACCTTTTGCAGCTTCAATTGTTTGTTGAGCAATATTTGGCCATTTTTCATGAATTAGAGGGATTAAACTATCAAATTGTTCTAATAGCCAAGTATCAGATACTCTTTCTTTATTATTATGAGTTTCCTCATTTTCTATTTCGCTAGTATCTTTGGGAGGATGAAAAGTTTCCATTAATCCACCTTAAATTACTTTAAGGTTAGTGCTTCTTTACATAATTTGTAACCCCTATGTTTGTTTTGCTCAAGAATAATCTAAACATATAAAAGTTTATTTACATTTCTCATAACTCATTTCTTTGTGTAATAAGGTGTTGTTAGGTTTATTTTGTTTTAATTCAATTAATTATTTAATCATGGATATTACTATTGCAACTCTCTTTTTTGCTTCAAGAACTATTCCAACAGATTTTGGATTAGTTGCTGCTGCTATAGCTGGTGCTGGAAGTCTAATTTTAATTGCTTTAAGATTTGTGCCTGATTCTGGTAATTGAAACCTAGAAATAAAATTATTAAATATTTTATAGTTTGTTAAAAATAATATAAGATTTTTTACAAATACATTTGAAATGAATAGATGGATTTTATTAAGGCATGATTTAAATCAATTCAATCCTGAAGATTTTCATTATGACTTGTTACTTGAGAATAAATTTGATTGTTATACATGGAAATTATTTCATCTGCCAAAAGTAAATTCTCTCCCTATAAAAATCATTCAACAACCAAATCATCGAATCTTTTGGTTAACCGTTAATAGACAGAAATTGACAAAGGGTCGTGGATTTGTAAAAAGGGTTGATCATGGAACCTTTAGATTTCTAGATAAGGATTCGCATTTAAATAATTTCTCTATTGTCTTAGAAGGAGATATTTATAATTGTTTAATTCAAAAAAAAGAAAAATATTTGTTTTGTAAGTCTTATTGAATAATTTTTAAAAATTTGTATCAATCTTAATATTACTATTGTGATTTCTCAGGGATTAGCTAATCTTATTTAGCTATTGAGACGTCCGATTGGTACACATCAATCAGGTCGAGTTTGAAAATTTTAAATCTTTTGGTGGAAATATTTCTATTCCACTAGAAGAAGGTTTTACTGTAGTTACTGGTCCAAATGGATCAGGAAAAAGTAATATACTCGATGGAATTCTCTTTTGTTTAGGTTTGGCAAGTAGTAGAGGAATGCGTGCTGAGAGATTACCTGATCTTATTAATACCTCAAAAGTTAAAGAAGGTAAAGCATCAGAAACTTTAGTATCTGTTCGGTTTGATATCTCAGATTGGTCTCCTAGAGAGGAATCTAAGGATTTAGATCTTGATGATGATCAACTTTCATTCACAAAAGGTCAAAAGGAATGGATTGTTTCTAGAAAATTAAGATTAATGCCAGGCGGCTCATATGCTTCTACATATACTTCAGATGGTAAAAGTTGTACATTACAACAGATTCAAAAGCTTTTGCGAGATGTCAGAGTTGATCCTGAGGGAAGTAATGTTGTAATGCAGGGAGATGTCACAAGAATTGTTTCTATGAGTAATAAAGAGAGAAGAAACTTAATAGATGAGTTGGCTGGAGTTGCATTATTTGATAGTAGAATTGAGCAAACACATGACAAGCTTAATGATGTTTACGAAAGGCAAGAAAGATGTGAAATTTTAAAGAATGAATTGGACTTTAATCGATCAAAATTAGAAAAAGAATGTGAAAAAGCCAAGAAATATAAAGAAATTAAAGAGCAATTAACACTTCTAAAAGAATTCAAAAAAGTTTTTTTATATCAAAATCAAATTAAAAGACTTGAAGAAATAAATAAAAAGGATCTAGAGCTTGAAGCTAAAAAAAATAATTTTAAAACTGACTATAACAATCTAGATAAAGAAAGTAAAGTCCTGTCCAACGCTTTTAAAGTAATTGTCTCTGAACTTAAGGGGAAAGGAGAAGATGAATTAATAAAAGTAAATTCTGAAATTGGAAGTATTAATACAAATTTAAGAGAGTTGGAGCGTTTATCTGTGATAAATAAAAATGAGGGGATTAAATTAAGAGAAAGTAAAGATAAAATTACTGCTACCAAAAAAAATATTGAAATAGAAAAATATAATTTAAAATTTTTTGATGAAAGTGTTTTAAATCAATTACAAAAAGAAATTAAAGATCTTACTAGTAAACATAAATTATCTAGAGAGCAACTTTCTAAAGCTGCGGATGAATCAGGTGAATTTTCTAAAAAGAATTTTGAAATTAATTTTGAGATTGAAAGATTACAAAAGATTATTGATCCTATTAATGAAGGCAAGAGATTGCTTGAAGAAGAAATTCTTGAAAATAACACTCAAAAAGATGAAATTTCCTCTCAAATTGGATTGTTAAAAGAGGAGGAGCAAAATTTACTGCAACTAGAAACTGATAAGATTTTTGTAATTAATGAGTCAAATAAAAAATTTGAAGAATTGAAATCTAAAATGGTTAATCTTCAATCTGAAATTACTTTATTAAATAAAACTATTGAAAGGTTAGGACTCGAAAGATTAACCCTTGAGAAAGAGTTATCTAAATTTGAGAGTCGTAAAGAGGCTTTAAACGAGACTAAAGGCTCTCATGCATTTCGGATTCTCCTTGAATCAGGTTTAGAAGGTATACATGGATATGTAGCTCAATTAGGTGAAGTGAGTGAAAAATATCGTTATGCGCTTGAAATTGCTGCAGGTAATAGATTGGGTCAAATTGTAGTTGATAATGAAAATGTTGCCTCTCAAGCAATAGAAATACTCAAAAAGAAAAAAGCTGGAAGATTGACATTTCTTCCTCTTAATAGGATCAAAAAAAACATTAATAATTTATCGACAAAAAGGTTTGAAAATAATATTGGTCACGGATTTATAGATAAAGCTATAAATCTTATTAATTTTGATGAAATTTATAATGATGTCTTTAATTATGTTTTTGGAGAAACAAAAGTTTTTGTCGATTTGAATTCAGCAAAATCAGTTTCTATGAAAAATAGGATTGTCACTTTAGGCGGTGAACTTTTGGAGTCTTCTGGGGCAATTACGGGTGGCAGCAAGTTGAATAGAGATATGGCATTTAAGTTTGGATCAAATAATGAAATTGATGAAATTAGTCCAGTTAGAGAAAGATTAAATAATATAAGTGAATCTATTGTTAAAGCTAATAGTGAGATAAATCATAAAAAATTAATCTTAGAGAATATGACATTGGAGCAGAGAAAAATAAATGAGCTATTGGTATCTTCAAAAAAAGAGATTGATTTACATAAGAATTCATCAGAGTTAATTCAAAATAAAATTAAAAATAGTTCTGCAAGAGTTGAAAAAATAAATAAGAAAAACATTTTATTGCAAAATAAATTAAATGATATTTTGGATCAATTGGCATCAAAACAAGAAAATTTAAATCTATTAAGATTAAATCTCAAGCAAAATAATGAAAAAAATAATAACTCATCTCTGTCAAATATAAATAAGGATTTTGAAGGTGTTGATTTGAAGTTAGAGCAATTAATTAAAAAAAGAGATAATTTGTTAGTGCAAAAAAGTGAAATTGCACTAAGCCAAGAGCGGATTAATAATGAACAAAAACTTATTTTATTGAAAGAGAAAAATTTAATTGAATCGATTAATGAATTAGCCTTGTCTCATCAAGATTGGATTAGCAAGAGAGATGATTTAAAAAAAGAATTATCCAATTTAGAAATTCAAAAGAATAAACTTGAACAAGACTTGGGAATGCTAAGAAGAAGAAGAGATGAATTAAATTTAAAAATTTCTAATCAAAGACAACATCAAAATGAGATTTCTTTAAAGCTAGAATACCTTCAGTCTGACATCCAAAGTCTTGCTGAGGAGAAAAGGAGTGAATCTATAAAGTTAGAACAATATAAAAAAGAGCTCCCAAATCCAATGCCGTCTTTAGGTTCATATATTGATAAAAGCTTTGATTATTTAGAAACGGAAATTTTATCGCTAAATTCTATTTTAGAGAGTCTAGAGCCAGTTAATATGCTTGCTCTTGAAGAACTTGAAGAACTTGAAGGAAGATTAAATGCTTTAGTTGATCGTTTAGAAGTTTTATCTAATGAGAGATCTGAATTATTATTAAGAATTGAAACTGTATCTACTATGAGACAGGAAGCTTTTATGGAAGCTTTTTCGCAAGTAGATAAACACTTTAGGGAGATTTTTGCTGTCCTCTCAGATGGTGATGGATTTTTGCAGCTAGAAAATAAAAATTCACCATTAGAAGGTGGTTTGACTTTAGTTGCTCATCCAAAAGGTAAAAATGTAAGAAGATTAGCTTCTATGTCAGGAGGAGAAAAGTCTTTGACTGCTTTAAGTTTTTTATTTGCTCTTCAAAGATACAAACCATCACCATTTTATGCTTTGGATGAAGTTGATAGTTTTTTAGATGGTATAAATGTTGAGAGACTATCAAAATTAATTACAACGCAGTCTTCTAATGCTCAATTTATAGTTGTGAGTCATCGACGACCTATGATAAATGCATCCATGAGAACTATTGGAGTTGCGCAAGCAAGAGGTGCTCATACCCAAGTAATTGGATTGCCAAATGCTGCATAAACTCACTATTTTTAATTTTTACGTCAGAATATTAAAAAGTTAATTATGAGTTTGTCGAACATTTCCGCTAATAACGACCCACTTAGGTCTATACCAAGTGACCGACTTTGGTTACGCTCAGAGTTAATGGGCACTCAAGTTATCACTACAGATACTGGAAGAAGACTTGGTGTAGTGGGTGAAGTTGTTGTTGATATTGACAGGAGAGAAGTAGTTGCTTTAGGGCTAAGAGATAATCCATTGACAAGATTTTTACCAGGGCTGCCAAGATGGATGCCTCTTGAAAGTATAAAGCAAGTTGGTGATGTAATTCTTGTGGATTCGCTTGAATCACTAAGTGATAATTTTTCTCCTGATAGATATAGTAAGGTAATTAATTGTCAAGTAATCACAGAATCAGGCGAATTATTAGGAAGAGTTTTAGGCTTTTCTTTTGATATTGAAACTGGAGAACTTATTTCACTTGTTATGGGTGCAGTAGGAGTGCCTTTACTTGGAGAAGGAGTTTTAAGTACTTGGGAAATTACTGTTGATGAAATAGTAAGTAGTGGAACTGATCGAATAATTGTATATGAAGGTGCAGAAGAAAAATTAAACCAACTTAGTAGTGGATTACTTGAAAAACTTGGAGTAGGAGGTTCCTCTTGGGATAACAGAGAGTATAGTAAGTATTCATCTAACTTAGTTCCTGTCGAAAATCAATTACTTTCAGGATCAGAAACTAATCAAGATAAATTCCTATTGGAAGAGTCTCAAGTAGAAGAATCTTTAGAAGTTGAGTCATTAGAAGAAGATGTTTTTGAGGACGAACTCGAGTATGTTGAATTAAATGATACACAAGTTAGTAGAAAAGCGAAGAAACAACTATATCTAGAAAGTGAATTTTTAGATGAGAATGAAAAAGATTCAAAATTTAAGAATATTAGAGAGGATCAAGAATCATTACAACAATCTATCCAATACAATAGGATTGAAAGTAAACCTGCTGCTAAGAGAGCAATTGAAAGTTCTCAAGAGATGTTGGACATTGAACCTATTGAAAAGAATGAGATAAATCTTAAGGAAAAGAATTCTAATCCAATCGAAATAGATGATCCTTGGTAATTCAATTTTTGTTGATGGAATTTATTATTAGCTGAGATAATTTTTTAATTGCTCCATCTCGTCCTCGACTTTCAAGTAAATTCCTTTTTTGTTCAGAGAGTAAATTTGCATTATTAATCAAATATAAGGCTTCTTGTGCAATTTGTTGAGGCATATATTTCCCTATTCTTTCAGGAACTATTAATTTTTTAGTTTTTATATTAGGCCAAGCAAAAAATTTCTTCTTTCGTAGATACCATTTTTCAATTAAAAAAGACTGTATTGCATTCATAAAAGGAATTTTTCCGAGAATCCCAAAAATACCGTCCCAAGAATTCATTACATTTAAATGTTGAGTGGGGAGCACAACAATCATTGGCAAATTTATTGCTGCTAACTCTGCAGTATTTGCTCCAACTGTCGTTATTGCAAGCTTACATTCGCTTAAAAGAGGAAGGTTATAGTCTCTACTAAGGATGTAAAGTTTTGAATTTTTTTTTGTTTCTAAAATATAATCAAATGTAGAGTGATCAATTTTTACTATTGATTTTATTTTAGATGAATAATATTTTGCTATAGGATTTTTATCACTTTGATAATAGAGAAAATCTTTTATTTCAACAGTAGGTGCTTTTGGAATCATTAAATTTATATTCTGATTGTTTTCTGTTATCAAATCAGCTACTTCTAAAAAATATGGTATGCCGATAGAGAGTTTAGCTTTTTTAGATCCAGGTAAGATTGCAATCCATGTATTTTTTTTTATATCTTCTAATGAGGGTTTTAAATTTTTGATATCAGCCATTAAGTCTCCAACAATAGTACATTTTTTTCTGAATTTTTTTGGTATTTTATCTTTTACTTGTTTGTTCATTGCAGCAATTTGATCATTCCATCTAGGCCATCTTGATGTCCATTCAGCATAGGTAATATTGAAATACCCTAATCTTTTAGCCAGTAAAATACTCCATAATTGATCACCTCCAAGAAAAACCACAACTCCATTTTTGGGCCATTGTGTAAAGGATGATGGACGAAGAAGTAATTTCCAAAAGTCTTTTGGATCAGTAATTAAATCAAATAATCCCCAATTCTTGGCAACTTTAAATTCATTGCCTGTAGCATTTGGACATGGAACTAAATTTAATACAAATTTGAAATTAGTATTCTTTTCATTTGAATAACTTGTGATATTTTCTTTTAGATGACTTATTAACGGTTTAACCCAGGTTGCTAATTCCCCAGGTCCATTTGAAATAATAACAACTGCAGTTAAATTTTTTTTTCTTGCAGTTAACATGATTTGCTAATTTAATGCGGACGGCGAGACTTGAACTCGCAAGGCCAAAGCCACACGCTCCTTAGACGT
>CAYNKY010000080.1:0-7904 GCA_964397895.1 uncultured Prochlorococcus sp.
GTAAGAGTTAGTATTGCAGGTGAAGTTTTAAATCCAGGAGATTATATTATTTCTTTACTTCAAGGTGAAGATTTAGTTTTGCAAAATCAACCTTCTAGAACAATTAAAAAGCTTTTTGTTAAATCAGGTGGGATTCTTAATTCTGCAGATTACGAAAATATAATTATTTATAGAGGTGATAAATGTTATTTGATAAATGCCTTGGATTTAATCGGAAGATCTAGAGTTGATTTTATATTGAGACAAGATGACAAAATTGAAGTAAATTCCTTCAACAAACTGAGAAATTATTCCGAAGATTATATAAGATTGGGTAACTCACAATTATCAACAAAAAATCAAATTGTATATATTTATGGATTAGTAAATAATGCAGGGGCTATAGAAGTTGATTGGTTTAATAATCCAACAATAAGCGTCGCCATGGCAGGCGGCATACAAAAGGGAGGAGCATATAATGTCTTAATCGCCTACAAAAATAATGCTGATCAAAGTTATAAAATTAAAAAAACTAGAGTTGCTTTAAAAAATAGCTCTTTCATTAATAATTCAAATATGCCACTTACACATAAAAGCGTAATAGTTGTATCAAGATCATCTTATTCACGAATTATAGAATTCCTAAAAGATGTTACTTTCCCAGTTGTTACTTATAGATCTCTTGAAGACTCTTTATAGAAAATATGGTTCTTTTTTAAAATGAAAAAATTTCTAAATACATTCAAATTAAATCTCTTTAAAACAGACAAAAAATATAGAAAGAAAATTTTCATAACATTTTTAGGACTTTTAATTCCTAATATTTTAATGATCAGGAATTTCAAAGATAATTGTGTCTTTGAGATGGATTTACTTGTTTCAGATCCAATAACAAGTGGAAAAGATGCAGGAGCTTCTGGATTAGAAGCTTTAGGCTTATCCAGCAAATCAACTGATGAATCAACCCTTAAAGCAGTATTGGCTAGTAGGTCAGTCACTAATCTTCTTACAAAACAATTAAAAACTAAGTATAAAGATGATAAAAATGTTTCTTCTTTAATAAAAAAAATAGATTCATCTTGGAATATTGATAGCAATAATACAACCCTAAGAATAAATACTAAGCGAGGAGATAGATTTCAAGATTTGAGTATAATCAAAATCTCTCTAGTTGGAGATCATTTCGTTTTAACAAAAATAAATAAAGATATTATTGATTTTTATGAAAATTATGGACCTATTTATAAAGCCAATAGAACTAAAATGGCTACGCAATTTGCTAATTCCCAAATAAAGAGATTAAAATTAGAATATGCTTTAGCGAATAAAAATCTCAGAGAAATAAGAAAGAAATCTTTTGGTTTTGATCCGGATTACATTATTGAATTATCGGCCGAGGCTTATAAAAATATAGAGCAGATAAAAACATCAGCTAAATTTGATTTAGCTGCAAGTTCTATTATTTCTAATAGGGATAAAAATTTTTCAAATATAGCTGAAAAAATTTACAAACTTAACCTCCAAAACACTGTGACATCTTCATCGTTTTTGAAAATATTAGATTCTTACAATATTTTAAAAAGCAGATATGAACTTTTATCAGAAACGAGGTCTAAAAATGATAAGGAAGTTAATTCAATTAAAAATAATCTTATTATTCTTGAAAAGATGTTTAAAAATAAAATACGCAATACTGATTTGAATATTGATGATTTTCCAAGTAGCGAATACATTGGAGAATTAATTGGAGAGATACTCAAAACTCAAAAGGGATATTCATTAATAGAAAAAGCGAATATGGAACAAGAATATTACAAAAATAGCGTCAATAAAAGCTATAAATTGGCAGAGGATTATCAATTACTAATTGGCGAAGTTAGCTCAATTTCCTCTACCTTAAGTGCATATAATGATTTAAAAGAGAAGTTGTTATTAGATGCTGCACAAGATTTATCCTCATGGAATGTAATTGGCTCAAGTATTCAATGTTCATATATAAGATTATTGACTAGTATGTTTATTTATTCATTTTTATATTTATTTGCAATTAGTTATTTTCAGAACAAATATATCAGAAAATTAATTGAAAATAATTTTAAAAAGTTAAAAGAAAACTTTTAGGATTTTATGGAATATAAGAATAAATTAGGACTATCTAAAATTTTTAACACAAAGTTAGTTTGGTGTATTATTTTAATATTTTATTCAATTTTTTTTTATAGAACATTTATTTTGAATATTTATCCATCACCACCCTTTTTCTATGATGAAGGTGATTCTCTAGCAGATTGGTATAATACATGTATTTGGAGTTTTAGATTTGATAGGTATACAAAATGGCAAAGTTTATATACACCATTTGCTCATTTTATTTGTGTTTTAGCTAAACCCTTTTATGGATCTATAGAATATGCTTGGAATAAAGGTTGGCGTCAATTTAGCAGAGCTAGTTTTTTAATTACTTTTTATCATTTTTTATTTTGGCTATCTATTTTTATCCCCATAAAAAAATTTGATAACATTCAACCCGTAGATAAAATAAAGATATATTTTAAAGAAAAGTTTCTATTTAAGTTTATAGTCTTCTTCTCTTTTGCGGCTTTATACTCATTTGAGAGAGGTAATTTATTATCTATTTGTTTTTTATTTTTTATTTTAAGTTTTAAATTTAGTTATTACAAAGAACTAAAATTTCTTTCGCCAATTTTAATTGGTCTAAGTGCAGCAATAAAACCTTATATATTATTTTTTAAAGTTTATACTTTAAAAAAAAAAGAATTTTGGAAATCAGTCTTAGTTATCATTTTAGCGACAATTATTTCCATAATATTAATTGGTGCTCCCGGTATAAATTATTGGGGTGATAACCTAGCATATTTTTCAAAATTCAATTCAATCAATGACGTTTTAAATAAGTCAATATTTATTTTCTCCTTTAAAGGATATGATGTAATTTATGAAAATTTAATCGATTATGGATTCGGAGGAACAGCTTTAAGTTTTAGTTTTAAATTTGGAATAGCAATATTAAAAACAATATCCTTCACATTATTTTTAATATCACTTTTATTTTGTATTAGAATCTCATTTAAAATAATTAAATCTAATAAAATAAGAAATCATTTATTAACTCCATCTCAATATAAATTAACTAAACATATAATTCCAATTTTAATTTTAACTTATTATTATTCTTCACAATCATTATCTTCAGGAGCATATACGATTATGTTTTTTCTAGGCGGATTACTTTGGCTAGAAGAAGAAACAAATTTTTTAACTAAAAGACCATTATTATTTCTTTTATTTATATTAAGTATCTGTATGTTTGACATGTTTGCCTTAAGTTTAAAATCCTATACTTGCGGCTCAGGCAGTTTATTTAACCAAATTCAATTAGATTACATACCTCTTATTACTCAAATTACAGGAAAGGTATTTACTTGTACAGGAAAATATATGGGTTTTTTCTCTTTGATCAGACCGCTAGCTTTTAATCTATTTGGACTTTTGTTATTCTTTAAATTAAATAGAATTTCAGTCTTAAACCCAAACTCATTAAAAGCTAAGTCAAAGAAAGCTTGATAAATATTAATTTCAAAATTAATAAAAAATTCTTTATCAACAAACCAAAAAGTAAAAGTTAAAAATTTCTGTTAAAGTTTTTAATAGTTTCTAAAAAAATATGCAGCAAATTTCTTATGCAAAAACTGTCTATGGACAAGAAGAGATTAACGCAGTAGTAAAGTGTCTTGGCGAATCAACTCAAATGGGTAAATATTCTAGAGAATTTGAATCTAACATTGCTGAGTTATTCAATAAAAAAAGTTGTTTATTTGTTAATTCGGGATCATCAGCTTTATATATTGGTATTGAATCTTTAGATATGCCAAACGGTGGAGAAGTTATTACTCCAGCACTTACATTTTCTACAACAATAGGTTGTTTAGTAAAAAATAATTTAGTGCCTGTGTTTGTAGATATAGAGCCTTTGACTTATTGCATTGATACTTCTCAAATCGAAGAAATGATTACGGAAAAGACAGTTGCTATTTTAGCTCCAAACCTAATGGGTAATCTTTGTAACTGGCCAAAGATAAGAGAAATTGCAGATAAATACAACTTATTAGTTATTGAAGATTCTGCTGATACTTTAGGAGCCACCCTCGAAGATGGTAAATCAAGTGGATTTTATACTGATATGTCAATAACAAGTTTTTATGGATCTCATATCATTAATTGTGCTGGTAACGGAGGCGCCTTAACTTTGAATGATTCAAAAGCTATTGAGAATGCTAAATTACTAAGGTCATGGGGTAGAAGTTCTTCTTTATTTGACGAAAAAAGTGAGTCTATAGAAAATCGTTTTAATGTTAACCTTGACGGATTAGATTATGATGCGAAGTTCGTGTTTGAAAAAGTTGGGTACAATTTGGAGGGGAGTGAAATTGGTGCAGCCTTCGGTTTGGCTCAACTAAAAAAATTAGAAAAAAATATTAAAACAAGGCAATTCAATTTTAAACATCAATGTAATTACTTCAGCAAATACAAGAATCTTTTCAGCAACCCTATTGAATTATATGGATGTAATACCGCGTGGTTAGCTTTTCCTATCCTAATCAAAAAAGAAGCTAATTTTACTCGTAAAGAATTTCAAATTTATCTAGAGGAAAGAGCAATTCAGACAAGAGTTGTATTTACTGGAAATGTTCTCAGGCAGCCAATGTGTAAAGACATAAAAAAAGTAATTAGAAAAGAAGGTTACCCAAATTCAGATGCAATTATGGAAAGAGGCGTTTTACTTCCCTTACATCATGGAATGACTAATGATATGTTCGATAGATTACATAATTGCATAGATGAATTCATAAAAATTAAAAACTAACTTTTATCTAAAAATTAAAAATTAAACAATATTTATTGGAATTAGTTTAAGACAATCTCTTTGAAAGAAAAATGCAAAAGACAAAGAGAAATAAAAAAAACATAATTGAACATAAATGAAAAAGCGACCAAAAAGGAAGTGATCATGAGAATAGAATCTACAGAAAAAGATAATAGTGGATTTGGATCATTTAGTTTTGTTCCTGAGATAAAAATGAAGATTATTTATTGATATTGAAAGGCGAAAACGTCCATGATAATCAAATTGAATGGACTGATAATTTGTAATTGAAATACTAACTAATAAGATCGTAGGTTGAAAACTTATCTAAATTAGGGGGTTAAGGCCTTCTTTTTAATAAAAATATTATTTTTGATAGGACATTTACTGATAAATATATATCATTGGGTCAATAGTAAATACTTCATTATTTCAGAGCACTAAAAATGGGTAAAAAAATTGTTTAGCTGCTTTCCTAACCTCTCCAAATTTTAATATTTAACTATGGAAAAGTTCACTAAGAATCTACTTAGAGTTTCACTTTCAATACTTTGCCTAACTATTCCTATTAGTACATTATTTTCAGGGACACTAGGAAATACGAATATAACTACAACTGATTTCTCTCAAGTAGGTAAAGGTTCTGTTGCTAGATCAGTACAAAATAAATTTGAAGAATTAGTATCAGTCAAAGACTTTGGTGCTGTTGGTGATGGAACTACTGATGATACAAACGCATTCAAAAATGCTCTTGCTACAGGTAAACGTGTATATGTACCTCAACCATCTAACTTTTACAAAATCACAGATACACTGATATTAAATACTGGCTATCAAGCATTAATAGGCGATGAGAATATGCCACAAATTCAGATACATCTAGCTTCCAATGTTAACAAATCAGCTGTTGAAATATCTGAACCAGAATCAGGTATGAACCAGTACACCAGAGTAGAAAACTTATATCTATTAAGAAAAGTAATTAAACCAAATGGAACTATTGAAGATGGATGCCCTAACTATAATTCAGTTATTACTGAAGAATTAGCTGGTGTAGTTGTTAGTGGCCACGGTTCTAATAAGGCTGCCTCAGTTGCATATACAAGAATTAGTAACTTAAGAGTTGCTAATTTTGCAGTTGGGTTCTTTTTTTCTGATTGTGTAGGTGTTACTGTTCATAAATGTTTTACGCAGCTTAACGACTCTCTTTATACCAATTTTACTAATACCTCTGACGGTAGGCCTATTACATCGGATATGTGGGGAGTTGGTTATTATTTTGACGCAACAAGATTTGGTGCTGGTCAAATATCACCTTTAGCTAGTATAGAAATTGTAGAAACAGACGATGTTCGATTTGGTGATCCTAAAATAATTAAAAGTGTAAGTTATTTAATCATTGGTCCAGATATAAGAGATATATTTTTCCAAAGAGCAGAGTCTGCTAAAGCGGATTATGGCTGGTATATAGATGGCAAAGATAATCATGATTTAAATTGGGATTTACATATTATTAGACCGATAATTGATGCATTTAAAACTAATGGTATTTTTGCCACAAATATTGATGGTGTTGGTGGATTAAACATAAATGGTGGATATTTGGTTGGAGCTACTAATGCTGGTCCAGCGATTCAAATTAGAAATAGTAATGGCATTACAGTGACAGGTGGTACTCAAATATTAGGAATAAGTAATAATACTATTTCTAATACTGATGAAGGAGTGAGATTTGATAATTGCAATAGTTGCCTTGTTGTAGGTAACAGATTTTCTAATTTGCAATATGCTGTCTCTTTATTTAATACAAACTTCACTACGGTGCAGGGAAATGTTATTAGTGCGGCTAAAACTGAAGATGAAAATCTACCAATCTTACATGAGGCTATAAGATTATTAAACATGTCAAATAACAATACAATTATTGGAAATACTATTAGAGGCTTAGGAATAAAAACTAATCCAAATCAGAAATATAGTCATGGCATAAAGATTGAAAATAGTAATTCTGCCAAAAACATCATTATCGGTAATTCGATAGATTCGACTACAGTTAGAAACCCCATTACAGGGGATACATCAGAAACTATTTTAGCTAATAACATAACCTCCTAACAAAAAAATTCAAAAGAAATGCAAAAAGTCAGAAAGTTAATACGTAAATTAAATAAAGGAACTAAGGATCAAGGCGGTTCAATTGATTGGAGCAATATACTAAACAACATGATTTTATTATGAAAATCTATAAGTGTACTTCATCTCAACATAATTGGTATGTAACTGATAGAAAACCAACTATTTACCCCAGATGCAAAAAGAAAGAAGTTAAAAAATCAGTTTTTGGAATGCCTACTCAAGAAGTATTTAAAAGTGGTAATTGACATATTGCAGGCTGTATGAGGGATTTTCCAAAGCATAGAACTTGGGGCTGCTATAGTTGTTACGCTTCTTTTTAAAGATACCCCAAGAAATAAAGCTGCTCTTGGTGGATTAGTTCCGTGGCAATGGCCTAATGAGTAAATATTGACAGTCCCTCTAAAATTGGAGGCATAAACCCTCTTTTTTATGCTTGCTTTAGTATTACTTATAGTTTGGTTAGCCTCAGCATTTTTCTGCGCTTCATTAGCAGACTCAAAAGGATATAGTTATGCAACTTGGTTTATTGGTATTTTTAGTTTGGTTATATTCCGCCTGTATATTTATAAATAAATGAAAAAAGGTAAAAAAAGTAGAAATGTAAAAAGAAGAAATGCTCTACTTGGAAAGGAGGTAAATGTATTTGCCATAATTGAGTTGGTTGACAGCTGATATAAATTAGAAGGGTATATCCCCTCTTCTTTTAATGGAATTATTTGTAGATATAAGCTGACCATAGTTTTATTATTTGGATTACTCTCATTTTCATGTTAGATGGTATTCCAAGATGGGTTAAATAGTTAAATAGAAATAATTCAACCGTTTGGAATTTCGGCATCGTTGCTATGGAGACTATGAGTGTAATAATTTACTTATTTAATAAATAATGAAACGTCTTTTATCT
>CAYNKY010000081.1:0-7870 GCA_964397895.1 uncultured Prochlorococcus sp.
TGCCAAATAAAATAATTATTATCAAGAAGTAAATTTGTATTGTTGTATCGATTTAAATCTCTATGAATTTCAAATGATATTTTCAAAATGATAAATACTTATTTTTGAACTATTCTTCATTTAATGATGTTCTAATTTTAAAAGCAGAACAGGATGAATTCTAAAAAACTTTCAGACTTAAAAGAAGGATGCATCGTTGAGTGCAGGTCTCATAGGCATTTAGTAGAGAAAGTAGAATTTTCATCTTCTGAAGTTGGGGATACGATAGTCAAATTAGCCTGCTTAGATGATGATGCTAATGGAAAAATAACTGAAGTTTTTTGGGAAAGGGAGGTAGATGCTCGTGTAATTGGTGAAAGTACCTGGGATACTATTGGAAAAAGAGGATTTGATGATCCAAAAGTTTTTGCAAGTTATTTAAATACAATCAAATGGAATTCTGTAACATCAACTGATCCAACTCTTTTCCAAGCGCCTTTACGTGCAGGAATTGATGTAAAGCCATATCAACTAGAACCTCTAAGAAAAGCACTTCTAATGCCAAGAGTAAATCTTTTCATAGCGGATGATGTTGGATTGGGTAAAACAATAGAAGCTGGATTGATTGTGAGAGAACTGCTTTTAAGACAAAAAGTTCAAAGAGTTGTAGTTATTCCACCTCCATCAGTAGTTCTTCAATGGAAGGGAGAAATGGAAGCCCGTTTTGGGCTTGAGTTCAAAATTATGGATAGAAGATTTATATCAAATATAAGACGAGAAAGAGGCTGGGGTATTAATCCATGGTCAACTCATAATAGATTTATTCTTAGTCAATCTTTAGTAAGAAATGAGGAATATGCAAGTTCACTTCGTGATTGGTTAGGAGATGGATCAAAGACAATGATGATTCTTGATGAAGCTCACAATGCAGCACCATCAAGTTCGTCAAAATATGCAATTGATTCAAAACTGACTAGAGCAATCCGTGATTTAGCATGGAGATTTGAACATAAACTTTTTCTTTCAGCTACACCTCATAATGGGCATAGTAATAGTTTCTCTGCGCTATTGGAAATATTAGATCCCACTCGTTTCTGTCGAGGTGTTCCAGTAAGAAATAAAACAGATCTAGATCCTATTTTAGTAAGGCGATTAAAAGAGGATTTGAGAAGAATTGGAGTCGATTTACCAAAGAGAATAGTTGTACCGGTTGTGCTTGAAGGATTAGGAAAAGATATTCCCGAACTTGCTTTATCAAGATTGCTGAAAAATTATAAAGAAAAAAGAGAACATCGTTTAAAAAATGCAACGTCTAAACAGAGAGCAGCAGAATTTTTAGTTATTGGCAATTTGCAAAAACGTTTATTAAGTTCTGTTGAAGCATTTCATCGCACACTAAATGTTCATATAGATACTTTAAAGAAAAGAGAATTAGAAGGTGGAGAAAAGATAGTGAGAAATACTGAACGATTAAAACTTCTTAAAGGAGGCATTGATGCAGATGATGATTTGGCAGAAATTGATGAATTTCAAGTTGAAGAAGAGGCTTCTAATCAACATAAAATAGCCTTAGCCTCAACTGGTATTGGTTCTAGAGATGATGAATGGGAAATATTAAAACAGATGAGTCAAATAAGTTCACGTGCAAGATACGAAAATGATCAGAGAATTAATTATTTGAAAAATTGGATTAAGGACAATCTTTGTCCGCAGTTGGGCTCTAAAGGTGCAAAGTGGAATGAAGAACGTTTGCTAATTTTTACGGAATATGCGGATACTAAGCGTTGGTTACATATTCAAATAAGTTCTTTAATTGCCGATAGTGACAAAGAAGAAGAGAGAATTTCAACTTTTCATGGTGGTATTGGTGATGAGAAAAGAGAATCTCTAAAAAGCAGTTTTAATAGTAATCCAGTTGATAATCCGCTGAGAATTCTTATTGCGACAGATGCAGCTCGTGAAGGGGTTAATTTGCAAAATCATTGCAAATATCTTTTTCACTTTGATATTCCATGGAATCCCAGTCGTATGGAGCAGAGAAACGGTCGTATTGATAGAACGTTGCAGAAAGCAAAAGAGGTTTTTTGTTATTACTTTGTTCTCGCTGATAGAGAAGAGGACCGTGTTTTGAATGCAATAGTAAAGAAAACAGAAGAAATAAGAAATAGTCTTGGTACAGTACCCCCAGTAATCGTGGGTCGATTAAATGAGCTTATTCAAAAAGGGATTAATCCTACTGCGATAGGGGAAACAATTTCGAAAATTGAAGGGGTTGATAAAGAAGAAGCAATTAAACGCTCTCAAGAATTTATAAAAGTCGAATTAGAGGATAATAGCCGTGAAAGAGAAGATGATTTAAAGAACCAAATAAAAAAGCTTGAGAATGCTCTGATTAAGTCTGAAAAATGGTTGAATTTTAGTAGTGATTTATTTCGAGATGCACTTAATATGAGTCTTAAAGTAAATGCGTTAGATAATAATGATCCTCCTCAAATTCTCTTGAAAGATTCTTCATTAAATCAAAAGGATCATGAAAGTGCTGAGTGGATTTTCCCTCCCTCAGAGGATCTCCCAGGAGGAGAACAGTCATGGGGGGATGTTCTTGATTATTTAAGACCTAATCGGAAACCTGGACAGAAGGTGTGGGAATGGCGTAAGGAGACTAGTCTACAACCAATTGTTTTTAAAGATACTGAAAGGGTTGATTCAGGCAGGGTACATCTTCATTTAGAACATCCCTTAGTTAAAAGAGTTCTAAGCAGATTTTTAGTGCGTGGATTTCAAACAGATAACATAAGTAAAGCAGCAGTTTTAGCGATAAATGATGACACCGCAAAACTTATTTTGATTGCAAGGCTTTCACTTTATGGTCATGGTGCAACTCGTCTACATGATGAAATGATTGAACTTGTTGCAGAATGGGACCCGAATGATCCTCATAGAAGATGCCGAGTTCTAAATGCACCTAAAACTGAATTTGCTATTGAAGATTTAACTAATAGCCTAAAAGATAATCTCCCTGAGGTTAATATTCAAATTCAAAATAATCTAAAAGAGTTTATTTCCTCTGAAGTTAAAAATTTAGAAGATAAATTAGATGATATTGTTGATAAAAAGGCTTCTAAAGCTATGAAAATGTTGAGGGAAAGAGCTGAATTAGAATCAAAAAGTTTTATCAAATTACTAAATGAGCAACGTAATCGTGTTTTAAAAACACAAAACAAATATGACACAGAATATCAACAACTAAGCCTCGGATTTGCTGATCAAGAACTCATACAACTCCGTTCAAATCGAAATTATTGGAAAAAACGTTTAGATAAAATTGAAAAAGATTTAAAAGATGAGCCAGTTAAAATTAGGAAAACTTTTGAAGTTGCAACCACTCCAAGAGTAGAGCCAGCGGGCCTAATTATTCTATGGCCCTTAAGTGCAGGAGCGATAAATTAGTGCGAGATCGGGGATTAGGTATCCATATTCATGAAGAGTGGATAGGTATGACTCAACCTGTTGGATTAGTTGTAGAGCCATTAGTTCTGGATAGACTTGGAATATTTCCCGAGACAAGCATAAGGGTAGTCTCAGATTTACAAGAACGCTTGTATTCATTATTTGAGGATCAAATAAAAGGTGATCAAGTCTTTAGCTCAGTTAAGAATTTCAAAGATTTTTGTAAAGAAGTTTTGGGTTGGAAAGATAGTGATTTAATAAAGCCAGAAACATTTAATTTGGATAATAAAGATAAAGAAATATATGTTTCATTAGATGATTATCAAGAGATTTTGCAACCTGATTGGATTGTCCCAGAGTTTACTGGAAATGATAATGATAAAAAAATACAAATACTTGTTAAAGAATTAGATGTTGGTACACCTTTTGATCAAATAATAAAGAACTCTAATAATTCAAAATATTGGGAAGCCACTCATCAGCAACGTTTCGAACGCTTACTCAAAGAGACTGAAAATCCAATTGGTATTCTTTGGAACGGTATTTCAATTCGATTAGTTTTTGCTCCACGTGGAGAATCTAGTGGATTTATTAATTTTCCTCTTGAACCAATGATCACAGTAGATGGTCGTCCAATGATTGGAGCAATTGAAATGTTGCTTGGAGCAGATCGTCTTTTTGAGGGTGGATCAAGCAACTTAAGATTGAGGACTTTGATGGAGCAAAGTCGTAAAGAGCAAAATGAGGTAAGTATAAGATTATCTGAACAAGTTTTAGAGGCACTTTGGATTTTGGTTAAGGGCTTCGATGAGGCTGAAAAAAAAGCAAATGTAATTGGTAAGACTGTTCTTTATGATTTACCTGAAAAAGATCCATCTCATATCTATGGGGGATTATTAACTGTTCTTTTGAGATTAGTATTTTTATTATATTCAGAGGATCAAGAGCTTTTGCCAAGTGATTCAATATATTCTCAAAACTATAGTGTTAATGGTTTAGCTTCAAGATTAAGAAATGAAAGGATTGAATTTCAGAATTCAATGGAAGCTAAATATGGCGCATGGGCATCTCTTTTAAGTTTATTTAGGCTTGTTTTTGATGGAGGAGGGCCTTATGAATCATATTTGCCCGCAAGGCATGGAGAACTTTTTGATCCTGAAAATTTCCCTTTTTTAGAGGGAAAAGAAGTCAATACAAGTTATAAATTAAAATCTACAGAAAATATTCCGTTAATAAGTGATGATGTTATTGAGAAAGTACTTACAAAATTATTAATTCTTGATGGTCAGTTATTGAGTTATAGATCATTAGATGTCGAGCAAATTGGTTCAGTTTATGAGGGAATTATGGGTTTTTCCGTCGAAAAATCTAAAAATGATTCTGTTGGAATCCTTTATCGACCTCCAAAGCAGAAAATTACGGTAACTTTTGTCGTAGATATTTATGATCTTCTCTCTACTAAGTCATCTAAAAGAGAGAAATGGTTAAATGATCAAGCTGGAGTAGATTTGAAATTGTCTTCGAATATCAAAAAATCACTTAGGCATGCATCAAATTTAAGTGAGATTTGTCATTCTTTAGAGTCAAGATTATCTCCTCATACATCAAGAGGCTTGAAATCGAACAGTCTTTATTTACAACCAACACTCGCTCGAAGAAAGAGCGGTAGCCACTACACACCAAGGTCGCTTACAGAACCAATAGTTTCCGAAGTATTTAGGCCGTGGTTGGAGAAGTACAAATATAAACCATCTATGCAGCAAATTTTAGATTTAAAAATATGCGATCCTGCAATGGGTTCTGGTGCCTTTTTAGTAGCTGCATGCAGATTCTTGGGTGGATACTTAGTTAGTGCATGGAATAAATATGGATACCCTTCAGAATATAAAGCGAGTTCTGATAAAGACTTGTTTGCTAGAAGGTTAGTAGCTCAAAATTGTATTTATGGAGTTGATAAAAATCCTTTTGCGGTCAATCTAGCTAAACTTTCCCTCTGGTTAGTAACACTAAGTAAGGACCTCCCTTTCACTTTTCTCGATCATTCCCTCAAGTGTGGGGATTCTCTTGTGGGATTTTCACTTAAAGAAATTGAAAGTTCTTATAAAAGCATTCAATTGGATTTATTTAACTTTGAAAATAATTTACTTGAGAGAATTAAAGAGGAGAGAAAGGAGATTTTTTCTATAGATAGTCAAACTGATAATTCCTATATGGTTAAAGAAAACTTACTTAAAAGTCATTCCCTCAAGATTAATAAACTCACTAAAGTTGGAGACTTGAAGGTGGCAGCTTTTTTAAATTTCAAGAAAGTTCAAGAAAGGATTTCAACAGAAAAATCATATATTTCTTTATTGCATAATTATGAGAATAATGAAGAAAATTGTAATTTTGTAAATAAAATTTTAAACGGGTTAAAGAAGGGAGATAAAGGCATAATACCCTTTCATTGGGAATTAGAATTTCCAGAGGTTTTTAATCCAACAAGTAATGGGTTTGATTTTTTTCTTGGTAATCCTCCCTTCGCAGGAAATAATACTTTAGTTAAAAGTTATCCAACAAATATTCACGAGTGGTTTAAATTCATAAATCCTAAGACTGGGGGACAATGTGACTTGGTAGCTCACTTTTTCAGAAGATCTTTTAATCTTTTAAAACCTGGGGGGATTCTTGGATTAATAGCAACAAATACTATTGCTCAAGGAGATACGAGAGATTCTGGTTTAAAGTGGATATGTCAAAATAATGGGACTATTTTTTCTGCTAGAAAAAAATTCAAATGGCCTGGTCAGGCTTCCGTTGTAGTAAGTACTATTCATCTAATAAAAGAAAAATATTATGGTCAAAAGAAATTAGATGGAAAAGTTGTTAATGATATATCAGCATTTTTAACCGCTAGTAATAATCATGAGAATCCTAAATTATTAGAAACTAATAAAAACAAAAGTTTTCAAGGCTCTAAACCATATGGAAAAGGATTTATTTTCGATGATAGTCGTTTCTCTGACGAAGACTCTCCTGGAGTACCTTCTCCTCTAAGAGTTTATGAGAGGCTAGCGGAAGAATCCAAAAATCTTGAGGTCATTTTCCCATATATAGGAGGGGATGAAGTTTCTTCCAATCCAAAACATTCTGGAGGAAGATACATTGTTGACTTTAGAGATTTTACTGAAAAATATTGTCAAACAAATTACGAAGAAGTTTTTAATTTAGTGAAAAAAAAAGTAAAACCTGAAAGACAAAGACTTAATGCTGATGGTTCCTTTAAATTAAAAGGTGCATTACGACAAAAGTGGTGGCTACATGAGAGAATTCGACCCGGATTGTATAATTCGATCGCCTCAATGAAAAGAGTTTTAGCAATAACTCAAACATCAAAATATGCTTCTTTTGTATTCCTTAATGCGCGCCAAGTTTTTGATCAAAGATTGTATATTTTTCCTCTTGATAGTTATAAAGATTTTGCAATACTTCAATCAAATATACATTTGATTTGGGCTTATTTTTTTGGATCAACATTAGGCGAAGGTCATGTATATAGTTCTTCTGATTGCTTTGAGAATTTCCCTTTTCCAGAGGGTATGTTTTTAGAAAATGATACAAATCAATACACTATGGAATCCTTTTTAAAACTTGAAAAACTTGGAAGAGAATTTTATGATTTAAGGTCAAAAATTATGATTGAAAATGATTTAGGAATAACTAAAATTTATAATAAGTTCCATAGTCCAAAAATAAAAGATAACCAAATTATAAAATTAAGAAGCCTTCAAAAGGAAATAGATTTCGCTGTATTAAATTCTTATGGATGGAATGATTTATTTTTTGATTATGGATTTAATCTAGATTCTCTTGATATTGAAATTAATGAAAATTTAATTAACTCAGACAATGTAAAAGATTTTATGGATAAAGGCAAAATTTATATAGAAGAAATAAATGAAGCATCTTTGTTTAATATTCAATTGGAAAATTTAATAACTAATAAAAAAGAGATCCCCTGGGAATATTCATTCTCATATGATGCTAAACAGGATATATTAGGTCGACTTTTGAAATTAAATCAAAAAAGATTTTTAGAAAATGATAAGAATTTGATTTCTACAAAAAAAAATTTAAATAAAGTAAATATGGCTAATAATTATAAAAAAGACCTAAATCAGCTCGGATTAAATCTTTAAAAAATAATGGATAAATCGACAGAAGTAAGAGACAAATTAATTTCTTCTTTATCATTAGATCTTATTGGTCCAACTAGTAAATTAATTCAAAATCTTTTAGAAACCGGAAATATAAATGAGGCTGATCAATTAGAGAATGAAATTCTTGATAGAGGACCTAGTCTTTGGTACCAAACTGGATTTCTAATTCCTAGCGAAACAAATATTGAATCAAAGGCAGATGATACTTCAGATGATGAATTGGCAGGGATTGATGGACAAAA
>CAYNKY010000082.1:0-7649 GCA_964397895.1 uncultured Prochlorococcus sp.
TTAATCTATTTTTTTGCCATTGATTTAAATCAAGAACATTTTGCCAATATAAAGCGACTTCTTTAAGATTATAAAATTCACATAGATAGACCAAGTTTAAGATATCTTTTTTAAAACAACTTCCGCCAAAGCCTGGACCAGGATTTATGAATTTATTGCCAATTCTGGAATCAGATCCTATTGCATTTTTTACTTCTTTTATATCGGCGCCAGAAGCTTCACATAAAGCTGATAGTGAGTTTATTGAACTAATCCTTTGAGCAAGAAAAGCATTAGATGCTAATTTAGATAATTCTGCGCTCCATATATTAGTTGTTATTATTTTTTTATCATCTACCCAATTTAAATAAATATTCTTTAATTCATTAATAGCTTCCTTATTTTCTCCTCCAATTAAAACTCTATCAGGAGACTCTAAATCTTTAATAGCATTACCCTCAGAGAGAAACTCAGGATTTGATAAAATATAAAATTTCTTTTTAAGTTCCGAATTTTTATCGAAATCGTTTGAATTGGATAAGATATTTTTTATAGTATCTGCAGTTCTTACAGGTAAGGTACTTTTCTCAACAATAATAGTATTTGTTTTTGCATACTTTGCTATTTGCCTTGTTGATGCTTCTACATAAGAAAGATCGCTAGCTTTGCCTGCTCCTATACCACTCTTTTTTGTGGGAGTGTTTACAGAAATAAAAATCATATCTGCTTTTTGAAGATTTTTCTCAATATCTGTAGAGAAAAATAAATTTTTATTTCTACATCTAGATATTATTTTTGTTAAACCTGGCTCATATACAGGTAATTTAGACAGATCTTTTTCATTCCAATCTTCAATTCTTTTTCTATTTAAATCAACTACATTGATAATAATTTCAGGGCACTTATCAGCAAAAACAGACATTGTTGGTCCACCAACGTAGCCAGCCCCGATGCAACAAATATTTTTAATCTTATTTAACATAATTTATGATTTTATTACTTTATTAAAATAATCAATTGTTTTTTCTAAACCTCTTTCAAGGCCAACTTTAGGTGTCCATTCAAGACCTTCTTTTGCAAGAGTAATATCAGGTTTTCTTTGCTTTGGATCATCTTTTGGTAAAGGCTTGTGAATAATTTCGATATTTTGATTTAATTTTTCTTTTACTAATTTGGCAAGATTTAAAATTGTCATTTCATCTGGATTACCTAAATTTACTGGCCCAATTAAATTTGATTCCATCAATTTATAAAGACCATCTACTAAATCATTAACATAACAAAATGATCTAGTCTGATTCCCGTCGCCATAGATAGTTAACGGTTTTTGTGCAATAGCTTGGCAAATGAAATTACTTATAACCCTTCCATCATTTTGAAGCATATTTGGACCATATGTATTAAAAATTCTCGCTACGCAGATATCTACTTTACGTGATCTCCAGTAATCAAAGAAAAGAGACTCAGCTATTCTTTTCCCTTCATCATAACAACTTCTAATTCCTATATTATTTACCCACCCTCTATACGATTCATCTTGTGGGGAAATTTGAGGGTCGCCATAAATCTCACTTGTACTAGCTAATAATATTTTACATTTGTTTCTAAGGGCTAATTCAAGCATATTTAATGTTCCTAGGAAGCAAATTTTAGTTGTTTCTATAGGATCTTTTTGATAGTGAATTGGTGAAGCAGGACATGCAAGATGCCAAATCTTATCAGCATCAATGATTATTGGTTTCGTTATGTCATGTTTTATTATTTCAAAAAGAGGATTATCTATCCACTTTTTTATGTTTATGTAAGTCCCAGTTAAGAAATTATCTAAGCAAATGACACTCTCCCCTTTAGACATTAGTTTATTTATTAAATGAGATCCTACAAACCCTGCGCCGCCAGTAACTAAATTCTTCAATTATTAGTTTTAAATAATATTAATATTCTACCATTAAGTATTAATTTAATCTAAAGCAATATTTATAAATATTATTAATTAATTTATTTAAAACAAAAAAGTGTTAAAAATAATAATTTCAATAATGTATTAGAATGGTTTCTCGAAACTATTTTGAAATTATTCATAAGAGTTAACAAATGAAAAGCATATTAGTTACTGGAGGGGCTGGTTTTATTGGAAGTCATACATGTTTATCTTTGGTTGAAAAAGGATACAAGGTTGTAGTAATTGATTCATTAATTAATAGTTCCAAAGATGCTCTCGATAAATTAGGAGAAATTTTAATTAAGAAAAATATATCTATTGATAATAAAATTTCATTTTTAAAGGGTGATACGAGAGATAAGGAATTCTTAGAAAATATATTTATTTCAAATAAAGAAAAAAATAGTCCTATCTCTTGCGTTATTCACTTTGCAGGATTGAAAGCTGTAAATGAATCTGTAATTATGCCTTTAAAGTATTGGGATATAAATGTCAATGGCACGATAAATCTACTTCAAACAATGTTAAAAAATGGATGCAGAACTATTGTTTTTAGCAGCAGTGCCACAATATATGGGATTTCAGAAAACACGATTTTGAATGAAAAAAATGATAGAAATCCAACAAATCCATATGGCTCAACAAAATTAGTAGTTGAAATGTTATTAAGTGATTTATTTCATAGTAAATCAAATGAATGGAAAATTATCAATTTAAGATATTTTAATCCAATAGGAGCTCATCCTTCTGGACTAATTGGAGAGTCACCAAGGGGAGTTCCAACCAATATATTCCCCTCTATAAATTTCGCAGCTTCAGGAAAAATAAAAGAATTAAAAGTCTTTGGTAATAATTGGCCTACTCCAGATGGAACATGTATTAGGGACTATATTCATGTGATGGATATTGCAGAAGGGCATATTGCTGCACTCGAATATTTAGAAAAGAATGAACCACAAATAAAGTATTTCAATTTAGGAACAGGTTTAGGTACTAGTGTATTGGAATTAATAAAAGTTTTCCAAAAAGTAAATCGAGTTCATGTACCATTCTCGTTTTATCCAAGAAGAAAGGGAGATCTCTCAAAAGTTATCGCTGATAATTCACTAGCTATAAAATATCTAAATTGGTCTCCCAAAAGAAACCTTGAGGAAATGTGTAGAGATGGTTGGATTTGGGCACAAAAAAGTAATAGTCTTTTATGAAATTTATCTTTTAATTAGTAATAAATTAAATAGCAAAGAAGATTGGATTTTATTGTTTAAAATTTAAAGATATTGTATTTTTAGTTAAAGAATATATGAAAACATTTTTTAAATAAGTTTTATGATTGAAGTGAAAATAACTCCAGTAATAATGTGTGGCGGAAAAGGTACTAGATTATGGCCATTATCAAGAGAAAGTTTTCCAAAACAATACTTATCAATTATTCAAGGATCTCAACATTCTTTGCTACAAAATACTTTAAAAAGATTAAAGGGATTAAATAATATTGATAGGCCAATAATTATTTGTAATGAAGAACATAGATTTATTGTTGCTGAGCAACTACGACAGATAAATATTCATGATGCTGAAATATTTTTAGAACCTTGTGGCAGAAATACTGCTCCAGCGATCACTATGGCTGCTTTAAGTGCCTTATCTAAAGATAGGAATTCCTATTTATTAGTTCTTGCTTCTGATCATGCAATAAGAGATACAGTTAAATTTAAAAAGGCTATTGTACAAGCTTCTAAATATGCTGAAAATGAGCAATTAATAACCTTTGGAATAGTCCCAACATATCCGGAAACTGGTTTTGGTTATATAGAAGCAAGTGAAAAATTTCAAATAAGTAACTTTGATGCTATTAAAATTAAAGATTTTATTGAAAAACCTAATAAAGATAAAGCTGAGAAATTAATTAAAGATAAACATTTTCTTTGGAATAGTGGAATGTTTCTTTTTAAGTCAGATCTGATTTTAAAGGAAATTCAAAATTTTCAGCCAGACATTATTAGTATATGCAAAAATGCATTTTCTAAAATTGAATCTGATTTAGATTTTAAGAGAATAGATAAAGAAATCTTCCAACAATGCCCAAATCTTTCAATAGATGTAGCAGTAATGGAAAAGACAGAATTAGGTATGGTAATACCGATGGATGTGGGGTGGAATGATGTTGGCAGCTGGAAGTCATTATGGGCGTATGAAGAAAAAGATAAAGATAATAATGTTATATTAGGTGATGTTTTATCGAAGTATTCTAAGAATTCTTATGTTAGAAGTGAAGATAAATTAGTTGTAGCTGTTGGAATTAAAGACATGGTAGTTGTTGAAACAAAAGATGCAGTATTAGTTTTAAATAATAAATATGATCAAGAAATAAAAGCTGTTGTGCAAGACTTAGAGAGGATTGGATATGAGGAAGCTAAAACACACAAAAAAGTATATAGACCTTGGGGAAATTACACTTCATTAGCAGAATCTCTTAATTGGAAAGTAAAGAGGATTGAAGTTAAGGAGGGAGCCTCATTGTCTCTTCAAATGCATCATCATAGATCTGAACATTGGGTAGTTGTAAAAGGGACTGCCACAGTCCAGGTAGGAGATAATAAATCTACTTTAAGCGAAAATCAGAGTATTTATATTCCTTGTTATTCCAAACATAGGCTATCTAATAAAGGAAAAGAACCTTTAATATTGATTGAGGTGCAAAGTGGAGATTATTTAGGTGAAGATGATATTGTTAGATTCCAAGATATTTATGGAAGGAACTAATTAAGCTTAAAGTTATTTAATATAATTTCTTAGTCCTCCTAATAACAACCAAAATGTAAAACCTATCCTGAAATCAAAATACTGTATGTCAAACATTTGATTTATGGAAACCAATAAGAAAGATACTCTCCAAGCTTGATCATAAAGAGGTGAAATTTTGTTGATATTTTTAGTTATTGAAAATAAAGTAACTAATATGATTGTAGATAAAAATAATATTAAAGTTATTGTTCCATAATTAACCCCAATTTCCAATAAAAGATTATGAGCATGCCCTTTGTAAAGACCTGTCTCTATTTTGTATAAAATAGGAAATGATGCTGAACCCGAACCCCAAAAAGGATTCATACTTATTAATTTTAATGCGTAAGTCCAAATTTTAATTCTTCCGTAATCGAAGAAATTATCAAATCCATAATTAATAAATCTATAATTCCATATTATTTCTGGGATAAATTTTCTACTTATTTCAATTAAGGCTTTATTTTTTATTAATCCAATACTTAATGATATTGGGATTCCAACTGCAATAAAAGAAGGAATAATCCATTTTAATGTTTTAATACCCATTATTAAAATCAAAGCAAGAAAAAGTCCCAAAATAGAATTTCTTGAATATGTCAAAATAGTGCTTAAGACTATAAGAATAAAGAAACTTAAAGAAATTATTGAATGACTTTTTTTTTCTTTTTCTTCTAGTAAAAAGGCTAGTGAAAATGGTAAAACTAAATTTAGCCAAGACCCGGTATAGTTAGCATTACTAAATAATCCTGATAAGCCATTATATCCATCAATTGGTTTTGAATACCAAGTAATAAATCCATTTAGAAAAATAAATGGACCATTAACTTTAAAAAAGAATTGTAAAATCCCTGAAATTATTACTGGTACTGTACCTGATAGAAGTACTAAGCCAATTTTTTTTCTTTGATCAGGATTAAATGTGAAATATTGGAAGGCCCAAAATGCCCAAAAATAAGGAATCCAATTTACTAATCCTATCCAAATAAGTTTAGAATTTATAATCTCTAATTCTACAGGGACAATTTTTGTTGTTAATAATAAAGAATTTAATATCATCAGAATCCCAATGATCAAAAATGGGAGATTCCATTTATCACTAAAATATGAATTTTTTCTTTTTATAGAAGCATAAACACCAGAAATTATTAAAAGAACAGAAGATATATATGGAGCAGATGGCAATAAAAACACACCTGAATAAAATATCGTATTTATATCTAGATTTTTTATTTTTTTTATCAAGAAAAACGTAATTGCTTCTTTTGAAGTTTAAGCATTAATTGGTTTTAGTCAAATAATAAATAAGTTTTAAAGAACCTACTTTGTTTCAACAAGATTGTGTAGGATTTAAAAAACAAACTGAAGATGAAAAAGATATCAGTACTTTTTTTTGGAGGTTTAGGAAATCAACTTTTTCAGTTGGCTTTAGCAAAAACATTAGAATTTAAATATCCTAATGTGAAATTTGATTATATTGATTTAACAAGATTTGAAGATATAAAAAGGAAATGGTCTTTATCTGAATTATCAATTAAAAGAAAAAAAATTAATAAATTTAGTTATTTATTACTTAATATTAAAAGAATTATTAATAAAAAATTTCCATTTATTGTTATTAGAATATTATTTTTTAACGTAATAAATGAGTCAAAATATAAATATATTAATAAACAGCCCGAAAAATGTAATAATTTGGTATTTGATGGATATTGGCAATCTGAAAAATATTTTTTGGAAAATAAGAAATATTTAATAGATCAATTTTTAAAACCAAGAATAAATTTAATTAATCAGTATAAAGCATCTAGAACTGTAGCTTTACATATAAGGATAGGAGACTATGTTCATAATAAAGTGTCTAGTCAAAATCATTTTGTCTGTGATTTTAATTGGTATAAAAAAGCTATTAATTATTTATATGAAATTAATAATAATTTTAAGTTTATTCTTTATACAGATGATTATGAATATATTAAAACTAATTATATATTTGATCAAAAATATCAAATTATAGTTCCTGAAGTAAGTGATAATGATTATATTAATTTGATGTACATGACCTATAGTGATCATTTTATTATTTCTAATAGTTCATATAGCTGGTGGGCTTCATATTTAGGGGAAAGTAGTGAATCAATAACTATTGCTCCAAAATATTGGTATCCAAATAAATTGACATCTAATATTCCTATTTTTAGATCAAACTGGATTCTTATATGAAAAATAAATTAATCTTACATTTACAAAGTGGAGATGGAGATGAGGGAGGTATTGCAAACTACATCTCTTTACTAATAAAAGCTAAAGAAATGAAGAAACTTAATCATATTGTCTTAGTGAAAAAAATATATAAAAAACTATATTTAAAATATCCTCTATCTAATTTAATAGAATTTAATTGCGATTACTCTTTGACTAATTTTTTACAGAGAGTTTTTAAGTTAAGACATATTTATTCCACTAATCAATATCCATTAATTCATTCACATGCCCTAAGAGCTGGCTTGATATGTGCTTTTTTAAAACTTATTTTTAATATTAACTTTTTACATACTAATCATGGTCTTAGATATAAACAAAAAAGTTTTTATAAAGCATTTTTTTATTTTTTATTTGAGATTTTTGTATTAATTTGCTCAACAAATTATGTTTGTGTAAGATATAAAGATTTTTTTTATTTAAGGTCATTTATTAAATTTAATTTTTTAATAAAGAAAATTAGGGTTATAAGGCTAAATCTTGATATAGATTACAATTTATTCGAGGCAAAAAGCTGTAAAAAATATCGTTCCCCTTTCTTAATAATTGGGATAGGTAGCTTAATTGAAATAAAAAGACCAAATCTTTTTATAGATTGGATTAAATTTCTAAAGAAAAATAATATACCTATTAAAGCAGTCTGGTTTGGTAAAGGTCATTTAAAAAATGAGATGATCAAAAT
>CAYNKY010000083.1:0-7602 GCA_964397895.1 uncultured Prochlorococcus sp.
CTCTCTGTGTAAATAGTATAAGAATGCTGGCTGTAGATGCAGTAAATAAATCTAACAGTGGTCATCCTGGTTTACCAATGGGCTGCGCCCCAATGGGATATGCTTTATGGCAAAATGTTTTAAATCATAATCCAAATAATCCAAAATGGTTTAACAGAGATCGTTTTGTTTTATCTGCAGGACATGGTTGCATGCTGCAATATTCTTTACTACATCTCACAGGTTATAAATCAGTATCAATTGAAGATATTAAAGAATTTCGTCAATGGGGGTCAAAGACCCCGGGGCATCCAGAAACATTTGAGACAGATGGAGTAGAAGTAACTACAGGTCCATTAGGAGCAGGCATATCAAATGCAGTCGGATTAGCAATTGCAGAAGCTCATCTATCAGCAAAATTTAATAAACCAGATTTTGAAATCGTTGATCACTATACCTATGTAATTATGGGAGATGGCTGTAATCAAGAAGGTATTGCATCAGAAGCTTGCTCCCTTGCAGGGCATTTAAAACTTGGGAAATTAATAGCACTTTACGACGATAATCAGATAACAATTGATGGAAGAACAGATGTTTCATTCACAGAAGATGTCTTGAAAAGATATGAAGCATATGGCTGGCATGTACAACATATTAAAGACGGTAATCATGATATTGAAGGGATTACTAATGCTATTAAAATAGCTAAATCAATAAAAGATAAACCCTCAATAATTAAAATTTCTACAACTATTGGTTACGGATCACCAAATAAATCGGATACAGCAGGTATCCATGGAGCAGCAATAGGACATGAGGAAGCAGATCTTACAAGAAAATTCCTTAATTGGGAGTATCCTCCATTTGAAATACCTGAAAAAGTCTATGAGCATTTCAGGAAGGCAATTACCAAAGGAGAGGCTGCTGAGCATGAATGGAATAATAAGTTTAATGATTACAAAAATACATTTCCAAAAGAAGGCGCTGAATTAGAAAGAATGTTAAATGGAATGTTGCCAGAAAATTGGGACAAAGATTTACCTTCCTATACTCCAGAAGATAAAGGCTTAGCAACAAGAAAACATTCTCAAATTTGTCTAGGTGCACTTGGGCCAAATGTTCCTGAATTGATAGGGGGATCAGCTGACCTAACTCACTCTAATTACACTGATATAAAAGGAGAAACTGGATCTTTTCAATCTTATTCACCAGAAAAAAGATATTTACATTTTGGAGTTAGAGAACATGCGATGGCGGCTATATTAAATGGAATTGCATATCATGACAGTGGTTTAATTCCTTATGGAGGTACTTTCTTAGTCTTTGCTGACTACATGAGGGGTTCCATGAGATTATCCGCTTTAAGTGGATTAGGAGTAATTTATGTCTTAACTCATGATTCTATTGGAGTTGGAGAAGATGGTCCTACTCATCAACCTGTTGAGACTATTCCTTCTTTAAGAGCTATGCCAAATATGTTGGTAATTAGACCAGGAGATGGTAACGAAACTAGTGGAGCATACAAGATTGCTTTACAGAATAGGAAAAGACCTTCGGTACTTTGTTTAAGTCGCCAAGGAATGCCTAATCAAGAAAATACATCTATTGAAAAAGTTGCATTGGGTGGGTATGTTGTATCGGATTGTGAAGGAACTCCTGATGTCATTTTTATAGGCACTGGAAGTGAACTTAATCTTTGCATTGAGGCAAGCAAACAGATCTCTTCTCTGGGAAAGAAAACTAGAGTAGTTTCAATGCCATGCGTTGAACTTTTCGAGGAACAAGATTCATCCTACAAGGAAAGTGTTCTTCCAAGAAATGTTAAGAAAAGAGTTGTTGTAGAGGCTGCTCATTCGTTCGGATGGCATAAGTATGTAGGCCTTGACGGAGCTTGTATAACCATGGATAGATTTGGAGCATCTGCTCCAGGAGGTAAATGCCTTGAGAACTTTGGGTTTACTGTTGAAAATGTAATAAATAAAACAAAAGAAATTTTATAGGATACTTATTGAATAGAACTATGACTATGACACTCTGTTAATTTATTATTTAACTCATCAAGAGTTTCATCTGAAATTTTTGAATTCATAGGGCAATGCTTAGGTCCACACATAGAGCAAAATTCAGCTTTCTTGAATATTTCCTCTGGTAAGGTTTCATCGTGAAATTGCTTAGCTCTTTCTGGATCTAGTGAAAGTTCAAATTGTTTATTCCAATCAAAATTATAACGAGCATGACTTAATTCATCATCTCTATCTCTGACGCCAGGCCTATGTCTTGCAATATCTGCAGCATGAGCTGCAATCTTATATGCGATTAAACCCTCTCTAACATCTTTAGCATTAGGCAAACCTAAATGCTCTTTCGGAGTAACATAGCACAACATAGCTGTGCCATACCAACCTGCCATCGCTGCCCCAATAGCACTTGAAATATGATCATAGCCAGGAGAAATATCAGTTACTAAAGGGCCTAACACATAAAATGGTGCCTCAGAACATTCCTCCATTTGTTTCCTAACATTAAATTCTATTTGATCCATAGGCACATGCCCAGGCCCCTCAACCATAACTTGTACGTCATGCTGCCAAGCTCTTTTGGTCAGCTGTCCAAGAGTTTTCAACTCAGCTAATTGAGCTTCATCAGAAGCATCATGTAGACAACCTGGTCTTAATGAATCACCGAGAGAAAAAGTGCAGTCATATTTTTTGAATATTTCACAAATATCATCAAATCTTGTATACAAAGGATTTTGCTTAAAGTGATGCAACATCCACTGGGCCAAAATTCCACCACCCCTACTAACGATTCCAGTAATTCTTCCTTTAACCTTTGGTAAATGCTCTATTAACAGTCCTGCATGAATTGTTTGGTAATCTACTCCTTGTTGACATTGTTTTTCAATAATATGTAAAAAGTCATCTTCTGTTAATCGTGCTATTGAGCCTTGTACACTTTCTAGTGCCTGATAAACAGGGACTGTCCCAATTGGCACCGGAGATGCGTCTATAATCGCTTCTCTTACTTCGTCTAAATTTACTCCACCAGTTGATAAATCCATAACAGTATCAGCACCATACTTAACTGCAAGATTAAGCTTTTCAACTTCTTCGCTGATATTACTGGCATTTGGAGAGGCTCCAATATTAGCATTTACTTTACATTTTGAGGCAATCCCAATACACATAGGTTTTAAATTTAGATGATTTATATTTGCAGGAATTATTAATCTTCCTCTTGCTACCTCTTCCATTATTAGAGAAGGAGGAAGATTTTCTCTTTTGGCTACATAATTCATCTCTTCAGTAATTTGGCCATCTCTTGCAAAATGCATCTGTGTAATATTTTTCTTACCCAAACGAGTTTTTATCCAAGAATTTCTCATAGTAAAAATTTTAAAAGTTTATAACTAAAGTTCGATCAAGGATCCACTTTCCTTCGTCAGTATTAACTGAATCAGGTTCAAAGGGTATGATCTCAGCTTGAGCGAAATATTTCAAGCACCCCTAGTATTAATTTATTAATAGCTATTTTTGCAAAATTAGGCATCATAAAAATTACTTAAATTAAGAAATTTAAATTTTATTTTCGTTTTTAAAAGAATCTATTTTTTTTAAAATATTTCTTCTATGAATTCTTCTTTTTAGTTCTTTTTCACAAATCAAATAAATTCCAATTATTCCTATAGGTAAATAATAGTTTTTTTTACTTTCCTCTCTTAATGAAAATCCAATAATTGAAATTACAATCATTAAAGGTGAAACAATTGTTAAATAGTGAAACTTGCTTGATTTCATCAAACTAACTACCTAATCATTATTCAATTTAATTAGAGATTTTGTAATTAACATAATAGCTATTCGAATTGCCTTCTCATCAGGATTAAATTCCGAACTATGTAAAGGAGAACAAATCTTTTGGCCAGAGACTCCTAATCTAAACATTGACCCTGGAACATAATTCAAAAACTCAGCAAAATCTTCTGCTCCCATTGAAGGTTTTTGCAACTCAACAACATTCTCGCTACCAAATAATTCAAGAGAACATTCTCTGAAAATTTTATTTAATGCATGATTATTATTAACTGGAGGTGTTATTTTTCTAAATTTAACATCACATTCTGCACCACAAGTAGCTGCAATTGAAGAAATATTATATTCTAACCATCCACCAATATTGTCAAAAAGATCTAAATTTGTGCATCTAACTGTCCCTAATATATTAACTTTCTCGGCCAAAACATTATATGCTTTACCCCCTTTTATTTTTCCAAAACTGAGTACTAGAGGGTCAAGAGGATCTAATTTTCTTGTAATTACTTCTTGAATTCCTGAAATTATTTTTGAAGCAGCCCAAATAGCATCTACCCCTTCATAAGGCCTTGCTCCATGTCCAGACTTTCCTCTTATATCTATAGAAAGCTCCCCTGCCGCTGCTGTCAAACTACCTTCTTTAATTCCAACCTTACCTACTTGTAAATCTGGGTAAACATGAACGCCTATTATTTTCCTTAAGTTTTTAGTAACACCATCCTCAATCATCCATTTCGCCCCACACGCAATTTCCTCTGCGGGTTGAAATATTATCCTAATGCCATACTTAAGTTTTAAATCTTTTACTAATTTAGCTACGCCAATACCAATACAAATATGAAGATCATGTCCACATGCGTGCATAATGCCATCAAATTTTGATGAGAATTGTAAACCTGTATTTTCTTGAATAGGGAGAGCATCCATATCAACCCTTAATCCGATAAAACCATTTTTTGCAGGACCTAACTCTGCTACTACACCAGTTTTACCAATCGATTCTTTTACTTCCCAGCCAATATTTTTTAAATATCCTGCTATTAATATTGCAGTTTGATGCTCTAAACCACTTAATTCAGGATGTGCATGAATATGTCTTCTTAACTCAATTATTTCTTCAAAGAAAGAATTCAATTTTTGATCTAATAAATCCCTATCCATTAACTATTGCAGAGAAATAAATTTCATAAGATCTTTCACAGGCAATGGAGGCCATCTTCTAACCTTTAATAACCAATCTTCTTGAGAATATCTAGGATCCAATTCTAAAACTGCAACCCAATTACTTTCTGCTTCTCCATATTTACCTTTAGACCATGATAAAGCAGTTAATGCAGCTCTTGCATCAGCAAATGTTGGATATCTTCTTACCAAATTTCTTAGTTCTTTCTCACATTTAGAAATATTTCCCAGCTGGTAGTCAGCTAATGCGAGACTTGATCTCGCCATTGCAAATCCAGGATTTGTGTTAGCAGCATCATTAAATAAATCTCTAGCATTTTTCCAATTAGTTAACGATCCCTCAACATTTGCGAGATTGTACATGGCTGAAGAATTATTTTTATCTTTTGAGAGGACAATCAAATAATCATTTTTAGCATCTGTCCAAAGACTTAGAGATTCCTTTGCAATACCCCTATTTATATATGGATCCAACTCATTTGGATCTAGTCTAATTGCATCATTTTGATCCTTTATTGATCCTTGTGAATCACCAACAACTAGTTTTACATTCCCTCGATTACTTAAAGCGGCTGGATCGTTAGGAAATTTATTTAAATAATTATTCCATTTTTTCAAAGCAACATCAAAATCACCAATTGAACTTGCATTTAAAGCATCATAAAATAATTCTTCTCTAACATCGAGTGAAAATATTGGGTGCGATGGGAACAACAATATAAAAAGAATTATTATTGAAAAAATTTTTTTCATTTATCTTCTATTTATTAAAAGTAAATTGCTTGATGTATGATTCCCCTAAAGTAGTTAGAACTCTTCCTCTGGAAGTTCGAGAAATAAAGCCCAATTGTATTAGGTAAGGCTCGACTACAAATTCTAGCATTGATGAATCTTCACACAGACCTGCTGCAACAGATTCCAATCCAATAGGGACATGATTATTTTTATATAAAAAAGTCATAAATTTTCTATCTGTCTCATTTAAACCCTTCTGATCAATATTTTGATTACATAATACTTCCTCAACTATAGAAGCTGTAATTTCATTCTTTTGTTTGATTACTTGAGAATAGTCTCTAGCTCTTTTTAAAAGTCTTATTGCAATTCTAGGAGTTCCTCTAGAGCATGCAGCTAATTTCATACTTGCATCGTTATTAATACAAACACCTATAAAATCTGAGTAATTAAGAATAATCTTCTGTAAATCTAAAGAACTATATAGATCTATTTTATGAGAAATTCCAAATCTATCTCTCAAAGGGCTACTAATTGAAGCAAGTTTTGTAGTAGCACCTATTAAAGTAAATTTCGGTAAATTTATTGTTCTACATCTAGTGCCTCTATTTGCTCCTACTGTTAGATCTAATTTAAAATCTTCCATAGCAGGATATAAAATTTCCTCAGTTAATTTACTTAGGCGATGAATTTCATCAATAAACAAAATTTCATTATTTTTTAAACTTAGAAGCAATCCAACAATGTCTCGAGGCCGTTCGATAGAAGAAGCATGCGTAATTTTACATTTTGACTCCATTTCATTTGCTATCAACTGGGCTAAAGTCGTTTTACCCAATCCTGGCTGACCGTAAAAAATTATATGTTCCAAGCATTCCTTTCTGAGAAGAGAGGCATTAATAGATATTTGTAAAGAAGATTTTAACTTTTCATGCCCAATAAATTCACTCAAATATTTTGGACGATTATCATTATGGTTAGAATGCTTAATATCTTCAGTAGTAATTTCTTCTTTAACAACTTTCAACCCTTTATTTGGGAAGGAAGAGTCTGATTCATTTATATTTGAAGATATTATTGCCATAATGCAAGATTAATAGCTTTTTATAGTTTGAGAAACATTTTTTAAGATAAAAATGGGCAAAAAATTAAAAAACGACTCTACAATTAAACCCCTTGCGCAGAATAAATATGCGAGATTTCAATATGAAATATTAGATACTATTGAGGCTGGGATTGCTCTTCTGGGTACTGAAGTCAAGTCAATTAGGAATGGCAAAGCAAACTTAAGAGATGGATATTGCACCTTTAGAGACAATGAAATCATTCTAAAAAATGTTCACATTTCACCACATAACAATGTTGGTGCATTTTTCAATCATGATCCTTTGAGAGAGAGAAAATTACTAATACAAAGAAGGGAAATTATCAAACTAAGAGTAAATTCAGAAAAAAAAGGACTTACAATAATCCCTTTATCTATATACCTCAAAGGATCCTGGATTAAATTAAAAATAGGGATTGGCAAAGGGAAGAAGCTTCACGATAAAAGGCAAGCTGATAAATCAAAGGACATAAAAAGAGAAATCAGGTCAGCCCTAATACGCTAGTACATTAAGTATTATTCCGTTTCTAAGCTCACACTATCAGGCGGAGGGGAAGGATCTGGGTCCGCTATTAACATGTGCTGCAAAACTATCTCAGGTCTTTCGCTATCTCTCCATCGGATTTTATAAGCAGGCATTTTAGTACCCCTACTTGTAGTTTGTTCAACTGGGTCCATTACCCAGCCTCTTCTAGATCGGCCTTGAGGATTTCTTTTCACAACGGCATCAGCGTGCTTGAAGCGAAAACCAACACGTTCACCACTCATTTAAAAAATTTCGTATTGGAT
>CAYNKY010000084.1:0-7575 GCA_964397895.1 uncultured Prochlorococcus sp.
TCTTAAAAAAAATAATAATTCTTCCCTTTGAAAATTTAATAAATTTAAATTCTCTTCAAATATTCCAGAATCACATAAAGAATCAATAGAAAAATCCATTTTGATTAATGTTCTTAAACTAAATTTAAGTTTTTGTAGATTTATATTTTATTTTACCTGAAAGAATTAATCTTATACTAAAAGATATTAATAATAAGCAATTTGTTGATATCTTTTTAACATTGTAGTTGATGAAAAATCAAGAATTTTATTATTATTATTTACTCTAATAGATTCAATTTCTCTCTCAGAGAGATTAATTGCAGATAATAATGCTTCCTTCACATCTGATTTTGAATCTGATGGTATTGATATAAATTGAAGGCCTAATTCAAAAAGTTCCTGATGAGGCCTTGAATTAAATAATATTGGGATGCAACCGCATGCTATTGCCTCTAAAACTGCAATTGGCATCCCATCGCTTTTTGATAAGCTTACATAGAATTGGTTTGATGAAAATAAATTCAAAGCTTTTTGGCGAGTTAGTTGTCCAAGTATTTTAACTACATTAGAAGAATTAAGATTTGAATTTAAATGTATTAATTTAGTCATATCCGAGCCAGTACCTGCAATTGAGAAGGTAATTTCTTTTTTATTCCTTAAAGATAAGATTGATTCAGTTAATAAAGGAATATTTTTTGCGGGAGTTAATCTACCTGCATAACAGAGGGTGTATTTATTTCTTTTTATTTTTTTTATATTAATACATCGCTCTAGGTTGATTCCATGTCTTATTAAAACTATATTCTTGTAACCTTTTTTCTTAAGTCCTTCTTGAACACATTTTGAACAAGCAATGAATTTATAGAAAAATCTACTAAAAATTCTAAGTAGAAACTTATGATGAAACTTTAAATTTTTGTATTCTGTTCCTAAAGTAAAAACAATTCTTTTCTTTAAAATATAAGCAAAAATTCCAAATGGTAACAGATTAGCATGATGCAAATGTAGGATATCTGTCCAGTAAATAGATTCAATACTTTTTTTTAAAAAGATAAAAAAGTTTGATTTTGAATCATAAAGTTGGGTTATATTCTCTGCCTTGATCTTTGATTTTAAAGTAACACACCTAACTTGGTCAGGCCAAATTTTTAGGCTAGTTAAAAAAAATTGATTATATGGACCACTATTATGACTAACACTTAAAAGTAATCTTAGTATTTTTTTGTTTTTATTAAAATCTTTCATGGATCTAAAACTTTATTTAAACTATATATTATTAGTTTAAATTTGAAATTATAATTTTATTTTAGTGAAGTATTTTATAAGAATTAAAGAAATAAAAACTGCTAGTAACTCAACTACAAAATATCTTCTAAAAGATGAATATAAATCTAACCTATTAAATCTTACAATGTATTGTATTAGTATAAGAATTAACCACTTATTTTTACTTAGAGATATAAGGTAAATAACTGCTATAAAAATAATTGATGTTAATATTGGAGCTAAATATATTGAGTTTGTAGCTAAATAAGATTCTGCTAAAGGTGAAAAACTAAAAGACCCAGGGATATTACCTCTTACATATTCTGTATAAAAAGAAGATGCTGAAGTATATCTATTAAATATATTAAAAGCTTGAATAGAATCTAAAATTGGTACTCCATTAAATGAATTAAAGGCTTTTTTATTTTCTAATAAATATCTAGTAACTTCAAAAGAACTTAGCCCTTCAAATTTGGATAAAGAAAAATTAGTAAAATCTAATATTTTTTCTTGAAAAGTAAGAAGTTCTGCCGCAGATGAGTATCCAGAAGTCCAAAAGATATTTGCTAAGGCTTTTATCTTTAATCCTAAATACATTAATGCAAATGTTGGAATAAAAAAAAGTATTAGATTTTTAATTTTTGGAAAAAAATCTTTAGAGTATTTTAAAAAGTAAACTATTAACCAAATTATGATATTTGAGGTTTGAGAATAATATAAAGAAGTCAATAAAACAAAAGGAAAAATGAATTTAATTAGTTTATCCTTATAAGTTTTTGAATATAAAATGCAAACGGTGCATAGAGCAGAAAATACATTATATGCATAACTAAGTAATGACAATAATAAATTTCCTGATCTAGCGTCTATTCTTATATGCTTATATGAACCAGAGGCATTACTAACTTGTTCAGATATAAAAATAAAATCAAGAGAAAAAAGTATTAATCCAAAAATAAAAACTAAAGTTATAATTTTATTTATACTTTTTTGAGGTAAATCTATTTGATGATTCAATATATTGTGGATAGGTTTTACTGAACCATTTTCTAATTTTCTCACAGGTAAGTACCTTACTAAAAGTAAACTTAGTAAAGTTAAAGATACGCAAAAGATTGAACTCATGCCTAATGCTTGAATTGTAAATTTGTCAATTATGACTTCACCAAAATCACTAGATGCTCTTATTGGTATATTAAAAAATAAATCTAATGGTACAAAAGATGAATATAAACAGCTAAAGGCATTTGCAAAAAATAATGGCCCATAAAATAGTTTTGATGGTTTAAATAAAATAAAAATATTTATACATAAGCAAATTATATTTAAAAATAAAAAGTTGAATATCATTTTTTTAAGATAATTTCTTTATGAGAAATTGAATAGGATCAAGGAAGAGACTTATTAAGGGAGAAAAAATACTATATGAGAATATCCAGTCATATTGATAAATTAATTTCTCTTTCTTGCCTTTAACAAATCCATCATTACCCCCTATTTCATGGCTATGTGAAACTGTAGAGTTATTTGGATTTAAAAACTTCATTTTTTTAGAGAGTTTTAGAAACACCTCTTCTTGATTGAAAATAAAATCCTCATAAAAAATTATAGTGAATGTATCAATTTTCTTTTTAAATTTTAAATTATAAAGAAAAACTATTGAATATATATTTGAATACAGCCAATACAAAGCATAATAAAGACTATTATTTATCAAAAAATTCTTTTTTTTTGACTTACCATACTTTAAACCTGAATATATTTGACCTTTATAGTTTTTGATGGAATGGATTACATGTATCTTCTCTTTTTTTAAATTTACCGACTTAATTATATTTTTTAATCTTGAAAGATTTTTAGAAGAATCTATGAATGGAATATCTCCTGATATTTTATTTTTCTTTGCTATACATTTTTTGTAATATGTAGGGATATCATTACTGAAATTATTGATTAAATCTGACCAGAAAATACATTTGTTAGGAAGTAATCCACAAGTACATTTTCTATTCCTTAATTGGTAATTTGCTAAAAGTTTTTTTGAGATGTGGAATTCTCTATTTGTAAGAACTTCTCCAGCAAAAAAAACATTAAACTTTGAGGATAAATAGTGCCCCAAAATTGTAGTTCCTGATCTTGCATTACCCGATATAAATATAATATTACTCACCTTTTATCTCCACTTTTAATAATTTCTTTAAGAACTTTTGATTTTAGATTAATAATTGTTTCATCAGCATTAAGAATTAATAAATCTTCTATGTTTATTGAATCTAAAGCACTATCTAAAGATGCTTTTCTTTTATCATAGAAAATATTAGACATTTTTTCACCTCTACTTTCCACTAAAGAGTGGCTGGCCTCCAGTTTTATACATAAATTTATTTTTATGTTTTTACTATAAAAAATATAAATTAGTTTTTCCAAACGCACAAGATATTTAATTAAAAAATTTGGACTATTTTCGAATCTAGTTAAGAGAGGAGCATCATTCATCCCATATTTGTTTAGGTTTGGGAATCTATCAATAATTATAATATTGCCAAGATACTTCAATTTTTGAAGTTCAAAATATTTTAGAAATTTTTCAAAAGCTACAATTAATGCCCAAATTATTCTTAATAAGTTTTTAAAATTATTTTTATTATTATTAATATTATTGAGCTCTCTATTTTGACTTGATTTTTTAAAAATTATTTTTGAAAGAAAAGTTCCGAATCTTCGAATAAAAAATCCTTCCCCATCTCCAGCGCCTAGATATAATCTTGTGACATCAAGTTTCCATTTCAAAGATCTTGTTAATTCTTTGGATAAAGTTGATTTTCCAGAACCATCGACACCACAAATTAGAATAATTTTTGATTGTTTTAATCTTCTGCGGAAAAAACAAAGATTGAAGTGGTTTAAATATTTATAAGTAAAGACTTTACCTAACAACGCATATGATTCTTTAAAAAAACGCAAAATATGTCTAGTTAATATATTTAATTCGGAATCATTTTCTAAATTCTCTCTTATCAAAAGATAATCTTTAAGATTTAAGAAATTTTTATTAGAAACTATTTTTGCTTTTTTTCTTAAGTATATAATTTCTTTTTTGAATTTATTTTTTGCAAGCCAATATGCAAAAAAATAGTCTAAGAAAGGAATCCCATTGGCACTTTTTGCAATTATTCTTGTATAAAGACATTCTAATTCCTTTTCAGGTGTGAGTATATAAATTTTTTCTTTATTAGGTTTTGCTATCTCTAAATATTTTTTTGCTACATCAAGGCTTCTTACTTGTCTAGCTCGATTTATGCCGACAACAAATCTTGTCATGATGTCTAAATATACTAACTTTGATGCTTTTTCGCAAAATCCTATCAATCCAAACCTATAAGGATTAATTACACTAAAAGATGGCTTAGTAATTTTAAATCCTAAAATTTTTAATACTTCAAGGGCAGAATTGATTTTTTTTTCCTCAATTAAAATATCAATGTCAGTTTCTCCTCTTAGGCCTGCTAGGAGATGGTCGCTAGATTTAAAAACACAATATTTGATTTGGTTTTGATCAAATGTATTAAGTGCCTCTTTTATAAGGAAATCTTTCAAGAATTATTCTAGAAGCTATATTAGAAACCATAGCAGAAAACGTAGTGGACAATATAAAACCTCCAAAACCGAAAAATTTAGAAATAATAAACTGAATTGGTATTCCTATAATAGAACTTGTAAAAGTGAGAAACCCATAAATTTTTTGTTTTTTCATACACAAAAGAATATTTGTTATTGGACCCATTAATGCAACTAATACAAACGCTAGAGAAGAAAATATAATAGCTGTTTGATAATCTATAAATTTATTTATTGTTTCACTTAAAAAACTAAGATCATAGATTTGATAAATTTTTAAGAATAAAAAAATTGAGGAAAATATTATTAGTGCTCCTAATGAATTATAAAAAGTTTGTTTATAAAAATATTGTTTTATCTTATGAAAAGGTATCTTTAAAGAAAACATCTCTCTTAACTTGTAGCCAGTATATGGATTCGTAAATCCCTGTACTAAGCAGGGTAATTTTATGATTGTTTTAAAAAGTGAATATTGGCTAGTCATAATAGGCCCAAAAATTATTCCGCAAATTAAAATTGGTGATTCTGTGCTTAAAAGGATATCTAATTCCCCTAGCCAATAAGTAGAAGAAATTTTAATAAAATTCTTTAATTTAAAATCTTCCTTTTTTATTTCATTTTTTTTAAAAGAGTTTATCTCTTCTCTTTTCTTATAAAGTGCTAATTTCCAGTAAAAAAATATTAATAATATTAATAATGTATAAGCTAAAATCCAAATGTTTAAAATCTGTTTTGAATAATAATCTGAAATAATTTTTGCAAAAAAACCTGAGAGGAAAATAAGACTACTTTTTATAAATACTGATAAACTTATATCACCATACCTTTCTAAAAAAGTTAATAAAGTAGATTCGAGAGTAATTGGTATACATAATAAGCCAAGTACATAAATATGAGAATTAGTAAGACTGAATATAAATAAATAAAATAAGATAATAAAGAAATTTATAATTAAATTAAATTTTAAAAATGAAGGGAAAATAATTTCTTCTGTATAAATTAATAATTTTTTATTACTTGAGATGAGCCATCCAATAAAAATTTTAAATGTTGCTATATTTACTAAAATTAGACCATACTCTTGGGAGAGTTGCTGATTAATAAAATAATAAGGAGTATAAATAGATATAAAAGAACTAAAAAACTTTGTTATTAAACGAATGATATTTTTTTTATTAAACTTACTCAAAATATCAAGTTATATATGCTTTTAATCATTTGGGATTGCCGTTTATTGGTCCATTGATAATTAATAAAATTATCATAATCTAAAAATTCACTCAAATATTCAGCTACAGCATTAATTTCTTTCTTCAAAGGATTCCTTAAAAAACTTGAAGGGCAACCAAATCCTTTTTTCTTTCCTCTCATTAATCTTTTAATTATCTCATTGTTATTTGACATCATAATATTATAGCTTTTGATTGCTTCCTTAGATTTGAAATCATTTTCTTTGAGACTTCTTTTTAAGGCATAATCTAGAATGTTATTTTCTACTAGTGGTGGCCTAGATTCTATTCCATAATACATAGAGCTTCTATCAACTTTATAAAACATTTGATTAGGTAATTTTTGTTTTAAAAATAATTTTTTAATTTTATCTTCTACAAAACAATGATCATCCAAATTGAATTCTTTTATTCTTGATCTTATAATTTCTTTCCCTTTTAAGTTTAATAAAGGAGTAATCTCCCACTCTTTAAAGCAATTTGAAATTAAACTATCTAATAATTTATCTAAAGGTAAAAAAAGTTGAATAAATCTTCTATTATTGATCGATGTTTTATCTATAAATTTTTCGTTTAAAACAAATTCCTTCAATGTTTTCAATATTTTGTTATCTATATTTAGCCTTGAAAGATTTCTAAAGCAACTATATCCTCCAAAGATTTCATCAGCTCCATCACCTGTAAGGCAAACAGCTACTTTAGTGGTTGCTTGTTTATATATTTGTAGGCAGAGATTTGAAGAAGTGTCATCAAAGGGTAAATCAAAAACTTTATTTCCATAATTTTTATCCTCTGATGGAGAATTTGAAAAATAATTATTTAAAAATAATTCATTTCCAAGTCTCATTATTTCATCTGATTGGAAATTTGTAATATTGAAGCCAAATAGACTTTGATTATTATTCATTATATTTTTGTACGCAAGTGTTATGGCAAGTGAATCTACACCTCCGCTAAAAAGAATGCCGCAATTTCTTGTGGTGATGAGATTTAGTTCTACTGATTTTTTTATAAGATAATCAATTTCTTCTTGATTATTTTTTTCTTTTGTCATTGAAAGGAGGTCGTCTATGCACCAATATTTCTCTTTTTTTATTGACTGATCACTTTTCCATCTAAGAATTTCTCCTGGTGGGACTTGTTCAACATTGTTATAAATAGTTTCATTAATAAATACACAACCATATTTTAGAGTAGTCAATAATTTTTCTTTATTAATATTTTTTTGAAGTAATTTTGCTAATACATCTGCTCTAGAGGCAAATGATAATGAATCTAATTCTGCAGAAAAAAACAATGGTTTTATTCCTAGTCTATCCCTAGTAAGAGTCCACTCATTATATAAAGTATCAAAAATAACTATTGCAAAGAAACCATTAAGTTCAGCGATTATTTTAATTCCATGTTTTTCTATAAGATTTGACAAGACTTCCGTATCGCTTTCAGAGTCATCAATAAAATATTTTTTTGCCAAAGCTGA
>CAYNKY010000085.1:0-7531 GCA_964397895.1 uncultured Prochlorococcus sp.
TTCTGGAGGATCTGGCCAAGCTTTTAAATTTGCACCATTAATAGGAAAGTGTTTAGCTGAAAGATCACTTGGAAAGACCTTGAGTTTTGATATTAGTTGCTGGGAAATCAATAGAGTATTGTTAAAAAATTAGGTAGCAAATATATTTTATTCATTTAAATTATTCATAACCAATACCATTTTCTGGGTTTGTGATATATAAAATCAGATTCAATACAAAATTCGAAGGCAAATTTAAAGGTTTTAAAAGTAATAAGGTAATACCTTGAGTTACATTAAATCCTCTTTCTTCCAAAATAAAAAAATTAATTTATTTTTATTTTAGTTATTATTTTTAAAAAGAGAAAAAAAACTTCTAATTTGGTAAAAATTTCTTACTTAATTAATTTATATTTTTGATTACTTCATTATTAAGAAGTAGATTCTTTAAAAATTTATATATTATTTTTCTTTCAATTGTTTGAGTTCTCTTTATTAATTAAAGAAAAAAAGTTACGAATTGAATTTTAATTAGAAGAAAAGAAGAAGAAATAGACAAATTGATTTCTTTGAATTATGACTTGCCTCAAAAATTTGACTTGAAATTATTTAAAGAAATAAACCTTTACTTTGGATAAACATATGAAAGGTAGGATTATGTAGATAAAAACCATAGAAAACGTTAAGTAAGAAAATTACTAATCCAGAGATTGCAAAAAAATATATAAAATAAACCTTTTTGTCATTTAATTGATTATTTAAAACCAATTTTTTTGATTTCATAAAAATAAAAACTCTAATTAATATTTAGCAAATAATATTTTTATAGATATAAAAATAAATGTTTTATTAATAATGGCATAAACTATTGAAACAATTTTCGCCCTTTCCAGGTCCATCCAATACCTGTATACGTTTTATATATGGAAAGAATACTTATATATAGAATTAGTATTCCTCCAAATCCATTTAAATACCAATACTTATTAGGAATACGATAATTAATTTTCAACCAATATCTCTTTAAGGCATAAATAAATAATGAACAAAAAGAAAATAAACATATAAAGGTATTAATAGGAGAATTATTTATAAAAACAAGTGGAAGTGATGTTAAGAAAACAATCCAAGGCATAGAATAAGCCAAAAGAACAAATATTGAAGCTGTAATAGACTTAAAAATATTTTTGTCTAAACCTAGAAACCAATTTTTACTCCATCCTTCAACTAAGGCATTTAAATCTTTATACATATTAAGTGAAACATCTTTTAATGCGATAAGAAATTTTAATTTAAGATTATTTTCTTTTATTTTTCTTGCTAAGGCGAGATCTTCTACTACTTGATCAAAGGAGCCTTCATGGCCACCAATCTTGTAATATGCGCTACTTTTAAAGAGCATAAAAGGACCCGCGGCAAAAGCTAAATTACTATCTTTATCATTAGTACTAGAAATTGGGAAGCCAATCATTAATAGACTTGTCATAATTGGCTGTACAATCCATTCTGCTAGGCAATTACAATTAACTTTTGGAGCCAGTGATAGTAAATCTATATTCTCTTTATAAGATTTATTTAAAGCATTGAAAATACATTTTTCTTCTACTACAACATCTGCATCTAGAAAAAGTAACCATTCTGAATTCGCTTTTTCTGCAGCTTTAAAGCAAGCCCAGTTTTTTCCCACCCAATTTTTATCTTTTGGTCTCGGTCCTGCGGAAATAATATTTATATTCTCAGAATTATTGAATAATTCTTTCTTGCAATTTTGCGCATTTAAAAAAGTCTTATCAGTACTACAATCATCTACAATAATTATTTTGTAATTTAAACATGGATTGTTTATTTTACTTAATGCAGTTAGACAATTTACTATATTAATTTCTTCATTAAAACAAGGAATTATAATAGTAAGACTAGTCTCAATTCGCCCTATAAATTCTGTATCTTCTAGAAACGGAGCATTTTTAAAAATATAAATTTCAAAAAAGAATATAAATATAGACAAAATAAAGCAAATTAAAGATATTGTAAGTAAAATAACCATATTTATAATCAACCTATTGGCATAGTATAAAGCAACTTTCTAATATAAAAAAATTTTTTATATCAATAATGTTGTAAATATTACTCTTTCTTTTGAATATTACTTACGAACAACAAATTTAGGTTATATTAAATATCAAATTAAAAATAGATTATGGCTGAATCTCAACAATTAATTCTTATGGCTACAGCCCTTTTGATAGTAATATTTGCTGGAACATTAGCACTTAGACTTGGAGTTAGCTTGAGAAATGATTAAATATTAATAACAATTTTTATCAAATATCAAATGTTTTTAAAGTTTCCAATAATTAATTGAAAGCATCAAATATTAAAAAACTGGTTGATAAAAAATATTTGAATATTTAATTTGGGACTAAAGAAGCTTAAAAAACTTACATTAGGAAAAAAATTTAATCATTAATATTCATTAGTAGCTAGATTAATTATTTCAATTTGAATCCCTCAAATAAATAAAGTTATAATTTTTATATAATCTTCTTCTAATCTAAAGTAAATATAATACATATGAAACTTATCAAGGATTATGTAGATCGTTTTCATAATAATAATTTACCAGTCATTGAGAAATGTTTAATAGTTGAAGAGGGAGATGAAATTTATATAAATAAATGGATTAAGAATGGTCAGATTATTGGTAAAGCAAAAGATATGTTTGAGTGGATTGAAAGGAAATATTTAAGAAATAAATCTCCATTGCTTTTAACCGATAGATATAAATTTTCTGAAATACAGGAAAGATTTTATATGAAATATTGGAGATTACTTGTTTTATTAAGTGATTACCAAGTTAAATACCGCTATTATTCTAAGGCAATTAATTCAATCAAAAATAAAAGTTATATAAGTATGAATCAAGATGAATTCTTAAAACTTTTTGAGAACAATAAAACCCATGAATAATATTATAAATTGCAAAACCTGATGATTTTTTAAACTATTATTAAAGAGTAAGGACTTTATTTTTATGAAGTAATAATTTAGATAAATTTTATGTATAGCAATAATGAATAATTTATTAATTGAGATTTTTTTTATATCTCTTGGAATAATTTTTGGTGCAAGTATTAGATTCTTTATAATCTCAAGATTTTATTTTTTTAATATTATTAAGCCTTTAAAGATATTACTTGTAAATCTTTTTTCTTCCTTTATTTTAGGATTATTCTTCCCTATTCTTAATAATCAAAAATTAATTAGTGATCAAAAACTTCTATCAGTATTTTTAATTGGTTTCTTGGGTAGTTTAAGTACTTTTTCAAGTTTTATTTACAATATATTTGAATTGTCTTTAAATAAAGAATTTAAGAAACTACTGATTTTAATTCTCACCTCTCTATTATTTTGTATATTTGTATTTTATTTAGGTTTTTTATTAAGTATCTTCTTGTATGAAAATTAAATATATAACTAATATATTTATAATAGTCTCTTTATCTTCTTTAATAGGTTCTTTTTTTAGATTGCAGATAGATAATATTTTTTTAACAAATATGTTAGGTTGCTTTTTTCTTGGTTTAATTAATAATTTACCTATTTCAAAGAAAATAAAGTTATTTTTTGGATTTGGTATTTGCGGTTCACTAACCTCTTTTAGTTCTTGGATCTTAGAATTATTTATAATCATACAAAAGAAATTATTTCTTTTATTTTTTATAAATATCTTAACTTTTATTATTTTTGGTTATTTATCTGCTTACTTAGGTTATATATTAGTCAAAAAATTTATTTAAAACTTATTAAATATATATCATGATTACTAGAGTATGAGAATTTATAATAAAGTTCTTTCGAATTAGTAATAATAATAATTATGTAGATTGATATTATAATTAACCATTAATATTAATTAAGTTAAATATCAATTTAAATTATGGGTTTCGCAAAACTAGCTTCTCTGATTATGGTTTTATTATTAATTGTTAGTTCTTTTATTAGTTTATTTATACTTGTTTTAAGATAGTTTTAAAGATAAATATACAAAAATATGAAGAAAAGATATAGAGAAGAATTTGAAGAAGGATCAGAATTATTATGGCCTTCTGATAAAGAAGATAAAGTTACGAGGAAATTTTATAGAGATCTTTCTCATTTATCCAAAAAAGTCTCTAATAAAAGGAATAGAAGTAGTTTAATCATTCAAATAATAAAGTTACTTTTTGGTAGAGGGGGTTCTCCCTTAAAAAAATAACTATAGTTAATCTGCTATTTAATAATTTATTTTTTAAGTCTTTCAAAAATCTTATTTTTTATAAAAAAAATTTTAATATTCAAGACACTAGATTTTCTAAGATTTTTATATACTTAAGAAAAATAAATAAATAAACTTAAACGATGTATAAAAACGATGTCCCCTCATTTGTTGGTGACTTAATTCCCTCAACAGCAAATTATCAAAAGATTTTAGATATCTATCAAAAAGGTTTGAAGTATGGAGAATTTTATGAAGAACCTATTGGGGAAGATTTTATTTATCCAGATTGGTAATAAAAAAGAGAACTAATAAAGGCAGTTCTCTTTTTTTTGAATCAATTTGAAAAATGCTTTTTTAAATATTTTTATGCAAATTAAATTCTGTTCGAATTTGTTTAATTGCAAGATTTAGGGGATTAAACTTAATAGTTTTTGTTCCATATATCGCTAGTAATTATAAAGCGAAGTCTTATCAGACTCATAGATGAACATGCTTTCAAGTTAATCCCTTTCTCGGGAAAACACTAAATTTCAATGGGAACATCAATCATTTAAGATTGCCTCAAACTCGACATTTTTGAATCTACAACTTATATCACACAAGAGTAAATCAGTGTTTATGCTGATTTACTTAAAGATCCTTTTTATTCGATGATGTCTATATGTACTTAAAAATATTGGATTTAACTATCAACTTAAAAACAGTAAAATTTTTCCAAAAATTATCTATCTTAAAGAAATTGATTAATACAAAAACTTTTGAAATTTATCGATTATAAATTTATACTTAGACGGTCACAAATTTAAAGTCAAATATTATTTAGAAGCTTTTTATCTAAAGAACAAAAAAAATATTTATTAAACACTTGACGTAAATTCTCAAAGAAATTATATTGATAGTACACATGTATTACTCTAATGACTTTAGGAGGAGCTAATGTTTGGACTAATTTTTCTTACGGCAGTGGTATTAATGCCCCATGTGGTTACTTGCTTAACCCAGAAGGTAGCCGTCTGATTTTTTTTGATAGATGTAAAAAATCACCTATCAATAACATTAAAGTTTTTACTCATCTATTTTATACAAATCATTTAGGAGAACCAGTTGGGTTAAAGAATACGAGATTGTTAGATCTTAATTGTGCCTTTGAAACATGGAATGAATTGATGAATAATGGCTGGACTGAAATTAAACACAATTTTGAATAAATCATCATGAACCAAATTAAACAAATACAAAAGAAAATTTCTAGAGAAAATAGAAGTACTCTCTTAAAAGAACCAACAAAATTATTAGCAGATTTTTTCAATGGCGTTGTTATTGAAATTCAAGAAAAAACACATGACTAACAAGCAAGTACTTCATCAAGTTTCTGTAAATTTATTTAGTAAATACAGAAAAATAGAAAACTGTAAGTCTTGTTTTGTGATTTGAAATTATTCACAACAATTAAGTAATTAGAGACCAAAATAAATGACAAATCAAGTACTTTAAGAAACTTGAATATTATTTTTGATAAGCAATTTCTTCCTTGCTAAAAAAATAAATCTATATAACTTTGATAAAATTTAAGATTTTATTTTTTAGAGTTCATTATGGAATAAAAATTTATACTTCAAATAGATTTTTATAAGTCCTGAAAAAGTTTATTAGTACTTAATATTCACTCTATAAAAAAAAATACAGAAATACCTCTTGCAAAATATAATTCTCTCTGGCAATATTAGCAACCGACTCTTTAAATTTTTGGTGCACTAAAAGATGTTTCCATTAATGGCCATGTAGAACTGAAGGATTTGAGGTCAGGGTTTCTCGTAAATATTTTTCTTTTGGTTCAGCTGTTAAAAAACTCCTTACACAATAACTTTACAACAATGAAAATTATTAAAAATCTCAGGTCGCTTCCTATTGATTCATTGAAGGTAATTCGACGTACGCCTCCACTAGTTTTTGCAATGGCTGTTTTATCTCTAGGAGGATTTATAGGTGCTTCAACTGTCCTTGTAAGAGGATTTAGGATTGTTGAAAATTCAATAACTGTTACTGGTGCAAGCACTGAAAGTTTTGAAAGTGATATTGCAAAATGGTCGGTGCAGGTTAAGACTTATGGAAAGTCTCAGATTGACTCATTCAATAAACACAAACAATCAATGAATACCACTATGGATTTTTTAAAAGCGAATGGAATTCAAGATGGAGTAGGTCAGGGTGTTTATCTTGGACCTGCGAGTATAAATGAGCGTAAAACTAGGAATCCAAAGACAAATGAAATTATAAAGACTGAATGGATAACCTTTCAGGATATTATAATAAATAGTAATGACGTTTATAGAATTCAAAAGACCCATAGTAAGATAACTGAGCTACTAGGTAAAGGAGTTAGGGTAAGCCCAAGTGCTCCAAAATTTACTTACTCAAAACTTGCAGATAAGAGAGTTGATATGCTGGCCAAGGCAGCAAAGGATGCTCGGATTAGAGCGGAAGCAATAGCATTTGAAGCAGGCTCACAGGTTGGTGGTTTAAAAAAAGTAAATACTGGAGTTTTCCAGATCACTGTTCCAAATTCAACAAGAGTAAGTAGCTGGGGTTCTTATGATACCAGCACTATTAAGAAAGATATTACTGCCGTTATGGGAGTAACATTTGCAGTGAAGTAATAAATCAGGGAGTCTGTTTTTTGTCTTTTAGAACCATTAGTGAAGGGAGACAAATAATTATTAGACTCCCATCAATTAATAAAAATTTGTTCATTATTAATTTAATTTATTGAGTATCCCAATCAAGTGGAATCCCTTTTTTTATGGTGTCTTTTCTCATATCATCAATCTCATCTCTAATTTTATTGTAATATGCTAATTCTTCTGGATCCTGAGAACCAAGACCATAATTCATGGTCGCTGCAATATATATTCTGTGTATTCGGTATGATGATAGTGGCATAAATTAAATAATACTTATTAAACATATCTAAGTTTAAATAAATTTGCTGATATTAAGAGCCTAGTTATTATTATAATTTTTTTTAATTAAACAACTAAATTGATTTAATATACCTTTTTCTAGGGTTGAGAACTAGCTAGCCGCTGTTGATTCTTCTTATATTTAATATTGTTAGATATTATCTTTTAGGTTTGGAGCTTCTTCAAAAAATTATATTTTCAATAAAAAAGTGGACCACTAATCGAACGTCCACTTCAAGAAAAATACTTACAGCGATATATAAGATCCCCCTGGGTTCAATGTATCTCGCGAGTGCCCTCGTCGGGACTTGAACCCGAGACCTCACCCTTA
>CAYNKY010000086.1:0-7530 GCA_964397895.1 uncultured Prochlorococcus sp.
AGAGTTGTTTTACCAGCATCAGGATGAGAAATTATTGCAAAATTTCTTCTTTTATTTACCTCATTAATAATTTGATTACTGCTTAAATTTTGTTCGCTTCTTATCATCTAATTAAATTTGGTTAATTCAAAAAAGTTTGGATATTTAATTTAAACACTACCATAAACTATTAAATACTTTTCTCCATCTTCAATTACATCTAAGTTTTTAAATTTCTTTTTTAAGATTATTTGTTTTAATTCACTTGTCCTATAGGAAGCCTTCAATGATGCATAGTAGTCTTTAGTTAATGTTTCATTATATTTTTTTTGACAGTCAAATTTAAGTTGCTGAGCTGATTTCTCATCAATAGGCCTTACCAAATCTTTATGAATATTTATTGTGTCTTGGCTTGATAAATTAGTAATAACATCAAAAAATTCATCGATATGAGTTATATGATGAATCAGGCTATTACTAACAATTAGACGTAATTTATAAAAATTTAAACTATAGTTAAGGTGAAAGTTTTTAATGTCAGAACAAACATATTCTAAATTCCTAAATGAATATTTGTTAACTTGCATCTTTTTTTTAGATATTGCCTTCAAAATCATTTCTTTAGAGCCATCTATACCTAAGACATTCGCATGTGGCCATCTTTTAGAAAGACGCTCAGTAATATTTCCAGGTCCACACCCCAAATCAATAATTAAATCCTGATCCGTAAAAGAAATTTCTTCTCTTTCAACATATTTACATATAAAATCCATTAGATTTTCTTCTCCTTCAGAGAAATCTGCCATAGAGTAAGAACTAACCTGTTCTTTACTCACCATTAATTCAGGTTCTATTACTCTATCCATATAAAAACAATAATAGATATGATAGATATTTTTTTACAAAAGCGTTAACTAGTGATAAGAAAACTTGCAGACACCACAGGTGGAGTTAGTCTTCTTTATACATACTATTTTTAACATTTAAATTACTGTGACCATAACACCAAATAAAACTTCTTCTGATAACAATTTCATAGACAAACAAAATGAAGATTTTCCAAAATCTGCTCCTGCTGCTAATCCGGTTTTTTATAGAACTTACAGTAGGAAAACAATTAAAGGTAGAGAAAGTTGGCTTGAAGTAGGTGAGAGGAATCTTGATGGTTTAAAGAAACTTGGAAAACTCTCCGATGAGGAAGTTAATTTAATGAGAGAGATGCAAAATAGCAAGAAAGCTCTTCCCTCTGGTAGATGGTTATGGATTGGAGGAACTCCTTGGATTAATAAAAAAGAGAACTTCTCAGGGGCTTATAATTGTACTTCCACAAATCTCATAGATTGGGAAGCTTTTGCCTTAATGATGGATTTAGCAATGATGGGTTGTGGAACTGGGGCAATAATTGAACCAGAATTCATACAAAATCTTCCACAAATTAGAAATAAATTAAATATCAAATCTATAAGCGAAGTAGGGATAACTCCAGCCGAAGAAAGGGAAGAAAAATCATCGCTAAAAATAAAGGGAAATAACCTTTATATAAAAGTAGGAGATAGTAGAAGAGGATGGGTAGATAGTTATAAATATATTCTAGAAGCATCTAGCGATGAGAGAATGAATGATAATATTGATATTCATATCAATTTAGAGGATATTAGGCCTGCTGGAGAATCCCTAAAAGGATTTGGAGGAATGGCAAATCCTATTAAATTAAGGGACTTGTATTCAAGAATAACTTCCCTCTTAAATAAAGCTATAGGTAGAAAATTAAGTTCAGTTGAATGTTGTTTGCTCATAGATGAAGCAGCAGTAACAATTGTTGCAGGAAATATCAGAAGGAGTGCCGGAATGAGGCAATTCTCTTCTGATGATAAAGAGGCTGCTTCTGCGAAGGAGAATTTATGGAGTCAAGATAATGATGGGAACTGGAGAATAGATCCAGAAAAAGATGCACTTAGGATGGCAAACCATACTAGGGTTTATCATTCCAAACCCTCTTATCATACAATTCTTGATGCAGTTACAAAACAATTTAATTCAGGAGAGGGAGCCATCCAATTCGCTCCCGAGGCAATCGCCAGATCAAATGCTGATATTCTCAAAACTAAAGAGCTAAGGGATGAATTCATTGAGATTTATACAGAGCAAGGTAAAGTCGAAGCAAAGAGTTGGATCAATAAAAATTTTGGACAGTTCACTGAAAATGAACTTAATCATAGGATGACTAGATATGGATTAAATCCTTGTGGAGAAATTTTAGGAAATGATTTTCACTGTAACCTAGCAGAAGTTCATTTAAACCAAATCAGTCCAGATGATTATGAAGAGCAAAAAAACGCTTTTAAATCTGCAGCTCTCTCAGTAGCTTGTCTACTAAATCATGATTTTGAAGTTGATAGATACAGAATTAGTAGAGATTATGACCCAATTGTAGGTGTAAGCTTTACCGGTCTTTTTGATTTCTTTGTTCACGCCTTTGGCACCCCATGGTTGAAGTGGTGGGAATCAGGAAGACCTGATAATGAACAAGGTAAAATTTTTAAAGAAAAAGAAGCTAATTATCTTCAATCATGGAGAAATATTGTTAAAGAGACTGTCTGGGAATATTGTGACAAACATAATCTTAGAAGACCAAATAGATGCACAACAGTTCAACCTGCTGGAACGAAAAGTCTCCTGACTGGAGCTGCTCCTGGATGGCATCCTCCTAAAGCTCAACGCTTCATAAGAAGAATTACTTTCAGAAAAAATGACCCTGTGGCACTCGCTTGTATGGATTATGGTTATTCTGTGGTGCCATCACAATCTGATAAAGATGAGAATGGTCGTTTACTAGACAATCCTTTTGATCCAAGATGTACTGAGTGGCTTGTAGAAATTCCTACTGAAGTAAGTTGGGCTAACTTAGAAGGTGCAGATAAAATTAATATAAATAATTTTTCCGCTCTAACTCAGTTTGATTTTTACATGCAAGTGCAGAAGTTTTACACAGAACATAATACATCTGCAACTATCGAATTTAGAGAGAATGAAATTGAAGGATTAGCAAAAGCAATTTATGATTCAATCAAAAATAATCAGGGATATATTTCTGCAGCCTTGCTAGCACGGTTTGATGCTAATGCTACTTTCCCAAGATTGCCATTTGAACCTATAAATAAAAAGGAATATATTGCTATGCAAAATAAAGTAAAAGAAAGAAAAGTCTGTAGCAATTTCTTTGAAGCTCTTAATAAATACGATATTGGAGAGTTATCAGAAGCAGGTCCAGCTGGTTGTGATTCTGACAAATGTCTTCTCCCATTAGATAAACCAAAAAATTAAATATTAAGTTTATGCATTAATTCAATAAAAAACTGTTTTTAAATTTCAATTTTGTAGCTAGTTCTAGACTAGTTATAAAATTGAAATGACACTAACATTTAATATTGGTGAGATTTTTAATGATGCTTCAAATGAAGCTTTAGTAGATAAATTAAAAAAAATAACAACTGAAGAAAAGATCTTAGAATTTGAAAAAAAGTTTAATTCTCAAAATGCTAAGAACCTACATATACATATATGCAGGTTCTTAAAAAATAGACAAATTTCTCGATCATTAGCAGCAAAGTGGCTGATCATAATAATGAACGATAAAGAATCAAGAATAAATCACTCAAAGAGATAACTAATTAGGTTAAAGCGGAGAGTCTCCAGAGAGCAATTCCAAAAATAGAAAAACCCATTATTAATGTAAAAGCCAAAGCATTTTGCACCTGAGCTCTTTCATTCATCATATTTGAAAATGGAAGAAACTGAACAAACAAAGGTTTTTCTTCAACTATTGCTGCTTTTTTTACTGTAGATTTTTTGCCTCTAGAAAACATAAAACAAAATTATTATCTAATGAATTTTACATTCTAAAAGCAGATTAAAAAAAAATACCCCGCTAAATTGAACAAAATGTAACTTGCCGAATATTTTAGAAATATTTTTAAAATTATTCAAATATTTTTTCTCAATAAAGCTTCTTAAAGGAAATTTCTATATAAGATGTATAATTTTTCTTTCTAAATTAGAACTATAAGTATGAATAAAAAAATATTAGTAACAGAGATATTAAATTTTTACTAATAAAATGGAAAAAAACAATCAAACAATATGAGAAAATTTTTAAAAAATCTTTCTTAAAACTTTAATATGAAAAATATTGAGAATCAATTAATACTAGATTAAGTACTAATAAATTCGTAGTGATCTATTAAAATTTATTAAATAAATTGAAAATCAAAAAACATGAGTAATAAGAAACCACTATTCAAAGCACCTTATGACTTAAAAGATGTAAGCCTACTTTTTGCAATAGTTGCCGTATTTCTTATATTTGCTGCAATCTTAGGAAATAATTTGTTTGGAATTTTTCAAGATAACGTAAATTTTGGATAAAACCATAAATTTATTTTCAAACAAAGAAAAGATAACGAATAAAATAACATTTTTATTTATTTATGTAATATTAAGACCTATCAGGATGTAGCTTTTTTTTTAAGGAGGTTACGCTCGTATGGGAAGATTAAAAATTATTAATTATAAGATATGTCCATAGCTGTTTTTTACTGCTTAGCAAATATACTTTTATTTTCCATATTGTTTATTTATTCAACGAATTACATAAGCAGCAAAAGTAATAGAGATTTAAGACTTATTCAAAAGGAAACAAAGAAGAATTTAGAAAAAATATATAAATTAAATAGTTATCAAGATTCAGTTCATAATTAATCCTAATTTTTAAATATTTAAGCTTTTAAAGTTTCTTGTATTAATTTATATCCTCTAAAGTTAAAATAAGAATAAGAACTTTTTCTAAAATACTTGAAAACTATTAATCAAAATAAATATGCTTACAAATTAATTCAAAAGAGTTCTATATCTTTTTAGAAATTCAACATGCGTAACACCCATATAGCTAGCTAAATTTTTTGAAGAGATGCCTTCCTTTATTGATCTATATGCCCAAAGATCTCTAAAATCATTTAAGGTTAATTCATTGTTGATTCTTTTAAACCAATTACTCCAATTATCCATAATAACTTTTACTTCCTGCTTATTAAATTCATTTAGAGTTATGGTAGATATGGGCTTTGAGACTTGATCACAAATATTTAATTTCTCAACAAAATCCTTTGGAATAGCTAAAACTTTCCTTCTTAAATTATATTGATAAGTATTTTTAATATTTAAAACTGATCCCGTACCATTAGCATTAGGTATCAATGAGAAAATTTCCTCTGGTCTACATCCATATAAAATTGTTGTTGCAGTTATCCATCCATAAGTGGGATCAATAACCACTTTCACTGCTAATTCAAGAACTTGATCTTGAAAAGAAACTAATCGTTGTAAAGATTTATTTTCATCTACTTTAAAATTTAAAAAATCTTGGCTTGTCAAATTTATAAATTAAATAACTTATTTAATTCTGATAATTTTTTATTAATTAGGTTCAATCTTTTTTTACGAATAGAGGAAACTTTTGAAGATGAGAGTATCCTTTAATGCACTATGAATAAGCATATTAGTATTTATAAAATTTTATTTAAGAGAGAAACTATAAATAAGACTATTAATTTAATGTAAATTGTAATTTACATAATATTTTTAGAAAAGTATAAATTTATAATGAAATAAAGTTGATAGTATTCTTAACAACTCTAAAAAAAAGAGTTAAATTTAGTATAAATTTCCTGAAATATTTTCTAAAGTATTTTCTCTAATATGGAAACACCTGCACAATTAGTTATTGGTTCAGATATTTTTAACAATCTCAAAAGAGAGGAACAGCTAAAGTTTAATTTTTATTTTTTTTACAAAGATTTAAATAATAAAGATTGGTGTGGTGATAATTACTTTTATGATGCTGACGAACTTATCTACTTCTGGGGCGCGAGTGATATAAAAGAAATAAATGGAGCCGTCTACGTCAGAATATTTGATAATCTTACAAGAGAACAAGAGATTTGTTGGAAATCATTGAGTTCAACTGGTAAACAAATAAAAATATATTGGTGTTAAAATATTAATTGAACAATCCTTTTATATTAATTAGATAAAAAAATCCTTTTATTTTAAAATTCATTAAATAATATATATTTTCTTAATATAAACATTTTTCAATTCTAATAAACATAATTTCCATCTTTCTACTCTCTATATTCCTCATAACTTGAATAACTAAATTTAATTAGATTAAAACTTTCGAATAGTTTTTTCCATTAAAGTGAATTTTCGATTTCTATTATAATTTATTTTATAACTTTAAAATATGAAAAAACTACTAGATTTATTATTTATCAGAGATTTCATTAGTAGTTATTAGATAAAGTATATTTTCATTTGTAATACCCTCTGTTATCCATTCTTTATATTCCTCAATTAAAGCCATCCGATCATATAATTGATTAGAGCTTTTTAATAGTTTTTGACGATTACATATAAAAGCAAAGACATATTTACAAACGAATAATGCACTCTCATTATGTGAAGTATAATTCAATTTATTTTAATTAATGAAAAACTATACTAATACACCAAAAAAAATCTCGTGTAAGATTAATAACTACACAAAATAATTTTTTTTATCAAGTAAATTGATATATAACATTAATCTATATATAATAGTAACTTAAAGATGTGCTGTTTTATATTTTAAAAAAGTACTGCGAAATAAAATTCATTCATTTCTGTCGATTAAATAGATAATACTTTCATTGGGGTAGCCTTCACTAAGCCATTCTTTAAATTCTTCTGAGATAGCATTAATTTCTCTCAAAAGATTATCTTTTTCTAGAGTTAACCTGCGTGAAATAGCATAATTAATTGAAGCATTACAAACTTCTTTGACTTTTTGATTATGATCTCTGCTTTTCATATATGATTTTTTTTTAATATTAGAAATAAAATATATATTAGACATGTAAATTTTTAACAAAATACAGAATAATTTGAAAAATATAATGTAAGAAAAGAATTACAAGATAACTAAATAAACAAAAAATTAAAAACCTCCACAGTCTAAAAATATCATTAAGAGAGATAAAATTAAAAAGCAAAAGATTTTATTTTATAAGGTAAACCTAATTAAATTAATAAAAAGATTTTTGAAAATAATCACCAAAATAAAGTAAATATAGAATAAAGAATTATTTTAGATAAAGCTACAAGATCAAGAATAAGAATATATCAAAAATTATAGTAATTGAAAAGATAATTAATTGAACATAATTCTAACCTTTTTCAATAATTAATACTGAAATTAGAAAATATAAATAGAAAGATATTAGAATTATCAATATTCATTTTTTAAAAAATACCTGGAATAATCCAGCCAAAGAAACCATAATTGATTACTAATGCAAAAAGACCCATCATTGCAAGTCTTCCATTTGTTTTTTCAGCATTTTGCCAATAGTTTGAAGGTGTTTCGTTCATGATAATAATTTATAAATTTATTTTTAAATTTTGAGTTTATTGATAGTAAATACTGCAGAAATAACAGTTGAGAAAACTACAATA
>CAYNKY010000087.1:0-7512 GCA_964397895.1 uncultured Prochlorococcus sp.
TAAACCTTTTGATCGTAATGATTCGGAATAAAATTCAGCTGGCTCAAGATCACATACTATAACTACACCTACACCAGAATTATGGGCCTCAAGCATTATAGCGATAGCATCTTGCTCACTTAATTGCGGAACAACTTGTCTTAGAGTGACAGTAACGTACTCCATAGAATTAACAGGGTCATCATGTAAAAGAACCTTGTATTTAGGTGATTTATTTTTCAATTCAGATGGCTTTTTTTCTAAAACAGTCGTATTACTATTGCCACCATTTTCAGAATTAGTAAAAGTCATCTAACCTCAAAATTGGAAATACATTTTTTCATTATATATTAATAATTCTCTCCATTGCCTCATTAACATTTTGAAGTGAATTAAATGCAGATAATCTGAAGTATCCTTCACCAGCTAATCCAAATCCACTCCCAGGAGTACCAACTACATTTGCATTCTCAAGCAAGTAATCAAAGAAATCCCACGAAGTCATTTGATCAGGAACTTTTATCCAAACATAAGGAGCATTAATACCTCCAAAGACTTTGAATCCAGCAACTTGCAGTTTATTTCTCATTATTTGTGCATTATTCATATAAAAATTTATTAATTCTTTTACTTCTTTTTTGCCTTGATCTGAAAAAACTGCTTCTGCTCCTTTTTGGACTATGTAACTTACACCATTAAATTTTGTAGATTGTCTTCTATTCCAGAGTTTCCATAAATTTATTTTTTCTCCATTGGAATCCCTCCCCATTAATTCTTTCGGGATTACAGTAAAAGCACACCTTACACCTGTGAATCCAGCATTTTTAGAAAAAGATCTGAATTCAATTGCACAACTTCTTGCACCATCAATTTCATATATTGAGTGAGGAATTGTTTGATCTTGTATGAAAGCTTCATAAGCAGCATCAAAGAAAATTAATGAATTATTTTCATTGGCATAATCAACCCATTTTTGGAGTTCTTCTTTGGGAATTGTAGCTCCAGTTGGATTATTAGGAAAACAAAGATAAATAATATCTACCCTTTTTTGTGGCAACTCCGGCTTGAAATTATTTAACTCATTTATTGGAAGGTAGATCAAACCTTCATAACTACCATTAGCCATCACACCTCCTGTCTTCCCTGCCATAACGTTGCTATCCACATAAACAGGATAGACAGGATCTGTGACAGCAATAGAGTTACCATCTCCAAGAATGTCTAAAATATTACTACTATCACATTTAGATCCATCTGAAACAAAAATTTCCTCAGAACTAATATTGCATCCTCTTGATAAAAATTCATTCTCTGCAATCTTCTCTCTTAACCAAAGATATCCTTGTTCAGGTCCATATCCTTTAAAACCAGAACTAGTACCCATCTCTTCCAGAGCTTTACTCATTGCCTCAATACATGCATTTGGTAATGGTTCTGTTACATCTCCAATTCCTAATTTAATAAGATTAAGCTTATTCTTCTTCTGTAAATGAGAATTTACTCTTTTTGAGATCTCTGGAAATAAATAACCTGCTTTTAGTTTTAAGTAATTTTCGTTTACTCGTACCACTTTTTTTTAATTATCTTTAATTAGGATATATCATTGAAGTGACTAAAAGTTGAATTAATGGTATTATTAAATTGATTATGAATAAAGATATTTTCATAATCCTAAGTTAATTAAAATTTTTAAAGTCGTTTAAAACTTATTAAAAATATAGAAAAGGTATTAATTAAACAAACTTTTCTAATTAATTATTATTTACATTTCTAATAATTTATTACTTCCCAAAAAAACCATACTAAATTCACTATATGTCTCAGCAAATTATCATAGCTGAGCAGGCACGTATTGCAGCTCTACTCAAAGATGATCGAGTTGAAGAATTAATTGTTTCACAAGGTCAATATCAAATTGAAGATATTTTTCTTGGAACAGTAGAAAATGTTCTTCCTGGCATTGATGCAGCTTTCATCGATATCGGGGAGAGTGAAAAAAATGGATTTATTCATGTCTCTGATTTAGGTCCTTTAAGACTTAAAAAAGAATCTGCTGGAATTACGGAATTGCTTGAACCAAAACAAAAAGTACTTGTTCAAGTCATGAAAGAGCCCACAGGTACAAAAGGCCCAAGACTAACAGGGAATATTTCATTACCAGGCAAATATATTATCTTACAACCATTTGGACAAGGGGTTAATATCTCAAGAAAAATTAATACTGAAACTGAAAGAAGCAGATTAAGAGCACTTGGAGTATTAATTAAACCTCCAGCAACTGGGTTACTTTTTAGAACTGAGTCTGAAAAAATTCCTGAAGAATCATTAATTGATGATTTAGAAAATTTGATTCAAAAGTGGGAGAAGATACAACAAATACATGAGACCTCCTCACCGCCGTTACTTGTAAGCCGAGATGAAGATTTTTCACTAAAAATCCTAAGAGATCATGCAAATTCCGAAACAAGCAAAGTAATTATTGATAATAAGAATTCAATTGAAAAAGCCAAAAATTATCTATTGAATAATGAGTCAAATTTAATCATTGATTATCATAATAATTCTAAAGATGAGCATATCTTAGAAAAATATAAAATCAATCAAACAATACAAAAAGCACTTCAACCTAGAGTAGATTTGCCCTCAGGAGGTTATATCATTATTGAACCTACTGAGGCGCTAACCGTAATAGATGTTAATTCGGGATCATTTACTAGATCAGCAAATTCTCGACAAACAGTCTTATGGACAAATTGTGAAGCAGCTATTGAAATATCCAGGCAAATGAAATTAAGAAATATTGGAGGAGTTTTAATAATCGATTTCATAGATATGGATTCTAGAAGAGATCAATTTCAATTACTTGAACATTTCACAGCATCAATTAAAAACGACTCTGCAAGGCCTCAAATAGCACAATTAACAGAATTAGGCCTAGTAGAACTAACAAGAAAAAGGCAAGGGCAAAATATTTATGAGATTTTTGGAAAAGTTTGTAGTTGCTGTGATGGATTAGGACATATAGAAAATATACCTAATCTTTCTAAAATTAATTTTGAAGGTCAAAAATCATCCAAAAAATTAAAAAAATCCCCTCATGAGGATAATGCAGAAACAAATAAAATTGCCTCCAATCAAAATAATTCCAAAACATTAGAGATTGATAATAATAATCCATCAATTCCAAAGGATGCAGGAATCACCTCCAGAAAAAAAGAAATAAACGATGAAGAAAATAATACGAATGAAAGAGAGATAATAATGGTAAAACTTAGTGATGATGAAAAACTTGTTTACAGTCAATTAGGAATAAATCCACTTATCAAAATCGGGAAAGAATATATTAAGAGTAATAACATAGCCATATTACAGACAGAAGACAAAATAAAAAAAGAAATTATTCAAAACAACAAAGAACAAAAATCAAAGAATAAAGAAGATATAAAAAGCTTTGAGTCTAAAGATAAGAATTCAAAAATTAATTCTGATAATGAGACAAACTCAGGTTTGAAAGATCAAGATATTACTAATAAAAAAGAATTAGAAGATATCGATAATAATGAGGAAATTGATGCTTCAAGACGAACCAGAAGAAGATCTTCTGCAAATAATGAATAAAGATTTTGAAATAGGTATTGATGAAGTAGGAAGAGGATGTATTTTCGGACCAGTTTTTTCAGCAGCAATTGTTATCTCTAAAGAGAATAAATTTAACTTAAAAAATTTAGGAGTTGATGATAGTAAGAAATTATCTTCAAAGAAAAGAAATTTATTAATGCCTTACATATATCAACATTCAAAAGATTGGGGCATTGGGCAGGGTTCTGTAAGAGAAATTGATGACTATGGAATCAGACATGCTACCGAATTAGCAATGATGAGAGCACTTGATAAATTAAAATTTAAACCTTTAAAAATAATTATCGATGGAAGTTTGCCGCTACGATTATGGGATGGTTTGCAAGAAAATATTATTAAAGGAGATTCAAAATTCACTTCAATAGCTGCAGCAAGCATTTTTGCTAAGGAAGAAAGAGATTCTTTGATGAAAAGGTTTGATAAAAAATATCAAGGATATTTTATTGCTAATAATAAGGGATATGGAACTAAAGCTCATTTTTCAGCAATCAAAAAGCTTGGTTTGACTGATATGCATAGAAAAACATTTTTGAAAAAGTTAAATGCCATTTAATCTACACCAATCACTAAAATCTTTAACCAACTGTTGCTGAACTCTAGCCTTGATCCCTAATAGAATTCCATTAAGTACAGAATGACCTGTTGACTCTAATATTTTTTTAGGAATTAATCTTAACAAAGATGGTTGGCTAACAGTTACTCCCAAAAGAGCTTCCCCTTCTAAACCAATTTCTGTTGCCTGAAGGTTGGCTTTAAGTATTAACTTGAAATCATCAACAATACCCAAACCATCTAACTTGCTGTCAATTGCACTCATTATGAGAGCTCCATCTTTGTTCTCTACTGCAATAGAAACTACGGGATTAATATCTAGCTGAAATACTCTGAAACTTGTAACATTATATTTATAATTACCTTGACCTTCGGGTATTAATTTGTTGGAATCTAACATGGCTCCAACAACTCTTTCTTCTTCAAGAAGATAAGCTGATAAATGTTCTTTATTAGTTGTTACAGAAAGCTTTAGTTTCTGCTTAGCATCAAAAGCCAAAAGCATTGTATCAAATACCTCCAATGCTTACTTTAAACTTTTTTTTCATTTCATAAATCATGCGCAAACAAGTTGCATATTTGGGGCCAAAGGGCACATACGCAGAAAAAGCAGCTACACTTTTATCAAAGTTAGCAAATTATGAGTCACCTATATTTGTACCATGTAAAGGGCTTCATTCTGTAATTAAAATGATTGCCTACAAAAACTGTGATGCAGCTGTTGTTCCTATTGAGAATTCGGTGGAAGGAGGAGTTACTGCGACATTGGATGCGTTATGGAAATATCCAAATATAAAAATAAGTAAGGCAATAGTATTACCTATTAAGCATGCATTAATAAGTAGCGGAGAGATTTCAGAAATTTCAGAAGTTTTATCTCATCCTCAAGCTCTTGCCCAATGTTCAGAATGGCTTTTTGATAATTTACCTGATGCAATATTATTGCCTACGAACTCTACTTCAGAAGCTGTAAATATGGTAAGGGGTAGCTCATTCAGAGCTGCGATAGGATCAAAAGCACTTATCAAAATAGAGGGGTTGAAAGAATTAGCGTTTCCAATCAATGATGTTCAAGGTAACTGTACACGATTCATCTTACTTACTGAAGAAAATTTATCTCATTCTGCAAATGTAGCAAGCTTCGCATTCTCTTTGCTCTCAAATCAACCAGGTTCTTTATTACAAGCTTTAAATTACATCTCTGAACTAGGATTTAATATGAGCAAAATAGAATCGCGTCCTTCTAAAAGAGAATTAGGAGAATATATAATTTATATTGATGTTGAAATAAATTCAATAAACAATACGGATACTTTTAAACTGTTGAAAAGTAAACTAATACCCTTGTGCGAACACTTTAATGATTTTGGTTGCTATTTATCTAAAAATATTGAACTTTAATAAAAACTTTATTAATTAGAACTAATTAATTTTCTTTTACATCAGGAAAACTTTCTTTCAAAGCAGTTCTTGCAGCTAATTGCTTTCTAGTATGATCAAGCATTTCAAATTCTCTTTGCAGTCTTGTATAAGTATCTCTTTCTTCTAAAAGTCGTTGTTGCTCTTCTGAGACAGGTCCACCTAAATGAGCTCCTATCCAGAAGGAAAGGTCCATCGGATTATGTGGTAATTTATCTGGAAGTATTTTCTGTGAATTTGTTAATTTCCCAGTTAAATTTACTACATCATTTAAGGCTTCTACAACAGAATCCCTTAAGATATCAAGATTCTCAAGATTTTGTATAGTATCATCATCAATCCAACTTACAACTGCAGTGTAGAAAGGGGTAGATCGTACAATTTCCAATACTTGAAAACGCTGCTGACCTATAGTAATTATATTGCTTCTACCATCTTCAAATGTTTGATGTTTAATAATTTGAGCACAGCATCCAACATTTGCCATACTTTTAGTACTTGGATCCCATTTTATAACCCCAAACATAGAATCTGACTCAAGTACAGATTTAAGCATTATTCGATATCGAGATTCAAAAATATGTAAAGGTAAAACTTCATTTGGGAATAAAACTACCTCTGGCAGAGGAAATAAAGGTAATTCCCTAACTGACAGTTCTCCCATATTTAAAAAATTATTTTTTATATTTTAGTAAATTTAGAGAAGAAAAGGGACTAATTTAAAGCTTTACTTCTATATCAACGCCACTTGGTAGATCTAATTTCATTAAAGCGTCAATTGTCTTAGCAGATGGGCTATAAATATCAATTATTCTTCTGTGTGTTCTAGTTTCAAAATGTTCTCGCGAATCTTTATCTACATGAGGAGAACGAAGAACGCAATATATTTTTCTTTTTGTTGGTAAAGGAATTGGTCCAATAGCCGATGCAGAAGTTGTATCAGCAGTTTGGATTATTTTGTCGCAGGATAAATCCAGCATCCTCCTATCAAATGCTTTTAATCTTATTCGAATTTTTTGTTGAGCTATCGATGCTGTCATAAGTAGTAAGAAATAATAGGGTTATTAACGAGCAATAACCCATAATCAGATAAATTTATTCTAATTGATTGAGGTGCAATTATTGAAATTATTCAATTATCTTTGAAACTACTCCTGCACCAATTGTACGTCCACCTTCTCTAATAGCGAATCGCATGCCTTGTTCAATAGCTACAGGACATATTAACTCACCTGTCATTTTTATCCTATCTCCTGGCATCACCATTTCAACATTAGAGCCATCATCAGATGTGAAAGCTGTGATTTGGCCAGTAACATCAGTTGTTCTTATATAGAATTGAGGTCTGTAACCAGTAAAGAAAGGGGTATGTCTACCTCCCTCTTCTTTCTTTAGGACATAAACTTCACCTTCAAATTTAGTATGTGGTGTAATTGATCCTTTTTTCACAAGTACCATACCTCTCTCAATATCTTCTTTCTGAACACCTCTTAAAAGAAGACCAACATTATCTCCAGCCATGCCTTCATCAAGAAGTTTACGGAACATCTCAACACCGGTAACTGTCGTCAATCTTGTATCTCTAATTCCAACAATCTCAACTTCTTCTCCTACTTTAACTTTACCTCTTTCAATTCTTCCAGTAGCAACTGTGCCTCTTCCAGTGATTGAAAATACATCTTCAACCGCCATTAAGAATGGTTTATCTACCTCTCTTTCAGGTTCAGGAATACTGGAATCAACAGCTTTCATTAATTCTTCTATTTTTGACTCCCAAGTTGAATCGCCTTCAAGAGCTTTTAAACCAGACACTTGAACTATAGGAATATCATCTCCAGGGAAGTCATAACTATCTAGGAGCTCTCTAATTTCCATTTCAACAAGTTCAATGATTTCTTCATCATCAACCATGTCACATTTATT
>CAYNKY010000088.1:0-7469 GCA_964397895.1 uncultured Prochlorococcus sp.
CTGTTCAACAGGCTATCCTAGAAAAGTCTAACCTCCAACATACATATGTGGAGTCTGGAGATTATGTTTTTATGAATATGACTAGTTTTGAGGAAACAAGATTATCTTCTGATCAAATTGGTCAAGGTGCTAAATACCTTAAAGAAGGAATGGAAGTAAATGTTGTTTTCTGGAATGACAAGGTCCTAGAAGTTGAATTACCAATTTCTGTCTCACTTAAAGTTAAAGAAACAGATCCTGGTGTTAAAGGGGATACTGCTAGCGGTGGTACAAAACCAGCTATTCTAGAAACTGGAGCACAAGTTATGGTACCTTTATTTATTTCTGTCGGAGAAATGATTAAAGTTGATACTAGGAACGATAGTTACCTTGGAAGAGAAAACTAATGGCTATGAAATTAGATCATGATGATTTAAATCGCTTAATAGATAAAATTTCTAAAAGTGATTTTCAAGAATTTTTTCTCGAAGGAGAAGATTTTAAACTTGAGATTAAGAGAAATTTGTTAAAGCCGATAACAGATAATCAAACTGCAACCTCAAGTTCTCAAGATATTCAAAATAGTCAACATCAGATTATTAAAAACGAGTCTTTTGCACCCTCAAATAATACGATCTCCCCCTCTGTGGCACCCCCTGGAAGCTCTGACTTGCTTGAAATTACGTCTCCTATGGTTGGAACTTTTTACAGGGCGTCAGCTCCAGGAGAAGACCCTTTTGTTGAGATTGGTACACCTATCTCTGTAGGTCAAACAATTTGTATTTTAGAAGCCATGAAACTTATGAATGAGATTGAGTCTGAATTTACAGGGGAAATTGTAGAAATTTTGGTGGAGAATGGCACTCCTGTTGAATTTGGTCAGGTATTAATGCGTGTCAAGAAATCTTGATTGATTAATTAATTCATTTGCGGTCTTAATTGCTTCAAGCATGCTTTTTGATTGAGCGATTCCTTTTCCAGCAATATCAAATCCAGTTCCATGGTCTGGAGAAGTTCTGATAATGGGCAATCCTATTGTTGTATTTACTGAGTAATGAAGTGCAATAATTTTCATTGGAATTAAGCCTTGATCATGATACATCGCTAAAATTCCATCATGATTTTTTATATCTTGTTTACGCCACGATTCTAATGATGATATCCAACAGCTGTCTGGGGAAACAGGTCCTATGATATTAACTTCTGGATTTTTTAAATTCCAATTAATAACAGTGTTTTTAATTGTATCTTTTTCTTCATGACCTAAAATACCTTCTTCACCAGCGTGTGGATTTAAACCTGCTATTTTTAATGTCGGTTTTTTATTAAATTTTCTGCAAAACTGATATAGTAAATCTAATTTTGAACTTATTAGCTCTTGTGTCAAGGCTCCCGAAACTTCTATGAGCGGTATATGAGTAGTAGTTAGTAAAGTATTAAATCTCCACCCTGAATATGGTGATTTTGCAGTAAATAACATTCCAACTTTTGATATATTGCAATACTCAGCTAAAAGTTCTGTTTGGCCAGAATAATTATGTCCCGCTGAAGACCAAGATTTCTTACAAATTGGAGCTGTTACTAACGCTGCATCTTTTAAAGATTTAACTATATCAATAGCTTTTTTCAGATAAAGAAAACTTGCATTACCGCTTTCAATTGTTGGTTTACTAAAGTCATTTAATGAGAGTTTTAAATCTTCAATATTCAACTCATTTGGATTTTTTATGTTTTTTAATCCTAAACCCTTTAATCGATTAAAAGAATATATTAGATTTTTTTTGCTCCCAACAATAATAATTTTTATATTTTTGGGAATATCTTTTGAAGCTAAGGCCTTTAATATTATTTCTGGACCAACTCCAGCTTCATCTCCAACAGTTAATACAATCGTGTTAATTTTTGGCATAATTAATTAAAGCTATTTATAAATGTTTTGATACTTTTTAGATAATAAGGTTAACTATTTTTATCTCCTTTTATGCTTTGGAGGCAGCTTCTAAGTCCAGATTTGTAATCTTTATGAATTAACTTATATCCAAGATTTTTACATAGTAGTTGATTTGAAACTTTTCTATTTTCTTTCCAGAATGATAATGCGATAGGTGAAAGTTCTTTTTTTGCCTCATTAAATTCAATTGGCTGTGGCATTTCAAGATCGAGTAATTTGTAACAAAATCTAATAACTTCAATCTGAGAGCTTGGATTGTTATCAGCAATATTGATAATTCTATGAAAACTGAGATCTTTATTCTGTAATAAATAAATAATTGCATTAGCTATATCAGCAACATGTATTCTTGAAAAAATTTGGTTAGGCTTATGAATTACTTTAATTTTTTTTTCAAATATTGACTCTAAAGTTGATCTTCCTGGCCCATAAATACCAGGAAGTCTAAAGATTTGAATAGGCATATCTGAATTAATCCAATTTGTTTCACATATAAGTCTCCTTTTACTTCGTTCTTGCATAGGATTTGGGGGGTCGTTCTCAGAGACCCATTCACCGAAGGTGTTTCCGTAAACTCCAGTCGTAGATAGATATCCAACCCATTCCAAATTGAGACTTTGTAATTTCTCTTTCAGTTTTAATAAAACAGGATCTTCTCCATTTCGATCAGGAGGGATGCAACTTAAAACATGTGTAACGTCATCAAAAATTCGATCTGAAGGATTAGTCGTTGAGTTACTATCGAAGAAAAAGCTATTTTTATCTTTTAAATTTTTTCTTGTGCTTGTTAAAGCTTGGCAGCCAAGTTTTCTAAGCTCATTTGCAAAATACTTTCCACTAAAACCACCCCCAAAAATAATAAATTTTTTATCTTTCAAAGAAACTCTTGCAAAGTTTTCCATAAAGGCTTATAACTAGTACAGATGTATTATTTAGAAATGAAAACCTTAAGTAGACCTCAAACAAAATCAACTATAGCAATTTCTTATAAACATCCTACAAGACAAAATAAGCCAGATAGTCTCACTTTTCAATATGTAAAATTTCAAAAGAATTTTAAATTTTTACTTTTAGGATTGTCATTTTTTACTTTTATTATGAATAATGATATTCCAAATCAATCAGCTGACATATGTAATAAGTATTATTCATCAGCTATTTGTAATATTTGGTAGTCACGCAACTTTATATTCAATATTCTGAGTATTATTTTTCTCAATAATAATTTTTGAATAATTTGGATTTGCCCACTGTAATAATCTTACCGATAATCTAAGATCTCCCTCCATCCATGCTCTAATTGCCATTGCTCTTCTTGGATCATAAAATTTTTGTCTTCGATACCAAAAAAATGCTTCATTATCAGATTTATCACCATTACATGAAAGGCAGGCAGGTACGCAATTTTCTGTATTACTTAAACCCCCTTTACTTCTGGGCACAATATGGTCAATTGATTCGGAGGTGTTTCCGCAGTAAATGCATTTTTTTTCTGTAAACTTATGAATTGATTTTCTCCATTGTCTAAATCTAAATTTTGGGCATAAGTCCTCTAAAAAAACAGCATCATCAATATGCATACAGTTTATTTATTTATATAAATAATGACCTAGTTATAATTAAAGTCAATATTCAAAATATTAGTATTTTTCTCTAATTTGCTTGATAAAGTATTATTAATTACACTTTAATCTATAAAAAATTAATAAGAATAACGATCAAAAGAATCATCTGATTCAATTTCATTATCTTGTTCAATTAATGCTTCAATCTTTTTACGTCTATTTTCTTGTTCCAATTCATTTTTCTTTCTTTGTTTCTCTTCAGCTTGAACTTTTCTTTGTAACTTTCTATCGGGATATAGTTTATCTAAATACTCTACACAATATTTAAATTTTTCTCTTTCTCTTACAACTGTTTCAATTATTAGTCCAGCTGCTTGTCTTGGTGAGATCTTAAAAAAGCCACCTTTTTGCATTTTTATGTAGGTATATGCTGCTTCCCAGCTACTTTCATGATCATTGCCACCATCTCGCATGGTGCAAAATATTTCAGCACCAAATGATCCTGCAATAACTTTTGGTGTTAATAAGGTTACTTGGGAAGTAAAACCTAGTATTAAAAATAATATTTTTAATTCTTTGATAGCTAACATCAAAAACTAATAACCTTAATTAAAAAATATCTTCTATTTTTAAGTTGTCTATAGGTTTTTAAGATTTAATAATGCCTATTCATTATTTTGGTTTGAACTTTTACATAAATTGATGAAGTTTTAGTTTTGAAAGATGCCAGAAAAACTCTTTTAATATTAATCATTAATCTGAATGAAGAAAATTAAAGATTTGTATGCTGCATAATACCCCTTTGAGTTGGCATAATAATAAAAACATTAATTGTTATGGCGTCAAAAATTTCTTATCAAGGTAAAAAAAATTCGATACAAAAAAGATTTTCTTTTATCGAAGGTGGACACCAGTTAGAAAAGCTGGAATTCGCACTTGCCGTGGCTCAAACTAAAGGTGATTGTAAAAAGTCTGAGATTTTGAAAAAAAAGATTGTTGAGTTAGGTGGAAATGTGGAAGAACCTGGAACTTAAATTATTTTCCTAAATAAAGATTTGCTTCCGATAAAGCTTTACCTATATCATTCTGAGTTACTAAATTTTTTTCATGAAGAGTTAGTCCAATTGCAGATATTGCTCCAATTATGTCTTGGTCACTAATAAAACCTAAATGTCCTACTCTGAAAATCTTTCCTTTAAGATGGTCTTGTCCTCCTGCTAATTGGATACCATAATTTTTTTGAATAGCTTTTCTAAATTCTTCAGCATCAAATCCATTAGCTTCAATTGCAGTAATTGCTGGACTTAAGGAATCTCTATTTGCAAATAATTTTAAATTAAGAATTTCTGCAGCATTAGAAATTGCTAATTTATGCTTTTCATGTCTTTTAAAAATATTATTTAATCCTTCTTCTTTCATCATTTTCAATGCTTCATCCAAGGCAAATACTAAATTTACTGCAGGTGTATATGGATTACTATTAACTGATAAACTTTTTTTATAGGAATTTAAATCTAAATAAAATTTTGGTAAATTTGAAGACTTACTTGCAGCCCAGGCCCTTTTACTAACTGCTATAAAACTTAGACCTGGAGGAATCATATAACCTTTTTGAGAACCAGAAGCGATAATATCTAGCTGCAATTCATCCATTGGGACATTGCATGCCCCAATGCTTGTAACACAATCGACTATTGATAATGCTTTTTCATGATGAAGGATATGTTTATTAATACTTTCTAAGTCATTAATGACTCCAGTTGATGTTTCTGAATGGGTTAATATAACTGCTTTAATTTCTTTGTTATGGTCATTTTCTAATATATCTTTAAATTTATTTGGGTCTAAGGCCTCTCCCCAATTTGCACTAATCGTAATTACATCTAATCCGAATTCTTTGGCAACTTTTACCCATCTTTGTCCGAATTTACCATTTTCGCCACATATTACTTTATCTCCTTTACTGAGCGTATTTATTATTCCTGCTTCCATTGCAGCAGTTCCACTTCCAGTTATTGTTAAAATGTCATTTTCAGTTTGATGGAGCCATTTTAAATTATTTGTAGAAGATTCAACTATATTTTGAAATTCTTTACTTCTGTGCCCAATAGGATGACTTCCTAAGGCCTGTAACACTCTTTCTGGAACAGGAGTAGGTCCTGGTATCATCATTGATATTTTTTTTGGTATGGCCACTTTTAAATAAATAGGTCATTCTAAGATTAGTTCTCATTTTGTATTTTTCAATTAGTTAATTTGAAAAAAGGATTTTCTTTACCAATTTGGGTTGTAGCTGCAGCAAAAGCAGCTTTGAAGAAATTAAATGGATTGCCGTTTGATAATTATGAATTAATTATCTTGCCAGATAAAAAATATATCAAAAAAATAAAAGTCCACTCAGTTGCTCTTATTAATAACAATCAATTTGCGCTAGCGATTACTTTTGTTGATTCAGGATTAGATTTAGACTTAACTCAGAATTTAGAAATATGGACCCTATTATCATTAAAAAAAACTTATAAAGAAAATGATCTTTCAAGTAAAAAGATTAATCTTATTGCTGGTTATGGAGTAGGAATAAATTCATTAACATCAGAAATTTCAATATCAAATTTTGCTAGAGAAATCTTAGATTTAAATCTACTAGATCAAATCCCTTCGCAATGTCAATTGAATTTGGAAATTATTTTTCCGAATGGAAAATTTCTAGCTGAAAGAACTAGTAATAAATCATTCGGAATAGTGGATGGCTTATCAATAATCGGAACTACAGCTGAAACGCATTTAAGTGCATCACCTGATCAAATTACTAATGCTAAAGAGGAATTAAGTAGAGCTGTTGAAAACAATTATGCAAATACTATTACCTTTGTTATTGGAGAAAACGGTCTTGATTTGGCAAAAAAAATAGATATTCGTACGCCAGTGATAAAAGTTGGTAATTGGATTGGCCCTTTATTGGTTTTTGCAGCTACTAAAAATATTCATGAAATATTAATTCTTGGATACCATGGAAAGTTGATTAAATTAGCTGGAGGTATTTTTCATACACATAATCATTTAGCTGACGCAAGAGTTGAAATATTAGTCTGTTTAGCAGTAAGAGAAAAACTGCCTTCTGAGATAATTTCTCACTTTGTCAATTGTAAAACGATCGATGAATCTCTAAAAATTTTAGAAAAATTTAATATTGATATTGCAAATAATTTCTGGGTTAAAATTGCAAATGAGATTGAACAAAAATCTAAGAATTATATTAATAAATATATTTCGACTGATATAAAAGTTGGTGCAGTTTTATTCGATAGAGATAGAAATATACGTTGGGCAGGAAATAATGGTCAGTCTATATTTTCAAATACTTGTACTTTTCAAAGTTAAGTCAATTATAATTCATTTATAAAAAGAATTCTTTATATGGTTAAAGATTTGCAAAAAAAAGACAGATATCCTTCAATTCTAATTTTAGATTTTGGGTCACAATATTCAGAGTTAATTGCTAGGAGAATTAGAGAAGCAAATGTTTTTTCACTTGTGATTAGTCATTTAACTTCAATTCAAGAAATTCAGGAAATAAATCCTGACGGAATTATTTTAAGCGGAGGTCCTAGTTCTGTTTATGAGAATCATGCTCCTCAATGCGATAAAGATATTTTTAATTTAGGTATTCCAATTTTGGGAATTTGTTATGGAATGCAATTAATGGTTACTCAATTAGGAGGTAGTGTAACGCCTGCAAAAAATAAAGCTGAATATGGTAGAGCTCCTTTAAACATAGATAAAGAAAGCATACTTTTTAAAAATGTCAAAGATAAATCAATAATGTGGATGAGTCATGGTGATTCAATAAATCAATTACCAAAAAATTTTTTTCAAATAGCTCATACGGATAATACATCACACGCTGCCATTGCAAATCAAAAGCAAAACCTATTTGGTGTCCAGTTTCATCCAGAAGTAGTTCATTCAGAATA
>CAYNKY010000089.1:0-7334 GCA_964397895.1 uncultured Prochlorococcus sp.
ATTCTCCTTTTTGAAATGGTTTATCTAAAAGAATTGTTATGTATTCAAAAAACTCCTGAACGGGATCCTTTAAAGCTAATCCAGCTCCAATACCACCAGCACTTAGCAATGCCCAAATCGCTGTCATTTGTACACCAATATTTTGCAAATAAAAAACAGCACCTATTGTCCAAGTAAATGCTTTTGATAAAGGGGTTAACGAAGAAATCATTGAACTTATTGAAGGATCATTTATTTTCTTTGTGGATTCAATTAAAGATTTAATTATTATTTTATTTAGAGCTTTTATAATTATTATTAGGATTAGTAATTTTTTGATATTTAAAATAACTGATATAAAAGTGATATCCTCAACAAAATAATAATCAACTGCAAAATAAATAGAAATTAAAAAACCTATTGGTTTAAGGATATTTATTATGGTTTCAAATAAGAAATCATCAAAGTCAGTTTTTGTTCTTTTTGAAATCTTTCTAAGAGATATACTCGTTATTTTTGATATTAATATAGTTGCAATTATGCCAATTAGAAAAATTGAAATTGAATAAAGTAAATTTTCACTAAATATTTGCATTTAAAAAAAATTTTAATATATATATAAATTGTAAATAATCTAAAAAAACAAGCCAGATTTTTATATTATTTGTTCTTAATTAGATTGCTTATTTCTTTAAATTCATCTCGAGAGGCTGTTTTACATAACTCAAAAATAATGGATTCTGTACTTGATATATTTACTCCCATTGAAATCATTCTTTGTATACTAATATTATGATCAATAATATTTCTACTGCCCATTGCATCTGCAACGATGTAAATATTAAATCCTTTTTTCAAGAAATCTATTACTGTTTGTTGAATACAAATATGAGTTTCAACTCCACAAATAATTAAATCTTTTACTCTCTTTATATTTAATTCTCTATTTATTAGTTCATCATTTCCAAGACTAAAAGCCATTTTCTCAAATACTTTAAATTTTGAATTTGGTAAAAGATTTTTATTTGTTGATCCCAGCTTTGAAGGATTCTGCTCAGAAAAATAAATATTATCACCCAAGATTTTATAGGCATTGATTAACAAATTTATATTTATCAATATCCCATCTATATTTTTGATTGGTTTAATTATCCTTTCTTGAATATCGATTACTAATAAGGCATTGTTTTTTTTTGTCTTAAGAATTCTCAAATTATCTGCCATAAATTTAATATTATATTCTAATTTTATCAATTAATAAAACTGTTAAAAACTTCTAAGAAAATAATTAATGGAATTTCCAATATCTCATTAAAAGGTACTATTGAAAAAAAAATTAATACAAAATTGCAAATATCTTCTCAATATTTAATTATAAGAAATCCTTTAGGTTCAGGATTACACCAAGAGGGGAAAAGACTAACTAAGCAAAGATTAAAAGTTCTAAACTTATTTGAGAATATTGGTCCTGGTAATCATTTAAGTGTTGAAGAGGTACATGCAGAATTAATAGCATCCAATTCTAAAGTTTCTTTAGCAACAATATATAGAACTTTAAGACTTTTGGTACAAATGGGTTTTTTATATGAAAGAGAATTAAGTGAAGGAGGACATAGATATGAATTACTTAGTCATGATTTTCCGGATCATCATCATTTAATTTGCATAAGATGTGGAAGAACAGAAGAATTTGAAAGCGATAAAGTTTTGGAAGAAGGTAAGCTGGCAGCTGATATAAAAGGATTCAAATTAATTGAATCTTCATTCAAAGTAAAAGCAATTTGTCCAAACTGCTTAACTTAAACTTCCGCCACAGCTTGAACCTGCCCCAGCGGTACATGCAAAACAATGGTTTTTCGCTGCTATTTGATAATCAAATGAAGATGAATAATTTAAAAGCTCAAAGAGATTTCTTGGTCCATATAAACTTTTTAATTTTATTTGTTGATTAAAGTCACAATCATATATTTGTCCTTGCCAATCAACACTTAAAGTTTTTTTGCACATTAAATTTTTTAAATTATTTTTATTAAAATTATTTGTTAATAATTGAATGTATTTTTCAAGTTCTCCATTCCTACTTAAGAAATCGGCATATCTGTTAATAGGCATATTTGTAATTGTATAGAGTTTATTAAAGGTAATTTTATATTTATCATAAAGCATTATTTTATAATCATTTTCAAGTTTTTCTTGAGGTGGAGGTAACGTAGGATTGATTGGATTATAAACTAAATTTAATTGTAAATGATTATCTTCTTTCCCGTATCCAAGTCTATTCAATATTTTTATTGCATTTATGCTTTTATCGAAAACTCCTATTCCTCTTTGTTTTTCAACATTATTTTTTTCGTAACAAGGAAGTGAAGCCGTAATAATAACTTTGTTATCAGCTAAAAATTGGGGTAAATCATCAAATCCTTCTTCAAAAAAGACAGTTAGATTACATCTATCTATGATATCAATTTTATAACTTTTTAAACTTAAAATTAATTCCTTAAATTTGGGATGAAGTTCAGGAGCCCCCCCTGTTATATCAAGAGTTTTAATATTATATTTAGATATAATTTTAGGAATTATATTTATAACCTCATCTGACATCTTTTCAGTTCTGTAAGGACTTGAGTTTACATGGCAATGCTTGCATGCTTGATTACATTTATAACCGATATTAATTTGTAATGTATCTATTGACTCCTTTTTTATATTTGGGAAAGAGGTTTTCATGATTAATCTATTTACTTTTAAAATGTCAATAATCAAAGGAATCGTCAATTATATTATTTATATTTGTTCTTTATTTCAAACCTTTTATCAGCTATTTTGGAAAACCAATTTATATATTCCTTCGGACCATTATGAAAAACGATATCAAATTTCAGAAAGTCTTCTTCATCTGTTATTCCAAGAAAACCATTTTTTTGGGTTGAAGGCCTATTAACTTCTCCAGAACTACTATCTACGAAAATTATATTATTTTTTATTCCATATTCAACTCCAAGAGCTTGGATTAGCTCAAGAAATGATCTATCACTTCCCCCTCTGGAGTAATAATTGTTTTTATTAATTTTGTTAGAAGTAATTGTATCTCCAACTCCAATTATTAAAGGCATATCTTTAGGCTCAATAAATTTCCTACAAAAACTAATCTTATCTTTTAAAGAAATTGGAGAGTTTCTTATATTAAAATCGCTTCCAAATGGTTTTTCCCCTGTTAAATCTCCAATAAATTGATTTAATAAATATAAAACTCCTGAATCTTTCAAGGCACCTTTAAGAATTAACTGAATATCTGTGGATCCAATGTCATTAATAGTTGCTTTTTTAATTATTTCTATCCCATCTTTGGTTCCTAAATTAGGAGATATATGTAAAAAAAAAGTGTTGTTTAAACCACTAGAATTAGCCTCAGAAATTATTTCATTCATCATATTTTGAAATTTAATCTGTATTCTTTTTCTTTTTAATAAATCACCACCAACTAATTCAAAAAGACTATTAAAGTTTATAGTTGGTGAAAATTTTGTATCACAAATAGATTTCTTAATATGTTTTTGAATTTCATCATTATCCATTTCAGGAAATAAATCATTAACTATTTTTTTAAATTTTGGCTCCATAATTTTTGGTACCTTAGATAAGAAATTTAGTTCCTCTTCTGTAATACCATCAAATTTAACTTCACCAAAATTATTCTGATATTCTACTCCACATGCTCCAAGCCCCCTAAGATAAAGGCCTTTCTCTTTCGGTATTAATCGACTCTTTAGACTTCTCTCAATAATTCTATTGACGCCTCTTTTACCCTCATGTTCGCCACAGGTAAGAACAAAAAATTCTTTATTTAATTTCTTGGCAGAATAAATAAATCTCTTTTCTAATTCTCTTTGCATGGGGTCCTTAACTAATGGTATACACACTCCATCAATATCTTGTACAAAAAGAATATTTTTATGGTTTAAAATTAATTCCTCAATATCAATTAGATCTTTTTTTATTTTCATTAAATTTAATAATTAATTTAAAGGGTTGATTATGAAAATTTACTTTATAAGTAAATAAACCTTAATATATTAAAATCATAGTTAAAAATATTGCAAAAGTTATACTAATAAAATGAAAAATAATTTCTTTAATGAACCTATAGATGAAAATTCATTCACATCATTTTTAAATGATATTCAGAATTTTAAAGTAGGTTTTTATAGTGTTGGTTTATATCCTGCTTCTTTAGCCTATAACATAGCTATGCATTCTAAGAAGGAAAATGTTCTTTTAGCCCCTAGGCCAAATCGGGACTTGCTCGGCGCATTCTCAAAAGAAGTTCTTGCTGAAATGGATAAAAATATTATTAAAAAAATCTTAAAGATGGGATTCTCCTCTATCAAAGGCTCTTTAGAGAAGGAAAATACATTATCAAGTCTGATAGTAAATTGTAATATAGTTTTTCTTTCTTCAAACAGTAATCATATACAGGATGATATCAATTTAGCAATGAAATTAAGAAAGGATTTAAATAGGGAAAATGTTGTCTTAACTTGTTTAGTAGGATCTTTTTGTATAGATGATAATGAAAACAAGCCTTTTATTCTTTGCGAGAAATACCCCAATTTGGCTTTTTTGACGGGTTTTCACCGTCATGGTGCCTTACGCAATGTAGGAGATAGTTTTAGTGCAAATTTTTGTCATCCTAACTCTTTAACTGCTTTTTTAGGTGCTCAAATATTAAATGAATTATCCCCAAAGATACAAGTCTCAGCAGGTGTTCACAATATTGAATGTCAATACATAAAGGCGATGAAAAATGTATCTTCAATTTTTGCAGGTTTTGCTAGTAGCTACCATTCAAATAAACCAGGTATGCTTCCAACAATTAATACACTTTTGTTAAGCCAATGCTTTGATCAGGCGGCAAGTGTTTCCTGTCTTGTAAGAAAAAAAAATAGATTAAATTATGATTTTATCTCACTAAAAGAATTAGGATATGGAGCTGAAATGATTAAAGCTTATGAAAATATTGATGATAAAAACTTAGAAGTACGTGATTATACTTTCTCACAACTGAATGCTGTAAAAGCAGATGTTTTAGGTAGTATGTCAATGCCTATAAAAGGCAATCCAACTAGGAATTTTCAAGCAGGACAGGTTTTATCGGAAATGCTATTAAATCTTAAAAGGTGTCCAATTGACATTAATGAATTTATTGAATGGTGTAATAAATTTTCATTAAAAAAAGGTGCTTTGGAGGGTTTGAAATCTCTAAAATTTTGGCCTAAAATATATAAACAATATAAGATTTCAAATAATAATTCCTCAATGATTAATTTAATTTATCTTTGTTTTTATGCGACTAAGGATGAAAAGAAGGATATCTATAAAGTTTTAATAAATGAAGTAGAAATGACAAATTATTGTAAGCATTCAGCCAAGCCAATTAATTTTTTAGATGGAGAAAATGAGATAGAAAATATTGATATGTTTTCTTCATTAGAAAAACTTTATAAAAATATATTTGAAAAAATTATAAACTCTAAAGATGAAGTAATTCAAAACTCTAAAAATGAAATTCATACAAATGGAAATTATTTTAAAGTAATTAAATTAGTAAATAAATATTTTTCAAATTAACTTCTTTATCAAAAATTTTATTAAAAAATAATTATTTACTTATAACCTTGGAAGAGCTAATATTTTATTAAATTTAGGAAATTATTTGAACAAAGAAACTTCACATCGATCTCACGAACTTAAAGAAATTGGTTGGAATTCAGAAGACATAACTCGTTATGAAGAATTGTGGGAATATAGCCAAAGATGGGGATTAATCAATCTTGAAAGAGAAGATAGGCAATTTCTTAAAAAAGCAGAAAAATTAATACCTAAATTACAACCTAAAAAGACTTCAAATAAAAAGTTAATTGAAGATAAGTCTTATTATTTATGGCTAAATTTTTATTTTAATGAGATTAAAGAATTCAATAATAGTAATTTATCTAAAGATGTCGAAAGTGTTTGGTCAATTATGATTGAGGAAGAAATGAATTTGTTAAAGAAGTATAGTCCTGTTATGGGATTGCCTGATACATTAAAGGCAAAAGATTTAAAAATAATTCGCAAACAACTTATTGATAAAGCATTTTCAGTATTTAATGCAAAGAAATCTGAAAAACTTTTTGACTTCAATCTTGTTTATGACTATACAAAGCAAAAAGAAAGTAAAAGCTGGAAATCTTTAGTTGAAAATGATCTAGAAGTTAAAGATCAATTCCCATTAATTGATAAAAAAAATAGATTAAAATTTTCTGAGGAAGCTAATAAAGAAATTGAGAATTATATGCTTAATAATTATCCCTCTCTAAAAGGTCATTTATAAAGATTTAGGAATATTAAATTTTCAATTCTTTTTTATTTAGCTAAATATAAATAAGAAAGTTTTTTTTATCTTGAGCAATCAAAAATTTGAGACACTCCAGCTTCATGCTGGACAACAACCTGATCCAACAACAAATTCAAGAGCTGTCCCTATTTATCAGACTAGTTCATATGTTTTTAATAATGCTGAACATGGGGCTAATCTTTTTGGGCTAAAAGAATTTGGGAATATCTATACTAGATTAATGAATCCCACAACAGATGTTTTCGAAAAAAGAATGGCGGCTTTAGAAGGAGGAATGGCTTCTTTGGCAACATCCTCGGGTCAAGCAGCACAATTTGTTGCAATAGCAAATTGTATGAAAGCTGGAGATAATTTTGTATCGACTTCATATCTTTATGGAGGAACATATAATCAATTTAAAGTTCAATTCCCAAGGTTAGGAATAGATGTTAAGTTCGCTGATGGTGATAATATCGATAGTTTTAAAAGCAAAATTGATGATAAGACAAAAGCTATTTATGTAGAATCTATGGGTAATCCAAGATTTAATATCCCAGACTTTGAGGGTTTATCTCAATTGGCTAAAGATAGTGGTATTCCGCTAATTGTTGATAATACTTTAGGCGCAGGAGGTGCTTTAATTAAGCCTATTGATCATGGTGCTGATATCGTTGTTGAGAGTGCTACCAAATGGATTGGTGGTCATGGCACGAGTATTGGAGGTGTAATAGTTGATGCAGGCACCTTTAATTGGGGTAATGGGAAATTTCCACTTATGAGTGAGCCTAGTGATGCATATCATGGCTTAGTTCATTGGGATGCTTTTGGATTTGGAAGTGAGATTTGTAAATCCTTGGGAGTACCAGATAATAGAAATATAGCGTTTGCACTAAGGGCTAGACTTGAATGTCTTAGAGACTGGGGACCTGCTCAAAGTCCTTTTAATTCTTTCTTACTTCTTCAAGGTCTCGAAACTTTA
>CAYNKY010000090.1:0-7195 GCA_964397895.1 uncultured Prochlorococcus sp.
ATCTGACTACGGATCAGAGTGTCGGGAGTTCGAATCTCTCCAGGCGCGTTTTAATTATGAAAATAATTTTTTTATATTATTAATGTTTTTTTCTACTATATTTAATTAAATAAGATTTAAAGCTCAATGAGGAACCAAAACAATCTAGATAAAAGTGATCCCATAATTTCTAAACTAATTGAACAAGAAAAATTGCGCCAACAATCCCATCTTGAATTAATTGCAAGTGAAAACTTCACTTCATTAGCTGTAATGGAGGCTCAAGGATCTGTCTTGACAAATAAATATGCAGAAGGATTACCTCATAAGCGTTACTACGGTGGATGCCAATATGTTGATCAAATAGAAGAATTAGCTATTGAGAGAGCAAAAAATTTATTTAATGCAGACTGGGCAAATGTGCAACCTCATAGCGGAGCACAAGCTAATGCAGCTGTCTTTTTGGCTTTGATTAAACCTGGAGATACAATCTTAGGTATGGATTTATCTCATGGTGGACATCTTACACATGGATCACCAGTAAATATGAGTGGAAAATGGTTTAACTCTTTGCACTATGGGGTTGATAAAGACACTAATCTTTTAAATTTTGATGAGATTAGAAATATTGCATTAAAAAATAAACCTCAATTAATTATTTGTGGGTATTCTGCTTATCCAAGAACTATAGATTTTAGAGAGTTTCGAAAAATAGCTGATGAAGTTGGTGCTTACTTAATGGCAGATATAGCTCACATTGCTGGATTAGTTGCAAGTGGGTTACACCCAAATCCTGTGCCATATTGTGATGTTGTGACAACCACTACGCATAAAACTCTTAGAGGTCCTAGAGGTGGATTAATTTTATGTCGCGACAAAGAATTTGGTAAGATTTTTGATAAAGCAGTCTTCCCTGGCTCGCAAGGGGGACCATTAGAGCATGTTATTGCCGCTAAAGCTGTAGCTTTCGGAGAAGCATTGGAACCAAGTTTTAAAGATTATTCAAAAAGAATAATTCAAAATGCACAAATTCTTGCGAAAACATTAATTAATAAAGGTATTGATATTGTCAGTGGTGGGACTGATAATCATATTGTTTTATTAGACTTGAGGAGTATTAATATGACAGGCAAGGTTGCAGATCTATTAGTTAGCGAAGTTAATATTACCGCTAATAAAAATACAGTTCCTTTTGATCCTGAATCTCCTTTTGTAACAAGTGGTTTAAGATTAGGTACTGCAGCATTAACAACTAGAGGTTTTGATGAGACAGCTTTTATTGAAGTTGGTGAGATATTAGCAGATAGATTACTTAATCCAGGAGATCTTGTAATTGAGACTTCATGTAAAGAAAGAGTTTTAAATTTATGCAATAAATTCCCTCTGTATCAAAGTGCACTTGAACCATCAATCAAATAAAGATTGCTCTAAAGGAGTTGAAATACTCTCCATTGGAACTGAATTACTATTAGGAAATATTTTAAATACTAATTCCAAATGGATTTCTGAACAATTATCTTCTATAGGATTAAATCACTTTAAACAAACAACAATTGGAGATAATTTAGATCGTATCTCAGAAACAATAAAAGAAATTTCTCTCAGAAGTAATTTACTTATAACAACTGGAGGGTTAGGACCTACCCCTGACGATTTGACTACTGAAGCCATAGTAAATGCATTTAATTGCAAACTTTTTGAACGAACATATTTATGGGAAGAAATAAAAGAAAAACTCTCTTATAGTGATTCAGCCTTAACAAATATATGTTTAAAAAAACAATGCTTATTTCCAAAAGATGCACAAATAATAAATAATCCAAGTGGCACTGCTCCAGGAATGATATGGCATCCTAAAAATAATTTTACTGTAATTACATTTCCAGGAGTTCCAAGTGAACTTAAGGCGATGTGGGATGAAAGCGCTTTTGAATATATTAAAAAGAATTTTTCTGATGGTTCAATATTTCTTTCAAAAACTCTTAAATTAACTGGAATTAGTGAATCAACAGTGTCAGAGAAAATTAAAAGTCTTTTAAATTCAAAAAATCCAACTGTCGCTCCATATGCAAATTTAGGTGAAGTAAAGTTAAGAATAACGGCAAAAGCTAAAAGCGAATTAGAAGCAAAAATATTAATTGAACCAATAAAAAAGGGACTAAAAGAAAACTTTGCAGAATTTATATTTGGAGAAGATAATGAAAATTTACCTTCTGTCATTGTGAATGAATTAAAAAGCAGAGGAGAAAGCATCGTTTTCGCTGAATCCTGTACTGGAGGCTTACTATCAGCCTCCTTAACATCCATATCTGGTTCTTCTAAAGTGTTTAAAGGAAGTATTATTGCTTACAGTAATGCAATAAAGAATTCGTTATTGAATGTTCATAATGAACTTATTGATACTTATGGTGCAGTCTCTGAGGAAGTTGCGGAAGCAATGGCTATAGGTGCAAAAGTTAATTTAAATTCTGATTGGGCTATTTCAGTTAGCGGAATAGCTGGGCCTGATGGTGGGACAAAAGATAAGCCAGTAGGATTAGTATATATTTCCATTAAAGGACCTCATAATCAAACTATAAATCTTAAAAAACAATTTAGTTCAATAAGAAATAGAAAAGAAATTCAAAGACTAAGTGTAAATGAGTGTTTGAACAGGTTACGATTAATCTTATTATCTTATAAGAAATAACTTTTTTGCCAATTGAGTGAGAACACCTTATTTGACAAAGTATGGGATTTGCACAAAGTCGCTAATTTACCAGGTGGCTCTTCGCAGATTTTTATAGGATTACATTTAATTCACGAAGTTACTAGTCCACAAGCTTTTGGTGCATTAAAAGATAAAAATCTAAAAGTAAAATTCCCCTCTAGGACAGTTGCTACAGTTGATCATATAGTTCCCACAGATAACCAAAGCCGACCTTTCAAAGACAATCTTGCTGAACAAATGATTTATACACTGGAGAAAAACTGTAGTGCACATAAAATAAAATTCTTCAATATTGGTAGTGGAAGTCAAGGGATTGTTCATGTAGTAGCTCCAGAGCTTGGACTTACTCAACCAGGAATGACGATTGCTTGCGGAGATTCACATACATCTACACATGGAGCATTTGGTTCAATTGCTTTTGGTATAGGAACTAGCCAAGTGCGCGATGTTTTAGCAAGTCAAACACTTGCTATGAATAAATTAAAGGTTAGACAAATCTGGTGTGAGAATAAATTATCAGAAGGTGTATTCGCCAAAGATTTAGTACTTCACATCATAAATAAACTTGGAGTGAAAGCAGGAGTAGGTTACGCATATGAATTTGCTGGACCAGCCATCAGTATATTATCGATGGAAGAGAGAATGACTATTTGCAATATGTCAATTGAAGGAGGCGCAAGATGCGGTTATATAAACCCCGATAAAATAACCTTTGATTATATTAAAGACAAAAGATTTGCTCCTAAAGATAAAAATTGGCATAAAGCTTTAGAGTGGTGGAAATCTTTAGTAAGTGAGAAAAATGCTATTTATGATGACATGGTAAAAATTGATGCTTCAAAAGTTGAACCAACTGTCACATGGGGTATTACTCCTGGACAAAGTATTGGTGTCACTCAAAAAATACCAGAACTAAGTGAGCTTAATTCTGATGATCAATTTATTGCTGGTGAAGCATACGAATATATGGGATTAAATCCAGGGCAAAAAATCAAAAACACCCCAATTGATGTTTGCTTTATTGGGAGTTGCACCAATGGTAGAATAAGCGACTTAAGAATTGCTGCGAAGATCATACAAAATAAAAAAGTTGCGCCTAATGTTAAAGCTTTTGTAGTGCCAGGATCAGAAAAGGTTGCTAAAAAGGCAATTGAAGAAGGACTAGATAAAATCTTTATAAAAGCTGGCTTTCAATGGAGAGAGCCAGGATGTTCAATGTGTTTAGCAATGAATCCTGATAAGTTAACAGGAAATCAAGTCAGTGCAAGTTCAAGCAACAGAAATTTTAAGGGTAGACAAGGTTCACCAAATGGCAGAACATTATTAATGAGTCCAGCTATGGTAGCAGCCGCCGCCATAGCAGGGAAAGTTAGTGATGTTAGAGATTTTATTAAGCAATGACTATTAAATTTGTTACTCCAAAAGGGGAAATTTCAGTCATAAGCGGAAAATGCATTGCACTTATTGGTGATGATATTGATACTGATAGGATTATCCCTGCAAGATTCCTAAAATGTGTCGATTTTGAAGCCTTAGGAAAATCAGTATTTGAGGACGACAGAAAAGATCTCAAAGGTAATCATCCATTTGATTTAGAATATTATCAAGATGCCAATATATTGATTGTTAATAGTAATTTTGGTTGTGGATCGAGTAGAGAGCATGCTCCACAAGCTCTTATGCGGTGGGGAATAAGAGCAATTATTGGAGAAAGTTTTGCAGAAATCTTTTATAGCAATTGTGTAGCAATAGGCATACCTTGTTTTACTGTTAATAAAGAGATCTCAAAGGAAATACAATCAAAAGCCGAAAAAGGAAATTTATTTTTTGAAATTAACTTAAATAATTCCTCCGCTACTCAAGAAACATTAATTTATAACTTAAATATTAAAGAATCTTCAAAAAAGATGTTTCTTACAGGAGAGTGGGATGCAACTTCAACGCTTCTAAATAACTCAAATCTAATTGAAAAGAAAATGAATGAACTTCCATATATTCAATTGAATAGAAATTATTCTTAACTATTCAAACCCAAATAAAGAGAATATTATTCCCCCTGATTCATTGCTTGGTTGATAAAATATGGCAATTTTATAAGTTCTTTTTGACCATTTTAATGTAATCTTTGAATCGATAAATTCACCATAATTTTTTTTCTCATTATCGAGATTAATAGTTCCGCTAGTCTCAATATGTAGCGGGCCTAATAAATGTTGAGCGAATTTTAAAGCTACAGTAAAACGATCAGATATTTGATCATGCTTAAAAACACTTTGACCGCTTTTAAATTTATAAAAAGGAAGGATACTTAAATGAGTATAATCAAATGCGTTGTTTTTTAAATTTCCTAATATTAAATTTGGTCCTAATCCAAAACCAATATATTCTTGATGACTATTATTTTCATATAAGTTATAAAGTGCTGAGAATTTAGTGTTTATAAAAATACCTTTTTTAATAGGGGCAGGAATATATTTATAAGTATTATCTATAAATTTACTTTTTGGATTAATTACATAAATTGGTATTCTTTCTGTAGATTCATAAAAGATTTCAGACTTAATGCTTCTTATTAAATTGCTTGAATGTAAGTCTTCCGCTTTAAAGTTTCCTATCCCAAATAAGATATTTTGTGACTTCTTTTTTCCATCAATTTCATATGAGGTTTTTCTGTCCAATTGCCAACCATATGAGCCATAGATTTCTGATTCACCCATAGAACCATTCCATAGGCGATTTCTATAACTTGTATAAAATCTATTCTTAAAATCTGTATTTAAGAGTTTAAAATTTCTACTTAATTCTGATCTAAAGCGTAGAGCATTAGAAAATTTATTCATATCAAGAGAATTAAGCTCTTTCTGAAGTTTGATGGACCATTCATCAATATTTCCTTCGAGAGTAGAGTTAAGACCAAAATAGTCTGAGGGAGTAATATCTCTACTTACTCTTTTAGAATTCAGGGATGAATCTTGTTTAACAAAGCTATTAGTCCTACCTTTTAAAGATCTTTGGATGAAAAATTGAGGTTCAATATTTAAGAATAAATTATCTTTTATTTCTACTGAATTAAGCTTCCTGCCTATAAAAAATCCATCTTTATCGAGATTATCAAAACCTATATTCCATCGATTTTGCAAAGATACATTATTACCTTTTGAATTTTTAACTATTGTTCTATCCCCAATCCAGAAAGGGATAACAATTTTTTCTTCCAATATCAGATAATTTATTTTTGAATTAAATCTTAATTTATCTTCGAAAGAAGAGACCTCAAGATCATTAAATACAAGCTGAATTTGCTTGGATTCAAGCAAATCATTAGTAAATGTTACTTTCTTTGATAACCATTTATTCTCATCAATAATTATTTCATCTGTAGAAAAAATCCAGTTTATAACCTTATCAGGTGTATGTAACACTTTATCTCTGTATATTTCTTGAATAATTGGGTTGGACTGAACATCGTTGGGTTTAAATTTAAAATCTAAATCTGAGATAATACTTTCACCATTAATAAATCCTTTCACATTGAATAATCTTCCTTTTTGATTTACGAAATCATATTTAATTTGTTGCGCTTCAAATATCTGATTATTAATTCTTGCCCTCACATTTCCTTTCGCTGTAGCAATTTTATTACTTTTATCATAAATTAAGCTATCAGCATTCATAATAGTCCCTTTGAATTGGACTATGACTTTACCTTCAGCATAAAGAATATTATTTCTTTCAGACTGTACTTGGGATTCTATTTCTAATTCGTTTTGAGTGAAAATATATTCCTTATTAGAAATATTTAATTGCTTGATAGGAGAATTATTTTTTTCTAATGAATTATCTTTTTCAGGTATTTGAGTTTTTGATAAATTAGTTTTCTTAAGATTAGAAACTATTTGAATTTCTTTTTTTCGTTCTACTACATCTTTATTCTTTGAATAAAATAAATTATTAAGTAATCCAGAAGGGTAAGAACATGGATTTATTAAAACATAAAAAAAAGTATATAAGAATAATATAAGTTTCTTGAATTGCGAATTATTCACAATAACTGATTTTCAAAAATAACAGATCAATCTTGAGGACTTTCTAAATCTTTTCTATTTGGAGTTCTTGTAGGATCACTAGCTAGGAAGCCAAAAAGAAATATTCCAACAAAAAAGAAGACGATAGTGTAAACAGAAATTTTAAGAGCAAGCATGAAATTGAGATTCTATATAGAATATTTTATTAAATTTATATTTAATTGAAGAGAAATTGGTGGATTTTGTGAAATTTTGGTAAATTTTGAAATACTTTTAACAATTTAATTTTTAAAGTTTAATGACTAATCATCATGTTCGTCCCATGGATCAGTCAATTTTGCGGATTTTGGTCCAAAGGCTTTAAAAAATCCAAATGCTGTTAGTCCTAAAATAACAATAAATAAGGTAATCCCTATAGAAACAGCTGGTTCAGGAGTAGATGATAAAGATTGCATCAATTTTGATAAGTTTGTAAACAAAA
>CAYNKY010000091.1:0-7093 GCA_964397895.1 uncultured Prochlorococcus sp.
TAAAAATATTAGTAAGAAAAAATCTTTATATACAACTTAACCTTTAATTTATAAATTTTATTTGAATTCGTAAATATGGAAATAAATTTTAAATGAATTTATATCCAATAAATTAAATCTATTAAGTAAATTTTTTATAACTTATTGGAATAAGGTAATTCCAAAAATATTCAGAATTGATTTACTGAGCTTATAATATAATTTCAATAGATCAAGCTCTGTGATTAATTAAATCTGAAAAAATGAAATTAAAAATTTTTCTAAATCCATGTATACTTTTAATTAAATTATTATAGACTTTTAATATTTTTCTTAATTATTCCCAAAGAAGAGATATTTAAACTTTAAAATTACATATTTTGAATAAATTACTTATTCTTTTTTTTTTAATTATTTGATATTAATATAAAAGAATTTCTTTTACTATGTCTTTAGATTTTTTACTAATACCCTTAAGTATATTTTTTACTTTATTTCTCTTAAAGATACTTTCAAAAAAGGATTTAAAAAGGACTTTAGTAAAGAAAAAGTATATAAGAAATTAAAATATCAGTGCTATTTAAATATAACTAATTTATATTAATGAAAAATTTAAATAAATTCTTTGAGGCTTTTTCAATTCTCATAGTTTTATTTTTTATTGGTCTTTCTTTTTCAGTTTCTAAAAAGGTTAATAAGAATGATGATTTTGAATTAAAAAAATGTATAGAAATTGTTGAGAATGCAAAAAAAGAGGCATATAAAACTTATTCAGAGAATGAATATATTCCTAAAATATTTAATTCTGGAATCGATTATGTTTATAATGAAAGCATAAAACAATGTAAGGATAAATTTCGATAGCTTATATAATATTTAAGAATTATTTTGATGTGTTTCCCTAAGAATTAATATTTGATTTATTTTGTTTATAAGTAAATATCTAATTTAAGTCCTCATTTCGAAATCTATGATGTTTTAGTAATATATATATTGTTAGTAGATTTTTCCCTTATGAATAATTACGATGATCTTGAAAAAAGAATAGAAATTTTAGAAAAAGATTTTAATTGCAATAATTTAGAAAAAAAAATTGAGACTTTGGAAAATGAAGTAAGGCATATTAAAGCAGTTTTACAATATCAAAGCAAGAAGAAAAGTAAATGAATTATCAGTTGCTAATAGAATCTTATTCTTTTGGAACTACTTTAAATGAGCAGGAGATAAATTTATTAACTTTGGAACTTGAGACTCAAATTATGAATTTAAGTATAAATCTTGATATTCCTTGTTTAAATCCTGCACCTGAATATGTTTGTAGAGGTCTAAATTTAAGAAAAGGAACTTATTGGATATCTTGTCTAGCTGAGGTTATTGATAGATACAATTATCCAAATAGCGGCAAAACTAAAGGTGCTGAGGTTTTTGATGAACTTCTTAAAAGAGGATTAGTGATAGGATAAGCTTCTAAGAATTTCTATATGATTAATATAGAATTTTAATAATTTTGTTTCAAATTAATATCATTTAAATATTAAAAACATAAGTTTAACTGTTTTTAAGTTTTAAAAATAAAATTTTCTTAACGAGAGGATTTATAAATTTCTTATAAAAGAACTATCTCTTTTTGGAAGCTATTGATTGATTTAATAGATTATTTAATTAAAATAAAAATAATATAAATTATTTAAATAAAATGATTTATGGTTTCGCTTATGTAGGAATGGTTTTTGGGATTGCATCTTTATGGCTTTTTCTTGCTGTCTTACCTAAACCTAGTTTTGTTGAAAAACCGATAGAAGAAATAAAAGCAAAAATAAGAAGATTTTTGGGCTCAGAAGAAAATTAAAAAACTTAAAAAATATATTTTTTCTTTCGACTTAATTTTTTTATAAATGAAAGTCTTTAATTAGAGATAAATCTCTCTTTATGTTATTTTTTTAATTTTGATTTAATCCTATTATTTCCTCTTTTATATAACTAAATTTATCAAAACTGCTTATGTATTGTTGATAATTATTTTTTGACTTAGGTTTATTTCTTAGCTAATTATCGTGCAATGATTTGATTCTTTTGAGTTTTAATTTATGTTCATATAAATCTTAATATTTTCTCCTAGAGGTAAAAATATTTTTATAGATATTTCTTAAATATTTAATTAGCTCTTATTTTATTATTAATCTATTAATAATAAATTTTCGTTAGAATAGATAAAATTCTTTAAATATATGGCGAAAGGTTTTGATCAACAAAAGTTTAATACAAGTGATTCAAATGTTAAAACCAAAAACAAAAAATTAGGAAATGAAAGGATGATTTCTTGGAGCCCTTGGCCTCCTGCAAATTTTCAATCTAAATATCCTGCTTTTCCTCTTGTAATGACTATTATTCTTTTATTTATTTTACAAATGTATATTTCTTTAGTTAAATAAAGAAAATCAACCTTCCTATTAACGTTTAAAGCTTTTTTTTTAATTTAAAGCTTGTATTATTATAAATTTAAAGTTTGTATTATATTTTATTAACCTTCTAAAAATCTAAAATTTTAGAAATTTATTTTTCTAAATCATTAATACTATATAATTAATTTTTATTGAACTTTCATCTTTAAAAGTTATAAATTACCATAAAACTTATATAAGGTAGAAATATGAATACTTCTCAAATCTCAATTGCCATTTTAGGTTTAATTATAGTTCTTATCTTAATATTTTTTTTTAAAGTTACCCTGAAAGAAGGTAGAAGTGCATTAAAACAGATAAATAGTGATAATAACAGCTCCAGCTAGTAATGGAGTTAAAACCGCAATCAATAAAACATTAAATGTCTTTTCTTCTTTTTGGATTTCTTTTTTTAAGTCATTTCCCATAATTTTTTATTCTTCATATAGGCAAATTAGTTGAAAAGGTTTTCAGAAACTAGTACAAAATGTACTTTACGTGGTATTCAATTTATAAAAATGAATGCCTCTTAAATTTTCTTTATATAAATTAAATAAAAATTAGTTATTTTAAACTTATTTTTGTTCTTACTGAACTATGCTTAAAAAATAAGTTAAATTAAAAATAATGGAAAGTACATCTTCCTCTGGATGGTTTTTAATTGCAGGGGTAACTGTTATTTCTTTTATACTTCTTATTTATTTAGGTAAAGAAAAATAAATGGATAATTTAGAGAAACTAATTTTCGATGAAGCTATTAATTTAAACAAATCAAGTGAAATAAAGTATAAATCTGGAAATTTTAGAGGTGCATTTGAAGATAAAAGTAAAGCAAAATCAATTATAAAAAAAATAATTAATTCTAAGGAAATTAAAGATAAATTTAAAGATGAATTGTCAATTTTGTATAATTCAAAGTTTGACTTAATATATGATCATAAAAGGAAAATTAATGAGTTTAAGAGGGCAGAAATTATTAAGTTATTAGAAGATAAAAGTAAAAAAAAGCTTCAAGAAGGAGATTTTAAAGGGGCTATAAAGGCTCTCAGAAGATCTGAAAAATATTTATAGTATTTATGATTATTAAATTCTTTATTCCAAACATTCAAATTCATTAATTATCTCTATAAATAAAAATCGTAATTTAATTGAGATTTTTATTTATTAATATAGCTTGGGAGCATAAAAAAATATTATCAAAATTGCTGTTTATATCCTTTTTTTGTTTGAAAATATCTTGCCCCTAAATAAATTATTAAAAATGACCAGAAAACAATTTCTAATGCTAGGTTAGTCATTTTGAATTCCTCAACTCTATATATTGAGGTTAATTGCTATTGAATTTTTTTTAAAGAGTCAAAATACTCTAAAATCTAAAAAATACAATTTTTTATTATTTAAAAATTCTAATAAGTATAAATTGATTACCGAATATTAAAAAAGAAACCTTGATTTTTTATTGAAAATAAAATAAAAGAAATGATTATAGAAATTAATAAGAATTTAAATACTGAATTTTGAACTGTTGTTCGAAAAGAATCTTGTGGGCTTTGCAATTTTCAAATTTTAAAATTTAATATTAAAATAAAAATAATTTATAAAATGTCATTATTAAGAAATTTATTAAAAAGTTATAAATTTGATTATGAAGTTCACTCTATAAATTGAGAAGTACAAATAAATTTTATAAAAGTAAAAAAAGATATTACATCTGTATCAAATTGTAAGAAATTAAAACAATGAAGGTGTAAATTTAAACTTATTTAATTTCATATGAATTTACTTTTCGCTTTTACAGAAACCGATATCTCTACAAAATTTTTTTTTAGTTCTTTTGTTGGTGTAGGAGTATCTGCTTTTTTTATTTTTCTATTATTTTGGTTAACTAATCAAAAAGCAATGTTTAATAGTACAAAATAAATTTCTTACTAAAAAAATATTGAGATAGATAATAAAAATATTAATGTGTGAAATTACTGATTTTTTTTAATTTAATCATTTAAAGTTTTTTGAACAATTACAATATAAAAAAATTTTTTGATTATGCAACGTTATTTAATTTCATATAAATTTTATGATGGAGAATCCCAGGAAAAAGGGGGGGAAATGTTAATTGAATGGTTTGAATCAGGTGGTCCTCAAAATAGGCCAGAGGGATATGATGTTCATTCATGGATTTTTATGCCCCAAAATGGGAAAGGGCAATCTGTTGTTACTGCTAATTGCTTAGAAACTATTTGGAGGCAATGGCGTCCCTGGAGACAATTTATGGATATAAATATTGAACCTTGCGCTGATTTAGAGGAAACAGTTAAATTTTTTAAATAGAATTTTTAATTATTACTTAAATCCTCTTTCATCTTCCTCTTTAAGTTGTTTAACGAGTAGTTTATAATCTTGAACAATATCTTCTAGGAAATTAACTATAAATTCATTCCCACATTTTGTCTCAAAATCCATTTCATCACAAATGGCCATTATATCTTCGTATGCAGGATTAAAAATTTTTTCTAATTGCTCATTAGTTGGCTTGAAATTCATTTATTATTAATAACTATTTATAGACTATTAACATAACTTTAGTATGTGTTATTTAAATATATACATTTGAGTCTTTCATCAAATACATATGGATACGACTACAATGAGAATTAACTATAAATCCAAATAATAATTATAGAAAAAAAGAATATAATTGATTTTATAAAACCTAATATATTAGTCTTAATTAAAATTAAGTTTACAAATTATTTTTCAAGAATAATTAATTTAAGAGATTTTGGCTTAATTTAATTTAATAGATAACAAGGTATTATTAGATATTAACTATGTAATTAATGTACTAGCTATAAATATAAAAAAAATCTAATGTCTATAATTATAAATTTTTATTATGTATCTTTTTGCTGTAATCGGCTTTTTTGCTGCTTTCATTGCTTTTATGAAAATTGGTTCAAATGATTTTGGAATAACTACAAGAAAAGAATTGCCAAAAGGGCCAAAGACTTTTTAATTCTTTATGGAACTTTAATTTAATAATTAATTATTAATTTTTTATAATTACTTAAACCATCCTTTTTTATTTTGCGTTGAGGAATTAACAGTTTTTTGTAACTTTGGTTCATCAGTTCTTCCTTTAATGATCATAAGTGGTACTATTCCCCATAAAATTAGAAATAAAATCCAGAAAACTGTTATATTCATTTAATTGAAAATAAAACAATATCATAATATTATTTTGTTGTAATGCGTGAGCTGTTGAACAATCAATATTCCGATATAAATAATTTACATATTTATAATTTCATCTAAATATCTTGATGTTATATTTTTATTCATCAGTTGGCTCATAGGAAGATATTTTAGAAGCATTCTTATGTTTTCTTCATCTTTTTGTGTTATTTCACATTTTAAGTTTTTATTTTTAATTTCATGATTTAACCATTCTTTACAATCTTCAAAAGTTGGATAATTTGGTTCATTATCACAAATCCAGTCTGCTAAACCTAAGAAGATAATGTTATCGTCCATTTCTAGAGTAATTTAATTCATAATAATAAAAATTCTTATCAAACTGTTATTTATATCGTAAATGGTCTTTTAAGACATCAAATTCTAAATAAAAATAAAACTATGATTTCTAAAATCAATATTATGGAACTCTAAATTTATTCAAAATAAGAAATTGAATATTATAGAAGTTTAAAATTTAATTTTAAAAGAAAAAAAACTAATAATTGATTTTTTCTTTGGTTATAGATCTCTTAGATATTCCTATAAGTAAGGATATTCATTTACAAATATGTAAAAATATAATTTGATAAATTTCTTAAGATGAATTAAACCAATAATGAAGATTTAAATTAAGTTCTCAAAAATATTTAATTTAAACTATTTTATTGTGGAGTATTAATTTTCAGATTAAGTTCTCTCATTTTTAAATTCCTGCACTTTTTTATATATCCTTGATAGAAATAATTTGATCATACTGAAATTTAATTTTTATCAAGTTGATTTAAAAATTTCCTACTTCTCTCAAATCGTGCATTAGTAAAAAAAGTTTCAGGAGTTGAAATTTCGATAACTTTACCATCATCCATAAATAAAACTTGATCACATACCTCTTTAGCGAAATTTATCTCATGAGTCACAACTACCATAGTCATACCACCCTTAGCAAGATTTCTCATAACATCTAAAACCTCATTAATTCTCTCTGGATCAAGTGCACTTGTAGGTTCATCAAATAATAATAATTCAGGTTTAAGTGCTAATGCTCTTGCTATTGCAACTCTTTGTTGTTCTCCCCCACTTAATTGATAAGGATATTTTCTAGCATGGGTTTCTATTCCCATTTGAGTAAGGAGACGAATACCATTATCTTCTGCATCTTTTCTCTTTTGTTTTTGAGAATGAATCGGAGCCAATGTTAAGTTTTCCATTATTGTTAAATGGGGGAAAAGATTAAATTGTTGAAAAACCATACCAACTTTTTTTCTTATTTTTTGAATTTTTTTCTCATCGTTAAAAGGATCTATATTTGTTCCTAATATATTTAATTTTCCTTTATCAAAATTCTCAAGTCCATTAAATGTTCTAATTAAAGTACTTTTCCCAGAGCCAGAAGGTCCCATAATTACAAGAACTTGTCCTTGATTGACATTTAAAGATAC
>CAYNKY010000092.1:0-7032 GCA_964397895.1 uncultured Prochlorococcus sp.
GCAAAAGAAGTTATGACTAAAATATCTATGTGTGGCAATGATCTAGAATTGGCACCTGGTTTTTGTGGATCTATTAGTGGAAGTGTCAATGTTACTGTAGGACAACCTCATATAAAAGTTGATTCAATTACCATTGGAGGTCGTTAAATATGGATATAAATAACATTACAAAAATAATAACCAAAAATGCAAGTTTAATAAATATTGAAAAATGGGATTTTGGAGCTAGTTTCTCTAATGATTATTCTGTACAAGTTGATAGAGGAACTGCCAAACAATTAAAAGCTTCACAAAAACAATTATTAACACTCAGAGTGTGGAATAAAAATAATCTAGTAGGAATTACTACTACCTCAGATTTAAGTGAAAATGGTCTTAAAAGAGCATTAAATCAAGCAAGTTTAGCAGCGGAATTTGGGAATAAAAACGAAAAGGTAGATTTCTCTCCATCAGCAAAAAAAACTATCAAGGAATCAATTTATGAACCAAAATCTCCTTCTGGAATAAAAAAGTTATTCCAAGTTTTAAAAACTGCAGAAGAAATATTATTAAAAAAGCATCCCGCTATCAAGACTATTCCTTACAACGGATTATCTGAGAGTTTTTTTAAAAGATATTATGCTAATAGTAATGGAGCTTCAAGAAGTTTTGAAAAAAGTCAGGCTGCATTGTATTTATATGCCAGAGCTGAAGAATCCAATCGAAAACCTAGGAGTTCTGGATCAGTTAAAATTGGTTACGGATTAGATGATATAGATATTAATCTTTGTATTAAAGAAGCAGCAGAAAAAACTCTTGCACATTTAAATTACGAAAAAATAGAAACCGGGAAATATAAAATTTGTTTATCTCCAGAAGCTTTTTTAACTTTATTAAACGCTTTCAGTTCAATGTTTAATGCTAGAAGCATTATTGATGGAGTAAGCATTTCTAAAAGAGATTCAATTGGAAAATTAGTATCTAGCCCCTCAATAAATTTATATGATGATGGTCTTCATGAAAATAATATTTCTTCTGCTCCTTTTGATGGAGAAGGAACTCCTACTCAAAAATTATGCCTTATAAATAATGGTATACTCGAAAATCTTTTACATTCAGAATCTACGGCAAGAATATTTAAGACAAATCCAACTGGACATGCTGGAATGGGTTCAAAAGTCTCTGTCTCGCCAGATTGGTTAGTTGTAGAAAGATCAAATTCATTAGATGAGCAAGATTTAACTTTAAATCATAAGAATTATCAAGGGAAATATATATATGTTGAAGAACTAAATGCAATCCATGCTGGTGTTAAAGCTAGTCAAGGTTCTTTTTCCTTACCATTCGATGGATGGATATATGATCAAGGAATAAAAACTTCTATTGAAGCAGCCACAATAGCAGGTGATTTTAAAAATTTATTAAAAACTATTATTAATGTTGAGGAAAAGCAATTTATTACTACTAGTGGTATATCTCCACATGTTTGGATAAAGGAATTATCAATAACAGGTGATGCATGAAAATAATTTTCTGGGGTACCCCTGAATATTCCTTAGAAAGTTTGAAAAGTTTATTAAACTCCAAACATGAAATTCTAGCTGTAATTACTCAACCAGATAAAAAAAGATCTAGAGGTAAAAATCTAATACCATCTCCAATTAAAGAGTTGGCAATTATTAATAATATTCCAGTAAAATGTCCTATTAAAATCAAAGATAATTTAGAGTTAGTATCTACCTTAAAATCACTTAAACCTGATATTTTTATTGTAATTGCTTATGGGAAAATTCTTACTAAAGAGATTCTTGAAATTCCAAAATATGGTTGCTGGAATGCGCATGCATCACTTTTACCAAGATGGAGGGGGGCTGCTCCAATTCAATGGGCATTGATTAGTGGAGACAAATACACTGGTGTAGGTATAATGAAAATGGATGAAGGATTAGATACAGGAGATATATTAATAGAGGAGAAAGTAAAAATCGAGATTACTGAAAATTTACAAACATTAAAAAAGAAATTAAGTAATTTATCTGCAAAATTAATTCTGCAAGCCTTAGAAATAATTTATAAGGATTTTGAAAACATACACAAATTACTTTCTATGCAGGAAATAAAATCTAATAAAATAAAATATGCAAGAATGATCGAAAAAAAAGATTACTTATTAAATTTTGATGATTCCTCAAATAATATATTAAAAAAAATAAATGGGCTATATCCTAAAGCATATATAATCTATAAAAATAAAAATCTAAAAATCATTAGTGCAAGGGAATTGAATTCTTCAGAAATTAGAGAATTATCATCAAATAAACAATTTATAGAGATGGAAATAGGAAATATGATATTGTCTATTAAAGATAATAAAGGAATAATAATTTCAACTAAAACAAAACCATTAATAATTTTAGAAATAAAATTAGAAGGGAAAAATATTTCTAATAAAAATCAATTAATTCAGCAGCTTAAACCAATTGTAGGAGAAAAATTTCACTTAATAAACTAAATTTTTTTTTCAGAAAAACCCCAAACAAATGAAGCAAAAATAAGAATATAAAAATAATAATCAGGTAAAATATTTTCTTTTATCAATGTATTCAGAATAAGTTTTAAACCGATAATTAAAATTGCAATATATCCTGCCATTTCCAATTTAATAAAATATTCTAATAGCCTTAAAAAAATCCCAGAAGTAAATCTTAAAGCCACAACACCAATAAAAGCACCAATAACTATTAATATATATTGATCACTTATTGCAACTGCTGTTGTAATACTATCAATAGAAAAAGCCAAATCAGTAATAGAAAGTAAAGCTACGATTTTAAGAAATTTAAATTTATCCTCAACAACTTTGTCTTCATTATTTTTTAAATCATCTTTCTTTAATTTAACTAATACAACATTAGATACGAATAAATAAATTAGATAAAAACCAGCTGACAAGCGAATAAATTGATATTTCAAAAGGAAACTCGATAATAGAATTAATAAAATTCTTAATAACAAAGAAATAGTAATACCTAAATTTAATGCCTTTTTTCTATCATTTGCGTCGTCAAGAAATTTTGTAAGAGATGCTAATGCCACTGCATTATCAGCGGAAAGCAATAATTCTAAAATAACTAATATAGGTAGTAATGTTAATATTTCAGACCAACTATCTATTTGATCAAGGGTAGGAATAAATGAATTTACCGAGGCCGTATCCATTAAATATTTTCACAAACTTTTAAAATCCAATATAATGGAAAATTATTTGTTAATCAAGCAAGATAAACACTTATGAGCCTTAAATCATTAATAAAATATATATCTAATTCACAAATTACAAAAGAATTAATTAAAAAATTAAACAATAATACGGAATTGAATATTATTGGTTCTTCAAGATTTGCAAAAGCAATGATAATTCAAAGTATTGCTTCGTTAGAGAAAACAGATATTTTTTTAGTTTGTGCAAATACAGAGATGGCTTACAAATGGTATGGATATTTTGAAAGTATCGAAAATAATAATGTATTTTATTATCCACCAAATGAAAATTTTCCTTATGAGAATAGAAGTAAGTCAACAGAAGTAGAATATTCTCAATTAAATATCTTAAGTCAACTAATAAATATAGATTTAAAACATAAGAAAGATATAAATATAATTATTACTACTGAAAGAGCTTTACAACCTCACTTGCTGAATAAAAATTATTATTTGAAGAATAACTTAGAATTAAAAAAAGGATTTAATTTAGAGATTATAGATCTCTGTAATAGGTTTACTGACTTAGGCTATAAGAGAGAAGAAATTACAACAAATGAAGGTCAATGGAGTCGAAGAGGAGATATAGTAGATATTTTTCCTGTAAACAATGATGTACCTATAAGAATTGAATTTTTTGATAATAGCATTGATAAAATAAGAGAATATGATCCGTCAAATCAAAAAACATTAGACACCATTAATAAAGTCAATATAACTAGTTGTGGAACATATGAACATATTCGTAGATTAATTTCCTCTTCATCAAATAATAATGATTTCAATGTAGAAAATAAAAATAATAATTTGGATAGATATTTGGGAATAATTGAAGAGGAACCATCGAATATATTAGATTTTATAAATAAAAATTCTTTAATAGTAATAGATGAATTAGAACAATGCAAAAAATTTACTGAAAATTGGTATTCTGATTGCGAAGTTAATTTTCTAAACAACAAAGATATAATAGAGAAAATACTTCATGAAAATAAAATTAAATTAAAAATAGAACCTAATTTACATAAAAAGACTGAAAGTATTTACAAAAATTTTAATACATTCAAAAGAATAAATATCTTTGAATTTGAATCTAATATAAATAAAAAAAATAAATTTATACTTTCAAATAAGAGAATAAATTCCCCTTCTAAAAATATAAAAAAATTATCTCTTGAAATAAAAAAATTTAAGAAAAACAAGGACAAAATTTGGATCCTCTCAGCCCAACCATTTAGAACAAATTCAATTTTACAAGAAAATAATTGTGATTCATTTTATCTTGAAAATTCTCAAGATATAAATAAGTCACAACAAATAGTTAATGAAAATACACCAATAATAATTAAAAAAAAGAATGACTATGAGATTGAAGGTTTTTATTTACCTATTTGGAAATTATCTGTATTGACAGATAAAGAATTATATGGTCAACAAAATTTATTGAATAATATTTTTATTAGGAAAAGACGAAAAAGTATAAGTTCAAAAATTAATATTAATAAAATAAATCCTGGAGATTATATTGTTCATAAAAATCATGGTATTGGAAAATTTTTAAGAATAGAGAAAATAAACCTTATAGGCGAATCAAGAGATTATTTAGTAATACAATATTTAGATGGGAAAGTTAGTGTAGCCGCTGATCAATTAGGAAGTATTAACAAATATAGATCCTCAGGGAATCTAAAACCTAAAATTAATAAATTAGGAGGAACAGAATGGTTTAAGGTTAAAGAAAAAAATAAAAAGGCGATAAAAAAAATTGCTGTAGATCTTTTAAATTTATACGCACAAAGAGAAAAGTTAAAAGGATTTGCTTTTCCTCCTGATGGTCCTTGGCAAATAGAGTTGGAAGAATCATTTCCTCATCAACCAACCCCAGATCAAATTAACGCTGTAAAAGAAATAAAAATTGATATGGAAAAGGAAATACCTATGGATAGATTAGTTTGCGGCGATGTTGGATATGGGAAAACAGAGGTTGCAATAAGAGCAATATTTAAAGCTATAACCTCTGGTAAGCAAGTAATATTACTTGCCCCTACTACTATTCTTGCTCAACAACATTGGAAAACAATTAGTAATCGATTTTCACCTTATCCAATTAAAGTTTCATTGTTAAATAGATTTAAAAGCACTTTAGAAAAGAAGGAGATTTATAAAGGCTTGAAAAATAATTCAATAGATCTTGTTATCTCTACTCATCAAATTCTTGGTAAAGAAATTGAGCTAAAAAATCTAGGTTTGTTAGTTATTGATGAAGAACAAAGATTTGGAGTAAAACAAAAGGAAAAAATAAAAAAAATAAAGAAAAACTTAGATGTTTTGACTCTAACAGCAACTCCAATTCCTAGAACACTTTATATGAGTTTGTCAGGTATCAGGCAAATGAGTCTGATAGAAACTCCTCCTCCATCAAGAAGATCAATTAAAACAAATCTTTCTGAAATTGATTTAGATATAATAAGAACTGCAATTAGTCAGGAACTCGATAGAGGAGGGCAAGTTTTTTACGTTTTACCTAGAATTTCTGATATTGAGCAGGCTATAGAGAAATTAAAAGATATGTTCAAAGATTTAAAATTTATCGTAGCTCATGGGCAGATGAATGAAAGTGATTTAGAAAATGCAATGATTTCATTTAATAATGGAGAAGTTGATCTAATGTTATGCACAACAATTATTGAGAGTGGCTTAGATATACCTAGAGTAAACACTATTATTATTGAAGATGCACATAAGTTTGGTTTATCGCAACTGTATCAATTAAGAGGAAGAGTGGGAAGGAGTGGAATTCAAGCATATGCTTGGTTATTGTATCCAAATATTAATAAAATAAATGAAGTATCTAAGCACAGACTGAGAGCAATCAAAGACTTTTCAGAGTTAGGAAGTGGTTATCAGCTTGCGATGAAAGACATGGAAATTAGGGGAGTAGGCAGTTTACTTGGAGAGGCTCAAAGTGGTCAAGTAAATAATATTGGATATGATCTTTATATGGAGATGCTTCAAGAAGCAATTTCTGATTTAAATGGTAAAGAAATACCAGAAGTAAAAGATACTCAAATAGACTTACCAGTGACTGCTTTTATTCCTGGAACATGGATTTCTAATAGGGAAGAAAAATTAGAAGCTTATAAGAGTGCAACAACCTGTGTAAATGACATAGAGTTAACTGAATTAGCTACTGACTGGGTAAATAGATATGGTTTAATTCCAAAACCAGTTGAAACACTTTTACTAATAATGAAATTAAAAATATTAGCTAAACAATGCGGTTTTTTAAGTATAAAAATCCATAAACCTCACATTATTATTGCAACAAAGCTTCAATCAAATGCTTTTAAACATATCAAAGAAGATTTACCAGAATCTATACAAAATAAATTTACTTATAAAACTGAAAAAGAAAACGCAAAAATAACTATTAGAGGAATTGGCCTAATTGATACTCAAACCCAAATAGATAACCTAATTAGTTGGTTTGATATCATGGCTAAATCTGCAAAGAAATTATTAGAAACAGAAGTAAAAAAATAAATTATTAAAAAACTCTGTAAAGTACCCAAAAATGATTTATATCGGTTAGGTTATATCAAACAAAAAAATGCATGGGTGAATACATTGATATAGGGGTTCAAACTCCAATTTTTGCTTACATTGTTGTTATTTCTTCAGTTGCCTTAGGTGCTGTTGCTCTATTAGGTGTTGAAACTGAAAATGATGATGATGACTCTGATTCAGGAAGTGGTGGATTAATGCAACCTATCTAATTTTTCTAAAAATACA
>CAYNKY010000093.1:0-7029 GCA_964397895.1 uncultured Prochlorococcus sp.
ATCAGCTTGGAAGGCTGAGGTTTTACCACTAAACTACGCCCGCATAATGCAAAAAAAGTATTACCTTTGCAATAATACATTATCAAAGTAATCATCAAAGTTCAAAGAGATTGGAAAATTCACACTCAAATATTAATAAGTCAAGAAGTAGATTAATGATTTCTTACGGATTAGGTGATGCAGGCACAGGATTGGCTGCAACTCAGCTTGGCTTTTATCTTTTTCCATTTTTTATTGGCTATGCAGGATTACCTGCCTTAATTGCTGGCTCAATATTAATGTTAATAAAGATCTGGGATGCAATTAATGACCCATTTATAGGTTGGTTAAGTGATAAAACAACTAGTAGATGGGGGCCAAGATTGCCATGGATGTTGACAGCTTCAGTTCCTCTAGGCTTATCTCTAGCAGCAATTTGGTGGGTACCTAGCGGAACTATTACACAGAAAACAACCTATTACGTTTTTATTTCAATACTATTAATGACTGCATACACGAGTGTTAATTTACCATTCGCAGCATTATCAACTGAGCTAACTGAAAATATCTCAATAAGAACAAGATTAAATGCTGCAAGATTTACTGGTTCTATTCTAGCTGGATTAAGTGGCTTAATAATAGCTGCGAATATTTTATCTAAAAATGAATTTGGATATTTCACAATGGGAAAAATCAGCGGAATTATTGCAGCATTAGCAACCTTAATCTCCTGTTGGGGTTTAGCTCCATTTGCAAAAAAGGCTAGAAGGCCAGCAAAAAATAATCTTTCGATAAAAATTCAACTAAGAAGAATATTTAATAACAATAAGTTTATAAAAGTAATAAGTCTTTATTTGCTTTTATGGTGCGCACTACAACTAATGCAAACTGTTTCAATAATTTACGTAGAACAAGTCTTAAATATTCCATCAAGATTTGCAAAGTGGATTCCAATTCCTTTCCAATTAAGCGCACTTGTTGGTTTGCAAATTTGGAGTTTCTTATCGAATAAATTCAGTCGCATTTTTGCATTAAAATTAGGTTCAAGAATATGGATATTCTCATGTTTATGTACACTCCTAATTCCATCTTTCAAAAGAATTAACCAGACTGATATTTTATTTTTTAGTCAAGGATATAATTTGATCTTATTCATTATTCTTATATTTGTAATTTGTTTAATCGGTATAGGAGCTGCAACAGCATATTTAATACCATGGTCATTATTACCAGATGCAATTGATGCAGACCCAGAAAAATCAGCTGGCTTGTATACAGCTTGGATGGTTTTAATTCAGAAAATTGGAATCGGATTGAGCGTTCAATTGCTAGGGTTACTTTTATCATTATCTGGATATAAAATAGTAGATAATTGTCAAAGTACAAATTGCTTCCAGCAAACAGAGTTAACTCAATTAACTATTAGATTATGTATTGGTTTGATACCATCACTTCTAATAGTTTTTGGTCTTTTTGTAATGAAAAATTGGGAAAAAGAATTGATTCCTCAGTAGTATGTAAGTTATGATTTATCCAAAATTTCTAAAAAGATTATTTAAAAGCCTTGTAATAGGAGGACAAGCAATAAATTATATATTTAAAGGGAAAATATCTAAAAACGACCTTTTTGAACAACTTATGGAAGCAGGTCCTGGGAGCTTAATAATAGTATTAATAACAGGTATAGCTGCTGGTACTGTATTTAATATTCAAGTTGCCTCTCAACTTACTGGGATGGGAGTATCTAGCGAAATTGGAGGTTTACTTGCAGTAGGCATGGCCAGAGAGATGGCCCCTCTTCTAACCGCGACTTTAATGACAGGTAAAGTTGCAACAGCTTATGCAGCGCAACTCGGAACAATGAAGGTCACAGAACAAATTGATGCAATAACAATGCTTAAAACAGAACCTGTGCAATACTTAGTAGTTCCACGATTACTCTCAATGGTGATCATGTCTCCAATTCAATGTCTACTATTTTTATCAGTGTCTTTGTGGAGTGGACAAATCTGGAGTACTATTTTCTATAAAGTACCTCCTATAGTTTTTTGGACCTCAGTTCGTTCTGGCAATGTCAGTCTTACAACTAATGATTTGACCTCAATGATTATTAAATCAATTGTCTTTGGTTTACAAATTGCGATTATTTCATGTGGTTGGGGGCTGACAACAAAAGGAGGGCCTAAAGAAGTTGGAACTAGTACTACTGGAGCAGTAGTAATGACTCTTGTCACCGTATCCTTAATGGATGTTCTCTTAACCCAAGTCTTATTTGGATAAATTCATGATTAAAAATTCAGCCACAGAGAATTCTGAAATAATTTCTCCATACTATCAATTGCCAATTATCTTAATTTTTCTGAGTTTCATGCTTCTTTTTCTTAATATTGGAATATGGCCTACAGTACTTTCTGCTTCATTTAGCTTTTTCCTTTTGCTTCAGGCATTTACCTTAAGATTAAAAATAACAAATAATGAATTAATTGTTCTGCAATTAGGGAAAGAAATCAGAAGATTTCCCTTTAGTAATTGGATCTCCTGGAAACTTTTCTTCCCTAATATTCCAGGTATATTTTATTTTAGAGAAAAAGAAAGTCCTCATCTTCTTCCGATTTTATTCAATCCTACTCAATTAAAAAGTCAACTTTTAGATAAAGTTAAAGATCTTGAAATCACAAATAAATAATTAAAATTTATTAAAAAAATTCTTAACAATGAAAGATAACAACATGAATATTAAAAACTCAAATAAAAAAGATGAAATAAAAGTTGCGAATTCTGATAAGAAAATAATAAAAGATAAACTTAATAATATTAAAAATAATGACAAGTCAAACTTAAATAATGAATTAGTTTCTGAAAGTAATTTCAATCAACTTTTTAAAGAGATTATTGAAAAAAAATCGCATCTAGAAGAGGAAATCAAAAATTTAGAAAAAGAAAAAAATCTATTAAAGAAAGATATTGAATCAACATTTTCAGGCCAATCCAATAATATTGTTAAGCAGGTAAAAGGATTTCAAGATTATTTAACAGGAGCTTTACAGAATCTTTCACAAGCCGTTGAAAAATTAGAGTTAGTTTCTGAGCCAATAGTTGTAAAACCATCACCTCTTGATGAGATTAAAAGCTCATCTGATGAAAAAGAGATAATTAAGATTCCTGCTTTAGCTGATACTTTCAAACCAGATGAGGAGATAATAAGAAGTTGTTTTGCAAGTTTTATTAAGCAACCAGACTTCTATGCTGAGCCATGGAAACTTAGAAGGAGTCTTGATGAAAAAGATGTTGAGATTATTGAAGATTGGTTTTTTAATATGGGTGGCAGGGGTGCTCTAGAAAGTAGAGGCTCTCGACAAAAGAATGTTCTAATATCAGCAGGAATAATATCGATCCTTGGAGAACTTTATGGAGATCAATTTCAAACTCTTATTTTAGCTTCAGAACCAGAAAGGCTAGGAGAATGGCGAAGGATATTACAGGATTCACTTGGACTTCAGCGAGAAGATTTTGGTCCAAATAGCGGTATTGTACTTTTTGAAAGGCCTGATGGTGTTATTGAAAGAGCTGATAGACTTGAAGAGAATAATGAAGTCCCTTTTATAATTGTAGATGCATCAGAGACTTCTGTGGAAGTACCAATTCTCCAATTTCCACTTTGGGCTGCATTCGCTGGCAGTACTGAAGAACTTTATGAGGACTTAGATTTAGATTAATGATTATCAAAATTCTTGTTTTACTAACTAGTTATTTATTAGGTTCTTTACCAACTGGTTTTCTAATTGCAAAACAACTAAAGAATATAGATTTAAGATTAGTAGGATCAGGTTCAACGGGTGCTACAAATGTACTAAGAACTGTAGGCAAATGGCCAGCATTATTTGTTTTTACCATAGATGTTTTAAAAGGATTTATTGCAGTAAAAATTGCTAGTATTTTAATAAATGATAATTCATTTGAAGTAACAGCTGGTTTATTAGCAATTGCTGGTCACATTTGGCCAATATGGCTTAGAGGTAAAGGAGGAAAAGCAGTAGCCACAGGCCTAGGAATGTTTGTTGCTATATCTTGGAAAGTCGGATTAGCTTCTTTTAGTAGCTTTATAGTGATGCTCTCAATTTTCAAAATAGTTTCTCTTTCAAGTATCACAGCTGCATTTCTACTACCACTGTATATGTATATTAACGTAGGAATCTTAACTCATCCCTTCACCATCTTTAGTCTATTAGTTTCGATATTAGTTATTTGGAAACATAGAACTAATATTAAAAGAATTTATAAAGGAACCGAACCAAAATTTAATTCTAAAAAATCTAGCTAATATCTTTACAGATATTAGTAAAAATTTTATTTGGATCTTCAGCATTTGTTATTGCTCTCCCGATAACCAATTTAGAAGCACCTTTAGATAAAGCCTCTTTTGGATTTAATACTCTTTTTTGATCATTATTAGTATTACTGACTAACCTAATCCCAGGAGTTATTAATTGAAAATTATAACCATAATTTAATCTTAACTTTTCAACTTCCAAAGGAGAACATACACATCCGTCTAATCCAGCATTTAAAGATAATTCTGCAAGCATTAAAACATATTCTTCAAGTGTTTTATACTTATCGAATTGAGCATTAAATCCTTCCTTAGAAAAACTAGTTAATACTGTAACACCTATTATTAACGGTGGTTTTTCATTAATCTCTATTGCTCCTTTAATTGATGAATCCTTGGAGACTTTTAACGCTTCTAAACCAGCTGAGGAATGAAGAGAAATTATATCTACTCCTAACTTTGCTGCTTGATAACAAGCAGCACTCATAGTATTTGGAATATCATAAAATTTTAAATCTAAAAAAATTTTTTTATCTAAATTTTTTAAAAATTTTATAACCTGTGGGCCTTCTCTTAAAAACAATTCAAGACCTACTTTAACCCATTTAATCTTTGGACATTGTTTGAGTAGTAAAGTAGTTTCCTCTAGATTTAAACCATCTAAAGCCAATATTATTTTATCCTGGGGAGATGAAGAGTCCATAAAATCTAATTCGTAAATCTTTTTGTTGTTTTTTTACCAATCTGTAGAATCTTACCCAAAAGCTCTTCTTTTGAATTAAAAGTAGTGTCGGGATTTATAATTTTTTGATTATCAATTTTAATTGCACCTCCTTTGATTGTCCTTTTAGATTCACTACTAGATTTAAAAAGTTTTAAAGAGCTCAATAAATAAAATAATTTAATAGGAAAATTAATTTCCCCTAATACTAATGTGGGAATATCTCCAACATTATCTTTTTGCCCAAGAAATATTTTCTCACAATTTGATTGTGCTTTGAGAGCTTCTTCTCTTCCATGAAAAGTTGTTGTTACTTCTAATGCCATTAATCTTTGCAAATCCCTTGGTTCTTTCTCATCGATAATACATTTATCCAAATCAGTTAACAATTCCAAGTATGATGGAATTATTTCATCTTTGACCTTTTCTAACTTTGAATACATTGTTAATGGTTCATCATTTAGACCAACTGTATTATTTTCAGACTTGCTCATTTTCTTCACCCCATCTAATCCAGTCAAAATAGGTAGTAAAATACCAAATTGAGGTTCTTTTTTAAAATACCTTTGTAAATCTCGACCTATCCCAATATTAAATTTTTGATCAGTACCACCAAGCTCAATATCAGAATTTATTGCTACTGAATCATACCCTTGCAAAAGAGGATATAAGAATTCATGCAATGAAATTGGGACTTGAGAATTATATCTTTTGTTAAAATCTTCTTTTGCAAGCATTTGACTTACTGTAGAACTACTCATAATTTCAATGATTGAATTTAAATTTAAATTCTTTAACCATTCACTATTTCGCCTAATCTCAAGCCTACCCTCAGTTTCAAAGTCTAAAATAGATTGATCTGAAGGTTTACCCATACCCAATTGGTGCAAATAGGTTTTAGCATTTTCATTGACTTCTGATTCTGAAAGTTGAATCCTTGTCTTATTTTTTCCAGTAGGATCTCCAATTTGAGCGGTAAAATCTCCTATTATCAATACTGCTGTGTGGCCATTATCCTGAAATGTTCTTAATTTCCTAAAAAGGATGCTATGGCCTAGATGGATATCGCTACCGGTTGGGTCAATTCCAAGTTTTATTCTTAACTTTTTATCGCTTTGAAAAATTTGTTCAAATTTAGTTGACAAGTTTTTCTCAAGATTTTGAGCTGGGAATAACTCCGAGATTCCCCGAGTTAACCACTGTGGAAATTCTAAATTCTGTACCATATAAAATAAAAATTACGAACTTTTATCAAGTTCTTTCTTCATTCTCATCAAAGTTTGATTCATTTGATCAAACATTTGTTCAGGAGTGATTCCGAATTGGCTAAGTTGTGTTTTTAGTTGTTCTACTGTCATTTTTGCTTGAAAATCCTCAGATAATTCAAACCTTTTCATAAAAACCTTATAACGATCCATAAGCATTTCCATTTTTTTTATAAACATTTTTTTTCCTTCTCTGTCAAATTTTCCATAATCTGAACCTAGTTTCATAAGTTCTTGATAATCATTAAAAAGCTTTTTAGCTTCTTCTTGTACAATATCTGACTCAAAAAATCCCATCTTTATATACTCCTCTCTAATCCTTGAGACTTATTATCATAACTGACTTGATGAATTTGCATGTCTTGAATAAATTGTTGCACCGGTGCAACTTTTAATATTTTTCACTTCCTGATACAAAAGGAGTTGAAGTGAAGTTGCACTCTTGTTGTACTAAACTAATATATTTTACTCACAATTGAAAGGTAGAAAATACTACCTCGGGTTATTCGATAATAAAAGATTATTTATAAACAATTACAAAGTATGTAAAATTAAAAATGTCATAAAAATTATCTGAAATTTATTTAGTATGTTTCAATTATGATTTAAGGTAAAACTTTAAGAAATCAAATAAAAAAACAGTCCCCCTTCAAAAATTAGTTTGAAGCATATACGTCAATTAACCAAGAATTCATTAAAGTTGATAAATTTTAATCTCAATTTATTGTTGATAT
>CAYNKY010000094.1:0-6976 GCA_964397895.1 uncultured Prochlorococcus sp.
ACTGGATTGATACTGTTGACTTACCAGATGGCGAATATACTTCAAGAGCTTGGTTGGCTAATGTCCATTACTATTTTGGTTTCTTCTTTATTCAGGGACACCTATGGCATGCTCTAAGAGCGCTTGGCTTTGACTTTAAGAGAGTAACTAATGCTATTAGTAATATTGATAGCGCCACAGTTACATTGAAAGATTAATTTCTTTATCTTTCATAAAAAAAGGCCTCAATGTTTTTTGAGGCCTTTTTTATTTGGCAATTATTTATCCACTATAATTTCATAATATTTATCATTTATATGCAATTATCCTTATATGGAGAATAGTTTTTTCTTTTCAAATTCTTTTTTGATAAGCATAGCCGGGTTGCTATTTATTTGTTTATTGTTGGTATTTGGTAAAAGACTTAATTTTGCTATTAAATTAGAAAGATTCGGACTTCCAATTGCTGTAATTTGCGGAATTTTAGGTATATTAATAGGTCCATACGGAATATTTCATATCTTATCAAAGGAGATTACAGATATCTGGGAAAGTTCTTTAACTCCACTACTGTCAATTGTTTTCGCTACTTTAATGTTGGGAAGATCAATCCCAAATCTCAAGGGATTATTTAAACCAATCGTAAATCAATTTTTATTGGCATTAGCATTAGGTTTTGGGCAGTTTTTTGTAGGCGGGTTAGTTGTTAAATTCTTTTTGAGTCAATCTAAGGATGTTAATCCACTTATGGGATGTCTAATTGAAGTTGGATTTGAAGGTGGGCATGGAGCTGCAACAATCATTGGAAATAACTTTGTTAAACTTGGTTTCCCAGAAGGCTTAGATCTTGGTCTGGCTATGGCTACAATGGGATTATTATCTTCTTCTTTAATAGGTAGTTTATTTGTTTTTTTAGGAAGATTATTTAAGATTTCAAACCAAGGACTTAAATCAGAAAATTTAGATAAAAATGATTTAAATTTTAAATTTAATATTTTAGAAGATCTAAAAATTTTATTTATAAACCTTTGGTTCGCCGGACTTTCTATAGTTATAGGACTTTTATTAATCCAGTTTTTAAGGTATTTATCAAATTTCTTTGGTGATTTTTCAAAAGAGATAATTTATTCATTACCAGTTTTCCCTCTAATACTTATTGGTTCTTTAGTAATAAGATATATTTTGGAAAAGACAAATAAGACAAAATATATTTCTAAAATACTTCAGCGGGAAATGGGCATCATCTCAACAGATTTATTAATATTTTCTGCAATGGCAAGTTTAAATATATCAATAGTTATTGAAAATCTTGCTCCAATACTAATGTTGACTATTTTTGGACTTTTATGGAATATCGTCTGTATAGCTTTCTTTGCCTTTTATGTTTTTGATGAATATTGGTATGAGAAAGGCTTGGTTGAATTTGGAAATTCTACAGGCGTAGTTGCTTCAGGATTATTACTTTTAAGATTAGCAGATCCAAATAACATATCCAAAACATTACCAATATTTACCTCTAAACAAATTTTTGCACAATTATTATTATCTGGAGGTTTCTTTACAGTTTTATCTCCATTACTATTATCAAAAATTGGTTTAAACTATTGGACTGAAATATTTGCACTTTTATCTTTGGTGATCATAATTATTGCATTCTTGTTAAATAACAAATCTACTAATTTTTTTAATTCTAGAATTTAAAGTAATAATTAATTCCAAAATAAAATTTAATGAATAAAAAGTCATATGATATTCCCCCTCAAGAAAGTAAGGAAAAATGGTTTAGAAGTCACTTGTTAGGTAGAGAAGTTGAGTTGGGAGATTTATATAGTCTTCAATCAAATGAATTAGATCTTCTTATGGCAGAGACTGCCGAAATTAGAAGTGATTTAGATGGTAAAGAAAAAAATATTGGAAAATATAGAACTGCAGGATATTTTTTAGAGTTGGCAAAAATCATTGAAAATAGAAAATTAAATGAAATCTAATATTCAGGGAAAAATTTTAAATCAGAATTATTTCTCCATACATCATATTTACGCATTATTAATTTAAAATTTTTATTATTTTCAAATTTTTTTAGCCAATCTTTTATTGGATGTTTGAGAGGACTTGGTATCTTTTGTTGTTCACAGGCGATTTTAAATTGTCTAACAAAAGGCCATAAACACCAATCTGCTATTGACTCATGCCCGCCAATTAACCAATAATCTCCTTTTTGATTTTTATTTAAAATCTCATTCCATTTATTAATTAATTTCAGTGATTCTAGAAAATGGAATTCTTTATCAATACCAAGAAATCTAGTTTCGTATTTAAATCTATCTAAATGGTATTTAAAAAGTTGATCATTTTCATGAATCATTTCATAAGTCTCTTTTTTATATATCTGATTGAAATAAATTCTCTTTTGATCTCGTTTTTGATTTTTTAATGCCCAATGGATAATATCCAAACTTTCTTCTATAACGTTGCCATTATTTAGTATCAGGAATGGAACTGTTTTATCATTAGATTTATTGATTAGGTCATTTGGCTTGTTTTTTAAATCAATTTCTCTTAATTCAACCCTTAACTCACATTTTATTATTGCCCATCTTGCTCTGATAGCGAATGGGCATCTGCGAAAAGAATATAATATAGGATCTTTCATTTTGTGAAAAAAATATTTTTTTTTTTTTAATTTAGTATTATTTAATTAGTAAATTAATTAAATCATTTAGATCTAATGTCGGGATATGTCTATCTTATAAGAATAGGAGACCTTTACAGAATTGGGAAAACAGATAATCTCGAAAAAAAGATTAGAAAATTAAATCCAGATGAATTGATTTCCTCAATACTTACGATTGAACCTGAAACTTTAGAAGCAAGATTATTGAGAAAATATAAATATCAAAGAATACCCGAAACAGGTTATTTAAAACTCTCTGATAGACAATTATCTAATTGTAAAAAACAATTCGAATTGAAAGGAAATCTACCTCATACACTTGATGCAGAGGTATCAATTACTCTATTTGCATCATTTATAATTTTTGGATTAACATTCTTATTATTTAATTATTTGAATATAGGAATTTTAAGATCTTTTTCATATTCTTTTATTTTTGGATCAATACCAATGATAATACTTCTCATAACAGGAAGTTTTGGGGGCTATTTCGCAGAAGATATATCCCTTTTTTCTTTGTTAACTAATAGACTAAAAGCCTTTTTTATTGCATTGTCAATGCTTTCAATATCTTATCTTGTCATAAATTTCACTTAAATTTCTAAGTTACAATTTATCGATAACTCAAATGGAATAGATTGTTTAGGTAACTTTAAAATAGTAGAACATAACTCAGAAATATCTTCTGGTTGAGTCATATCGTCTTGATTAATTGAATTTATATTTTTAGCCATATCAGTATTCACCCAACTAGGGCAAATTGCAGTAACTCTTATATTCCTATCCCATCCAATATTTCGCATGGTTTGACAAAGTCCCATTAACGCAAATTTAGAGGAGGAGTATGCAGCCAAATCACCTTTTGATCTTTTTCCACTCATTGAAACTAAGGTAATTATTCTTCCATCTTTTGAAGAAGAAAGACTATCCCAACTTAATTTACATAAATCCCAAACAGAAAGAAAATTTACTTTCATTGTCAAATTAATTTCATTTTGGTCTCCCTCTTTGTATAAGAAAGGAACTTTTGATAATATTCCAGCTGAATTAATTAGAGTGTCAAATCCTCCAAATTTTTCAGTTGTAGCTGAAATCCATTTTTCAGCTGACTTATAATCAAGCGCGTCATAATGATTAATGATTAGTTGATCTTTTGGCCATTCTTTTGGATCTATTGGAGTACCTTTAATAGAATCTTTATCTCTTATTCCTATACTTAATCTATTGCCATCCTGAAGACTTTTATATGCAATTTTTAATCCGATACCTCTATTAGCTCCACTTAATAAGATTGTTCTCATTAAAATGTTAGATATTTGGAAAAATTATTTTAAATAGCATTCTTAATTCTCTTCCTCTCATAATCATAAGTCCCTTTTTTACGCTCCAAGGAGCCTTTAAAAACATAGTCCACATAGCATTTACAATCTCTTTGAGAGATAAAGTATCAGTTAAGAAGCCATACCATTGACTTTTTGGTAATTGAAAAAAACTCTCAAAGAATTCTCTTAATAATTTCTCATCAAATCTCATTAATTTTTCTAAACCAAATTGATAAAGAGATTTTTTTCTTATTAACTCTTCTGGCCATAAACTCTCCCAACCTTTCTTGGCTATTAGCATCGTAGGAAGGTTTTTGTCCTTCATTGCATCAGATATCGCTTTTGCAACTAATGGTGCTCTTCTTAAAACATTACCTATTAAATACCCAGATGCTGGATGAACCATTGAAGCAGCTCCACCATAACCTAGTATTGGTTGCTTGAAATCGGGAATGGGCATATTCATTGGTAGAAATAGGCCTAGCTCCTCATGCTGTTTACTGGTTATTTCGATGTCACGGTGAGCTAGTCTTTTTTCTAATCGGCTTTTAAGATCAGCCATTGTCAGTGGATTTACAAGTCCTAGTTGGGTTTCTTCTAAAAAATATTTCCCATCTCCCATATCCATCGCATATAAGAATGTTGGAGGTTCTTTCTTTTGCGTTTCACTCAAATGATCGCTCCTATAGTCCATTAAAACAAATTGATCTTTTTCGAGTGGAGGCTTACTAAAGTTTCCAACTACCCCGTAACATGTTTGAACTGCGAGTGGTTCGGAAGACCTTAATTTAAGAAAAACTGGGTCGTATCCGGTTGCATCTATAACAAGTCGCGCTGAGTACATCTTTCCATCCTCTGTAGTAACAGTACTTTTATGCTTTTCAAAATTAATTTTATTGGCGAATCCTTGATGCCATTTTATAAATGAGCTGTTACATTCATTAAGCCAATGAGAATGAAGTTTCTTCTTATCAAATAGCCCATAATCTAGTAGATGTTGAGTAGGTTTATTCTCAAAATCATGCTCTTTCAAAGAGCCATTTCCAAAAAAACTAACTGTATTTTTCCACCTATATTCGAGCAAATTATCAAGGCCAAGTTGATCAACTTCATTCCCCCAAATACCATATGTATTAGGCCAAGGCTCATCAGGACCATTGGGAGAGAGGACATCTACTTTTAGCTTTTCTTTGCCTAAAGCTGAAGCAATTGCCATTCCTGCGGGGCCTGCTCCTAATACAAGTACATCTGACAATCCTTTCATGATCATTCTTAAACTTTACAGGAAGTAGAATTTAAAATAAAAAAGTAAATAAAGATAAACATAAACTCTTTAATACTTTTTTATTTAATAATGAAGATATTAATACTAATAAGAAAAAACAAATTTATGCGTTTCTAGTTTGAGTGTTTTAACAATAATTTATATGAATAAAAATTTTTAATATAAACTTAACTTAATTAAATTAAATCTTTATTAAGTGGTTTATAAATGATTAAAGATGCTACAAAACTAAATGATTCTGGAAAATGTATACTTTTTACAGGTTCGAACTCTGGAATTGGTTTTTACTCAGTAATAAATTTATTAAGAAATAAAAATTATTTATACCTAACAATTAGATCAATAAAGAGGAAGAAATCATTTATTTATAGATTGAGTAAATATTTTGATCAAAAGTACATAGATAAATATCTAAATATTATTGATGATGTGGATTTTATAGATATCAGAAATATTTTAAAAATAAAGAAATTTCTTCAAGATAAAGATCTTAAATTAGATATTGTTATATTAAATGCAGGAATGCAATATACAGGAGCTTTATATCCAAAAGTATCAAAGCAAGGAATAGAGTTAACTTTTGCTGTTAATCATTTTGCTCATTTCTGTATTATTAACCAATTGATTTCATTTATTAAAGATTCTCCCGAATCTAGAATAATAATTACTTCTTCAGATGTTCATGATCCTAAAAGCTCAGGTGGTAATGTAGGAAAACCAGCTGGTTTGAATAATTTAATCAATTTTAAGGATGAAATAATAGGTAAATATCAAAACTTTAGTGCAGATAAATCCTATAAAAATAGCAAATTATGTAATATCTTATTCGCTAAAGAATTATCTAAAAAATTAAAAATAAAAGAAAGAAGGATTTCAGTTATAACTTGGGCCCCTGGGCTGGTAATACCAAAAGATGATTTAGGCTTTTTTCGTTACAGTACTAAGTTTAATAAAATCGGATATTTAATATTTTCAAATGTTGCAAATAATATATTAGGGATTTCTGAAAACGTAATAAATGCGGGAAGGCTCTTATCTGAAATAGCTTTTTATAAAGAATTAAATGATATTGAATATATTCATTTAAGTAATAAGCTTATTTTTTTTAAAAAACATCAGCTAATTTATTCTGACACAAGTATAGAAGCTAATGATTCTGATCTTGCGGATAAACTTTGGAAATTTAGTAATGATTTAGCTTCCTCCTTTGGAATTATCTCTCTCGATCTGTAATGTTTGAGTAGGGAAGGCAAATTCAATTTTATTAAATTTAAATTCCTCCATAATCCTTAAATTAATACTTTGTTGAGCTTCCATTGCTGCTTTATAGTTATTGGTTGGTATGTAATAAACGAGCTCAAAATTGAGGCTAAAATCACCAAAATCTGTAAAATGACATCTATCAAATGAAGCATTATTAGTTTCTTCAATAATCATTTTTAATATTGATGGGATTTTTCTCATTTTTTCAGGAGAAGTTTGATAAATAACTCCTAATTTATGAACTATTCTTCTCTTTTTCATTTGGGCATAATTAGCAATTACACCATTTGTTAATGAGCTATTACTCATAACAATAATTTCTCCATTAATACTTCTAATCCTTGAAGATCTTACCCCCACCCTTTCAACCATTCCTAAAACCCCATCTGATTTTATAAATTCTCCTTTTTGAAATGGTTTATCTAAAAGAATTGTTATGTATTCAAAAAACTC
>CAYNKY010000095.1:0-6971 GCA_964397895.1 uncultured Prochlorococcus sp.
ACCTGGGTCGTTGATAACTACTGTGTGCACTCGATACCAGGGCAATCCCATCGGTTAATTCTTAATAAAGATGCTGTTTAAACAGCTAAACATCATGATAGTAAGGGTTTTTTTCCTAGTTCAGTGGATTTTGTAATTAATTAAATTATTTTGTAAAATTTGCCTAAAGCATTGGTCTTAATGGCTTTTTGGGGAAAAATCAACAAAAAATTGTTTACATTTTGGTCACAAATCGCAAAGTTTGAATACAAATATTTAAGAAATAACAAAAATTCTAATGATATTTTCAATTCTTTTTTTTATTAGCTAATCATGAAAAAGTAATTTTATCTGAAATATTTTGAGAATCAATATACATTATTTATTAATTATCAAGAAGATTATTTATAAAATAATTTGTTCATAGTTAAGAAATTGTTTAAGACTGTTAATGTGTTAGTCTTGTTTATTAATTTTTCCACTTAATTTACATTCAACTGTTTATAGTTTATTTAATTAGTACTAATTTTCTAATGGAAACAACAAATTTTGGATTTATTGCGAGCTTACTTTTCGTAGGAGTCCCCACTATTTTTTTAATTGGATTATTTATATCAACAAGTGATGGTGAGAAATCTAGTTTTTACTCAGATTCAAGTAAAGGTAGGCTTGGACCAAAACCTAAGAATTAGAATCCTTTAAGATGTTTAAAGTTTCTGCAAAAGAGTTACTTTTGTGGATTCATGACATTTTAGAGAAGGATAGTGATCATGAATCTCTTTATTTTCTTCTTGATTTAGCAGGTGGAATTTCAAAAAAAGATCTTAATTCATTTAGATTAAATGATAAACAAGAAATTTTTTTAAATGAGGATTTAAATTCCCTGTACTCAAAATGGCAAGAATTTATAATAAAAAAAAAGCCTATCCAATATATATGCGGTAATACTTATTGGAGAAATCATTTAATTAGATTAAATGAAAAGGTATTAATTCCAAGAGTAGAGACTGAACAAATTATAGATATATTTTTAAATATCTTTAAAAGTACATCTAAACATATTTTATTCGCCGATTTAGGAACAGGGTCTGGAATTATAGGAATATCTTTGTCTCTACATAATAGTAATTGGTATGGCTTAGCAACAGATATAGATAGCGAAGTGATTAAAATCGCAAGAAGAAATTTTTGTGAAATTTCCAAAGCTAATAATTTAGAATTTTTTTGTGGCAATTGGTTAAAACCTTTATTTGATTTCTCTGGGAAGATTGATGCTATTATTGCTAACCCTCCTTATATCCCTACATCTGTATATGAAAGATTACCAACTTCAGTAAAAAAATATGAGCCTAAGCTCGCATTAAATGGCGGAAAAGATGGATTATTTCATCTTAATGAGATAATTTACGAGTCTCCTAAATATCTTAAAAAAGGTGGTTGGATTATTTTAGAACATCATTTCGATCAAGGATTAAAAGTAAAAGATTTGTTGATTTCTAATGGATTTGTTTGTGTTGATAATATTTATGATTTGTTTGGTGTAAGAAGATTTACAATTGGTAAATATAATTAAGAATTAATGAAAGTTTTAGGGGAATCAGAAGCTTTAAAAGTATTAGAAAATGGCTTTCCTTTAATATTCCAGACTGATACTCTTCCTGCAATTAGCTGCAGACCTGAATATTCAGAAGTGATCTATAAAGTCAAAAAAAGAGATAAAAAAAAACCACTAATTTTAATGGGTTCTAATATCTCACAATTAATAAATAATGTGCATTCTGTAGCAAGAGATGATGTTCAAGAAATTGCAAGTAAATTTTGGCCTGGGCCTCTAACATTAATTATTCCAGCTCATGAAAATTGTAATTTCAAATTTTTATCTAGTGAAAAGACATTAGGAATAAGAGTACCTAATTCTTTCAGTGCTAAGTCATTAATATTAAAAACTGGTCCTTTAGCGACCTCGAGTGCAAATATTTCAGGAGAAACAACTTCTTTGACAGAAAATCAAGTATCTAATGATCTTCCAAATGTTCCTCTATTAGGTCCAATTCCTTGGCACAAATGTAGTGGCGAAGCTAGTACGATTATTTCGTGGAAAAAAAATGGAGAATGGGAATTAATAAGACAAGGTCGCCTTACATTTTCTCGTTAGTTTTGATGAATATTTTGATTTTTTTGCTTCTGGTTATACAAGGCTTAACGTTTTGGATATTTAAAACAGTGTCTCAATTCTTGAATTATTTTTTTGAGTTAAGGTTTTTCCCCTTAATTTTGGGATTATTAATATTGGCTTTATTCTCTGCTGATGTAATTAATAATAAAAATGCCGGCTAACAGATTTGAACTGATGACCTTCGCTTTACAAAAGCGCTGCTCTACCACTGAGCTAAGCCGGCACATAATTTATTTTACATAAGGAATGGATATTTTTGAAATATATTTGAATAAATGGATTATTTATTATCTTTTATTTTTTATTTTTTTTTTCAGTATCTTTAAGCTTTATTTCACCAGAGATCGTTCGCTTAATTGGCAAATTTGCAACTAGTGCAGTCATTCTATCTTCTGTCTCGAGACTTACTGCTACTTCATCAAAATCGATCTCGACATATTTTGCAACTACATCAAGTATTTCTCTTCTCATTTTATCAAGAAGATCTGTAGTTAAAGAGCTCATGTCAACTCTGTCATGAGCCAAAACGAGTTGAAGCCTTTCTCTTGCCGTATTCGCACTAGCAGTTTCTCTGCCTAATAATTTGTTAATAAGGTCCCTGAGTGTCATGTTAGAAAATCTTTGTTTGCATTAATCTTATGAATTTATCTTTAAGACTTTTACTCTCTTTATTTGGATCAATAATTGGAATATCCTCTCCTGAAAGTCTTTGACCAACGTTTAAATAGCATTTTGATGCCGGAGACTTTTTCCCTGTCAATGTAAGAGGCTCTCCTCTATTTGTACTTATAATTACTTGCTCATCTTCTAAAACTATCCCTAATAAAGGCAAGGAAAGTATGCTTGTTACATCATCAATTGTAAGCATTTCTTGGTTGGCCATCATATTAGGTCTAACTCTATTTATAACTAACTGAATAGGATTTACATTACATGTATTTAATATACCGACAACTCTATCTGCATCTCTGACAGCGGATAATTCAGGATTCGTTACAACAATAGCTTCTTTACATGCTGCTAATGCATTTTTAAAACCATCTTCAACTCCTGCTGGGCAATCTACTAAAACATAATCAAATTTCTCAGCTAATAAATCACTAATTTTTTTCATATCATCGGGTTTCATCCAATCTAACATCCTTGGATCTCCTGCAGGAAGTAGCGCTAGATTTGGCTCTTGTTTATGCCTTACCAAAGCTTGATCTAATCTACAATTATTGTCAAGAACATCCTGAGCTGTGTATATAATTCGATTTTCAAGACCCAATAAAAGATCAAGATTTCTTAAACCAAAATCAGCATCAAGTACTGCAGTTGATGCACCGCTGTTAGCTAGAGCTATTCCAAGGTTCGCAGTTAAGGTAGTTTTACCTACCCCCCCTTTACCAGAGCAAATTAAAATTGTACGAGTATTTTTCGCCACAATATTGTATTGAAGTTTGATCAGATAATAATTTAAAATAGTTTCTAGAAAAGAAGGAAAAGTTAAGGAATTCTATAATTAAAGCTTGTAATTAATTTATTTTTCAAAAGCTTGAATTATTTTAATTATCTATTATTAGTGGCTTAATTATAATTTTCCCTTTTTCTATTATTGCAATTTCAGGATAATTTCCATTTGGTTTTTCTTTGGGACCTATTGCGACTGTTTTATTAATCCTCAGCTGTAAAGGATTTAGATAAAGGGAGGAAATAGTGCAATTATCATTTCCTCTTTCACCAGCTATTGCGATTCCACATAATTTTCCCCAAACATAAATGTTATTTTTAGCAGATATTTGTGAACCTGGATTTACATCACCGATAATAATAAGATTCCCATTTGAAGATATTTTATCTCCAGATCTAACCATACCAAAGCGTGTTATATTTTCAGTTTCCTCTATTTTGTTGAGAATTGGATTTGAAATATTTTTAGAATCTTTGGAAAAGTATCCTTCAATTTTTAGTGATTTTGCACTTATTAAAATTTCTCTGATGTTTGAATGAATTTTAATTAAATTTAAATTTGATTTGAATAATAGTTTTTTTATCCTTAATAATTCTAGAAAGGTGAGTTTTTGTTCATATAAATGTAGAGTAGCTTCTTTTGACCGATTTTCATATCCAATATATGCAATTAATTTTTCAAAATCAGCTAAAGACTTAAAAGAGTAATTTTTCTCTTTTCTACTACTTTCTTTAATAGTTAAATACATTTTAGTTATTTTTTAAAATCAAAATTCTTTCAAGAATCTCTTTCTTTAGGAATTTTGGATAAACAATTAGCGAGTTTTCATTACTTTTCATGAGAGTCTTTATAAGTTCAGATTCATTATCTAAATCTTTTAGAAGGTTATTGTCCCAGACCTTCAGAGAATTATTAGATTCAAAACCGTTAAATTTTTTTTCTTTAATCCCGCAAAATAAAGCTGGGTCGAAATTATTTGATTCGGCTTTTTGTCTAGCGAATGCTAACAATTCAAGTTTTTTTATATTACTGAGGAAACTAATATTAGTCGCTTTTAGTAGATCTCTATTAATAAACAGTTCACATAAAGTTGATATCGGTCTGGGAGCTTCATCCTTCCATTTTGATAAATGATAATTTAATCTAATATCATCAACGGCAAGAAATTCTTCGAAACTAAGTTCATTAGGAGAGAATATCCATTTGTATAAATAATTATCAATCCAAATATTTTTTTTAAAATCATTTTTTATCTTGGAGAATATTTTTTCTAAGATCCATGTGCATATTTCATTAATCCTATGGTTATAAATTGTACGATACATTATATTTCTAAGGATCAAGAAATGTTCTATAGCAATAATCCCTTTTGGCCTAATCGCAATGCAACCATCAGGTGAAAAAGTGAGGGCTGAAATTATTCTTTCTAAATCAACTAATCCATATTTAGTACCTGTATTGTAACTATCTCTGAGAAGATAATCTAATCTATCACAATCAATTTCACTACTTATAATTGTCTTCAATGGATTGGATACTAAATTTTGCAAAGAAAATAATTCGCTAATTTTTTGAGGGATCTCTTTCCCATATTTTTTTAAAATTGAATTAATCGGCGTGTAGTTATTTATTAAATTCATTGACCAATTTTCATGGTTATGAGAAAAGACTTCCTCACTAGTGTGGCTTAGAGGCCCATGGCCTAAATCATGAAGAAGAGCAGCTCCGTATAATATAAATTTATGCTTTGTAAATGAGTGGTCAATTTCAATTAAATGTTTATATATTTTTCTTGCGACACAAAAAACTCCAATTGAGTGTGTAAATCTACTTGATTCGGCTCCGTGAAACACGTAAGATGCTGTCCCAAGTTGTTTAATTCTGCGAAGTCTTTGAAAAGCCTCCGTCTCTATCAATTCCATTATCATCTCTTCCTCTTCTTTTGAACTATCTATGATAATTTCTTTATGGATAGGATCATGAAAGATTCTTTTTTTATTCATAAATTTCTATCGGTGTTAAGAAATAAATTCGGTTCAAATCCTTTTACAGTTCGTTACCTTGGATTTTAGTTACTTTAACTAATGTTTTTTCATTCTCATTGGTTTTGTCTATAAGAGAATTGAGGTAGATTTGAGCATCTTTAACCCATTTGTCTTCTGAGCTACCGTAATCCTTAGCTTCTGAATACTCTAAAATTTTATCTGGAATAATTCCCCTACCTTGTATATTATTCCCTTTAGGAGTGAGATAACTTGCCACGGTAATAGCTATACCACTATCTTCACTTAGACTTTTTAATGATTGAATAAGGCCTTTGCCGTAGGTTTGCTTGCCAATTAATTGTGATCTTTGATTGTCTTGTAAGGCCCCTGCAAGAATTTCACTCGCGCTAGCAGTTCCTTTATTTACAATCGTTACCATAGGACCTTCAAAAAAAGTATTTTTTTGTGAGATTATAGAATCTTTTATACCTTCTCTGTTTTTTGTTTCTACAACGAGTTTTTCATTTAAAAATGAATCTGCTACCGCTATTCCTGAGCTAACTAATCCACCAGAATTATTCCTTAAATCCAGTATTATACCCTCAACCTCTTTTTCTTTAAGTTCTTCTAAAGCCTCTTTTATTTTCACAGGAACACTTTCACTAAATTGGGTGATTCTCAAATATCCTAATGTATGAGATTCATCTCTTAATCTTTTTGTTCTAACAGGCCTTAAGTCAACAGATCTTCTCTCTAAATCAATTTCTTTAGAAGTTCCATCTTCTGTAATTATTTGTACTAATACTTTTGATCCTTTTTCACCTCTTAGCTTAGAAGCTGTATTTGCTAGTCCTAACTCTGATGTTTCTTTCCCATCAACTTTCTCAATCAAGTCTCCAGAAGCAATTCCACTATCCTCAGCAGGTGATCCTGCCAAAGTAGATATAACTTTTATTTTTTCACTTAATTCATCTTTTCCTAATTGAAGACCAACACCATTAATTTCACTACCAAGATTACTGGACTTTAATAATTCATAGTCTTTAGGTCTTAAAACTCTAGTGTAAGGATCATCTAAAGGTTTTAGCATCTCTTCAATTGCGGAATAAGCGTCTTCAGAAGTGTCGATTTGCTTTTGAAGTGTTTTTTGCCTTATCTTCTTCCATTGAATATCACTAAAGATTTCAGGATCGTAATATCCTTCGTTTACTAATGTCCAAGCATCTAAAACGATTTGTTTGCTGTCACTAAGTGCTTGAACATCAAGTGTCACAAGGAAAAATGATGCCAAAATTGCGATCATGAATATCATGATCTTACGCATAAATAATAAAAATTTGTTAAAAGTTGATGGCATTGGGTTAAGTGTTAACACCAA
>CAYNKY010000096.1:0-6542 GCA_964397895.1 uncultured Prochlorococcus sp.
TTTGATTTTTATAAATGGTATACGATTCTATCTAAGTTGGCTGAAATTATTAGCTCATGAAACATGTACCAGTAGTCTATAACAAGGTTTTTTAAATTGAGCAAAAATGTATTCACGATTTATTCACGATTTTAAGTGCCGCGCATTGCTCATTCAAAGAAGGTTTTAAACGGTAAAGGTAGAGTAATTCTCTATGAAAATGGACAAATCAAAAGATTAATGTTAAATCCTCTTACTACTATCATTAATCACTAACTTTGCTAAGAAGAAATTAGGTTATTTTTTATCTTTTATAAAATAGTGATTAATTAAATTCCAACCACCTATTAAAATTCCAATAACTACTAATCTCCCCAAATTAAAACCTTCTTCAATAACTTCTTTGTTTGAGTCAATATCCACAGAATCAAAATTCGCAAAAATACCAATTAAAAAAGCTATAAGCACAATTAAAATGTAAATTTTATTTGTTTTAAAAAATCTTTCTTTCATGAAAACTCTTTCTTTTTATTAAAAATAAACTAACTAATATTACTTAATGGGTAAGAAAGTTAAGGTATTCATTTTTCTATTATATTGCCATCTCCATTTATAGGATTTAAATGACTTTAAATAAAAATCTTTTTCATAATTTTCTATAGATTTTTCAAGAGATTCATATCTTTCAAGATATCCAGGGTGGGTGCTTTCTCTACTAGTTTCAGTTTCTAATTTTTCAAATTGAGTAAGAAACTTAAGCTCTTTAAGACAAGTATTTTTGGCAAAACCTGCATTAACAATCATTTTTGCGCCTTTAAAATCAGCTTTTTTTTCAGATTCTCTTGTTAATTCTTTCTCAAGAATCTCCTTTTTATTATTTTTTTCTTTTTCTTGATTATGGGAATTGTTATTTTCAATCCCTAAATTCTTAAGTTTTTCAGATAATTTAATTGAATTATTAATATGATCATTGAAAATAATATGAGCCAGTTCATGTCCAATAGTACATGCCAAATAATCTATTTTTTCTCCATAGGAACGAAATGTGGATCTACTTAACCAAACTACTCCTTTCCAAGCATAAGCCTCAATTCCTCCATATAAATAAGCTTGATTCCCAAGCTCATTAATACTGATACCTTTTACATTTTTATATTTTTTATATGGATTTAAATTGTTGTAATACCAGCACTCCTCTGCTTTGCACAAATCTAAATCTTTTGCGGTCCATGACATATAACTTCCACTGGATACAGAAAAAATTATTTCTTTATTACCTAAATAATTTTTGGAAGCAATTTGATTTACTAATTTCTTTATAGTTTTATATTCTTTTGGCATTAAAAAAGTTGAATTATTTCTGAGATAATTTGCAGTAAAAATTAAAAATAAAAAAATAGGTAAAAACTTTATTAATTTTTTATAAATAGATTTTTGTTTTTCCATTTCTACTTTTAATAATGTATTAAATTTAACTTTCCTAATAATACTATTTATTTTTCAAAAAATATTTAAAAGATAAAAAATAAAGAAGTATAAATAATTTGAACTAAGATGGTTATAAATAAATTAAAATTTTTAATTTTCTTACTTAAAGAATCCCAAACTAAATAAGGGTAAATTTGACCAAGAACTATGTGAAATCCCCATATCGCAAAAGTTGAAAAGAAATAAATTCTGAAAATAAAATCTCCTTTTGCATATAAGTCTGTAAAATCAATATCTAAGTATCTTATTAGAATTTCATATATTATATCTACAGCAATAATTAGCCTGACATAACTCCAATTTTTAATCTTCCATAACATCGCAAGAGGGAATATAAATGTTAACCAAGAGAATCTTGGGAATTGATAGTTTTCATACTGATCACGGTTATTCCCTTTCAACCCATAACCTATTAAAGGAACCCAGTCCCAGAGATTGACAGGGACTCCATCAGGATCTGAAAGAATTTGCTCTTTAACTAAACCTTTTACCTCAAAACCATTTTGTACCAAAATATCGATTTTTTGCATATTCCTTCTCATTCTATTACTGAGTTCTTTAAAAGATAATGCCCCTTGGTTAGGGAAATTATCAATGTCCTTATTAGGATCGTTTTTATAATCTTGATCGTCTAAAGACTCTGAGTTGTCATCAGTTTTTAAATTTTTAGAATTTTTCTTATTCATAAGATCAATTTTATAAATTGTTACTTATTTAAATTATTAAATAATATATATTCATAAATGTATAAAATTACTTATAAATTCACAATTGAATTAATTCTCATGCTTAAGAAAGAAGAGGATCTTCTATCTTCATTAGAGATTTTAGGGATTTATAAATTATCTCAATTAGAAAAGGGAAATATTGATTACTGGTGGAAGGTTAAATTAATTAATGAAAAGGGGGGAGAAAATTCTAGATTGATTGAGATAAACAATGCAAGAGAATTTCTTAATAATAACTTTTCTTTTGATGAAATAAAAAAATTTTTAATTGACGATAATCAAAAAATCAGTTTGGACTCATCAAAAAGTAAAAAAAAGAGTAATTTATTTAAGTCAGAAGTTGATAGTCAACCTGATAAAGAATTTTTCTTTGTTAAAAGTTTAAGCCAAAATAAGAAATTTAAATATAGTTTTGATATTAATTTGTTTGGTATAATCTCATTTTTATTTTTTACAACAATAGTATGTTTTATTGCCAATATATTTATAGGCTTAATACTTTTATTGGTTTCTATATGGTCAGTTAATTATTTTAATGGTTATGCGAAAAGTTTTATTTTAATTAATAATCAAGGTATCGATTACAAGTTTTTCGGAACTAAACAATTCAAATACCATATAAAATTCTCTGAGATAAATAAATGTTCATTTTGCCCACCACATTATATGACCATAAAATTTAAAAATAAGAATAAAAAAACTCTTAATTTAATATTACCCAGTAAGAAAAAATCTTTGGAGATTGTGGACAATATTAATGAGCACTTATATTTATTTAATAAAAAAGATTAAAGTTTTTTTTGATTTTGAAAAAGTTTTTCCTGCAATTTATTTATTAATTTTTCTTTTGAAATATTTATATTTGAAATTCCCTCAAGATAATTGTTTGATATTTTTAATAACTCTGCTACAGAAGATTGATTTCGATAAGGCTTTAATTCCGCTGAATACCTTTTGATTAAACTATTATTGACAAATTCCTTATCACTATTAAAAAACTTTAAAGCTTCCTCTCTAAGTAGAGATATTTCTTCTTTAGATATTTCAAAAGAATTGGAAATAAAAATACTTTTTTTAGATTTAGTTTTTACATCTTCTGCTTCGCAATGCAAAATACCATCTAAGTCAATAGTAAAGGTTATCTCGATGTTTGGGACTCCTCTTTCGGCTTTTTGTATACCACGAAGCTCAAAATTTCCTAGGAGAATGTTTTCACTCGCTATTTGTCTTTCACCCTGAAATACATCTACATCAATGGCTTCTTGATTATCATAAACTGTTGTATAAACTTCAGTTCTACTGCAGGGTACAGCGCTATTTGCCGGTATTATAACACTATTCACATCATCTATAATTCCAGTCCCTAAAGATAATGGCGTTACATCACTAATGAAAGTAGATGGCTCTTTATTCTCTCTGATAAGAGCATATTGACAGCACCCATATGAAACTATTTCATCTGGATTTAAAGAAACCAAAGGTTCTTTATTAGTTAATTCTTTAACTATTTCCGCAAACTTTTTCATTCTAGATGAGCCTCCTACTAAGATTACATTTGAAATTTCATCCACAGAAATATTTTCGTTAATAAATTTTTTTATTAAATTTTTTATTTTAGAAAACAAATCAGAACAAATATTTTCAAAATCTTTTCTTGTGAAAGTCATCTGTAAATCCAATACGGATTTATTTTTTTGAGGCAAATTTTGAAGATCTACCTCAACATATTCTTCAACAGATAATTGTTTTTTTAATTTTTCAGACTCTTCTCTTAAATAAGATAATAATTTTTCATCGAATTTCGTATTTGGCAACTTTTTCTTAATTTCCTCTACAAAATGTTGAAGAATTAGATAATTAAAGTCATCTCCACCTAATTTGGAATCTCCTTTAGTAGCTTTAACTTCAAAAAATGATTTCTTTTCAATATCAATATCGGCTTCGATTAAAGAGATGTCAAATGTTCCACCACCTAGATCAAAAACTATATAGTTACCTTGATAAGAGCCTTCATTTAAAAAAGCAAGAAGTGCAGCTGTTGGCTCATTTACTAGTGAAATAACTTCCAAACCAGCAATTTCAGCTGCCTGTTTAGTCGCAATTCTTTGGTTATTATCAAAGTATGCTGGTACAGAAATTACGCATTTATCTACATTAGTTCCTATATATTTTTCTGCAGATTCTTTTACTTTTATCAATATTTGAGCTGCTATTTCATGAATTTCAAATCTTTTTTTTAGGTTACTACTATATAAACCAACTAATTCTTGACTAACATCAACTTTATAGGGAAGTTGAGCATATTCTTTTAATTTTACGTTTGAGCTTCTTCTTCCAATAAATCTTTTTGTTGAAAAAAAAGTATTTTCAGGATTTGATTTTTTCTTTGAAAGAGCAGAATTTCCAATTAATAAAGTCTTATTTTTTGTAACTGATACTACTGAAGGTAAAAGTCTAGATCCATCATCAAATAATATAGTTTCGACTTTTTCACCTTTTTTGAAAGACACTACTGTGTTTGAAGTTCCAAGATCTATCCCGATAAAATTCATATATTAAATTCCATAATTTTAAAAGATGTTATATCATTATAGAAAAAGAAAAAGCCAATGTTAAAAGATCATGAAAATAATAATTATCAGCCTAATTTAGGTTCAAATAATTATGATTTTAGAACTTACAAATTAGATTCACTAGTTCCCTCGAAAAACTGCTATTCAGAGCCTATAAAGAAAGAGTCTAAAAGAATTAACTTTTACAAAAAATTTGGATTAGTCTATCTGTTCCTATTGTTATTAGACTCCAACGGTATTTTTCATACCCATGGCTTTCATGTAAGTAGAAGTGATTTTGATTTTTAGTAAAAATTTTTTTAAGCAATTCTCTTTCTAAGATGAACGAAATAAAAAATTCATTAGAGGTTTTAGGCATTACTAAGAAAAAGGATTTATTCATATTTGAGGAGCTTTGGGAGTTAAAAGTAAGACAAATCAAAAACAAATTTTCTGCAAAATTAATCAATAAGCAAGAATTAAATAATAAATTAATCAAATTAAATAATGCAAAAAATTTTTTAAAAGAAAAAGGAATTGATTATATTAATGAATCAATTTTCGAAGAAGAAAGTAAATTAGTCGATATTGAGAATGATCATAAAATTACTAAAAATTTAAAATGGTTGCAAGAATATGATGTTAGTTCTGAAGGATTTACTGATTTATTGGTAAAAGAAAATTTTGTTGATCTCAAATGGACTTTAATTTATTCAAGAGAATCAAAGAGATTCTTGAAAGATAATTATGCTACTAATTTCCTTTATGATGATGGAGAAAATGCTGATTATCTTTGGACAGATATTAGGTTGAGATCCATAATAAATAACTACGATGGAATTTTTGATGATGATGAGATTTCGCAAATAGCATTAAGCCCTATTGGTATATTTTTTGCATACATTAATGGGAAAAGTATTTTCTTTAAATGGGATAAATTGCGATTCATATGTATGGAGGATGATTTAAAAACAATCAAAACTGATCAGTTTTATATTATTTTTCAATGGACAGTTTTTGCTAAAGAACAAACTAGAATGAAATGTTGTTTATTGTACGCTTTGATTTCGCTATTTGCGGCATGTGCATGTTACATATCAAAGAGAGAACTCCCTTTTAATATTATTGAACCTATCCCTGAATATTTACGGAGATACTTCGATCACAAAATTAAAAGTTTATATGATGATAATGGATTCCCAAAGGCTATTAAAACTTCAACTTTCTATTCACTTTTGGAGTATTTAAATAATATTCACTTTTTCTAATAACAATTTGTACTCAATCATTACATATACATTTACCTCCTAATTTGCAACCAACTTGATCTCTTAATTTTTGAAAATCGTTCCTCCATATGCAATATCTTGTGTAAAGAGTAGCTCTGCACCACTTTCTATCACTTGGATTATGTAAGTCCCAACCTAATTTTTCACAAATTTTATATGCATTTGAAGAAATTAAATATTGACTCTCAATATAAATTTTCCCTTCTTTAAATGATTCGGAAAATACAGGAGAAAATTTCTCATAATTTTTTTTTGAAAAATTTTTATATTTATATATATAAGATTCTTGAAATTGTTCTTTACTATTTTCAGCATAAGATCTTTAATTCATTAATGGATCAATTGAAAAAATAATCATAAAGGAAATTAAAAAATTCCTTTTTTTCCTAAAATGAAACATTAAGTTTGAATCAAATATTCAATATTTATTAAATATAATAATCAATATTTTATAAATTTAATTTATTTTAAAATAGCATTTTTAAACTTATAAATTCTTTGTTAAG
>CAYNKY010000097.1:0-4390 GCA_964397895.1 uncultured Prochlorococcus sp.
GTGTTTGGGTTGTGTTTGGGTATTACTGTTCTATTTTTAAAATTTATGTTTCAATCAAGTTGTCGTAAGGGGTCTGATTTTGACCTCTAACGTCACCCCCTCCTTTTTTTAGAAGATGTCAGAATATACTATTTTGTCTCAGAAAATTCGAAATGACTGGAGTGACTGAGTAGTTAAAAAAATAATTGATGATTCGCGAAAATAAATTACTTTAATTCTTAAATAAGCCAAATGAGCTTATTTACGAATAGCTATAAGAAAGAATTTTAAATACATAAAAATAAATTAAAAGAATTAATTAATTTTTTAAACATTTTTAATGCTCTTATCAGTTATTTTAATTAACAATGATTTATAATTAAATTATTAAATAATCTTTAAATTTTAGAAATAATTAATGTTACAGAATCTAATACCTGAGATCAATTTTTTAATAAAAATCTTGTTTTCTCTTTCACTTGGAATATTTGTAAATATTGCTTTGATATATTCTGGTCAACGATGGGCCAAGAACTTTTCTTATGTACTAACTTGCTGTATATTGCCAATGACCTCTTTAGTAATTACAAAAACAATATCTGGTAATATAGCGCTCTCTCTTGGAATGGTTGGAGCTTTATCTATAGTTAGATTTAGACATCCTGTAAAAAGTCCACTTGAATTAGCTCTTTATTTTTTATTAGTAACGGTTGGCATCTCAACAAATATCTCTCCATCAAGTTCATTAACATTGGTTGCTTTATCAATGTTTATTATATATATATATGCTCTTTATATTTCAAGAAGAAAAGGCTTTGATAGTTTTATTCCTAATTTAGATATAAGTGATCACTCAAATTTTTTTTTATTAGAAATTTTATCTGAATCTCCTATCAATGAGATTACTAATAATACTAATTTGATATTTTTTCACGAAAATATCAAATTAAAAACTTATACTTATAAGTTGAAATTTGAAAATATTGAAGATGCAAACTTATTTTCTAATAGTTTAGATAAAAATCAATTTATATCGGAGAGAAAGTTATCTAAAATCTAACTAATGAAATTTAATATAAACTTATCCTCTCTTATATTATTACCTTTTATTTTATTATTTATTTTTGCTTTTAGAACTCGTCAAATTTCAGAGGAATATAATCAAATCTCCGAATTAAATCCAAATGAAAAATTAGTTGAGGATGCTATAGATCCACCTTGCGAAAATTTACAAGAAAGAAATTATATAAGTAAACTTAAAATTGAAACTCCACAATCAAGAAAGTGGCAATTTAACATAATTAAAGGATATATAGATAATTTATCTGAGTTTGATAACGTCTCTATAAAAGATAAGTATAAGAAAAGATTTGATGCATTTATTTATTATAAAACTAATGAAAAAACCTGCAAAAATAAATCACGAATAAGAATCTCAGGTGATATTAGAGATCATATTAAATTGGTCGATGGTACTCCAGTTTCTTCATTAGACGTCACAATGAAAACAGGAAATATAAATGGGATAAGAAGGTTTAAACTTTTTTTACCCAGAACTAGGGGGGGAGATAATGAAGTTTTCATAGCAAATTTATTTTCTGAATTTGGATTAATATCTCCAAGAACTATGTTTATGGATGTAGAAATTAATAATTTCAAACATAAAATGATTTTCCAAGAAAAACTAGCAAAGGAATTAGTAGAATTTAATAAACTTAGAGAATCGTCCTTAATAAAAGCAAATGAATCTTTAATGTGGCAACTACGTAGAAAAACTGATAAATCATCTATATTTAATTCTTATGTATATCCTTCGATAATTAATAATAAATGGTTATCTAAAGGGGAAGAAAACTTAAAAATTGGCATCAAAGCATTAAATTTATTTTCTACAGCTCTAAATGATGCTTCAAAAGACTATATTCATTATGATATTCCATTAAATATTTCATTACTTAATAACACTAATAAGAATCATAAAATATTCAAAGATCATTCATTTTTTGATTTATTATCCATAGCATCAAGATCATTACATGGGCATTTTAAACATAATTTAAGATACTATTATGATCCTTTTCATGATAGTTTGAGGCCTGTTTATTATGATGGTGGTAGTGATATTCTTGATTCAAGAAAATTACCTTTTATTGAGTTTCTAGAATATGAAGGGAAAACTAATAATGATGATAAACATCTAGCAATGCTTACAATAAATAATGATAATTATGATTTTCCTGATGCTATTAAAAGAATAAATAACTTAAATATTATTTCTTTTAAAAATAAATTAAAAAAAAGTGGACTAATTATTTCAGAGGAGCAAATATCAAATATCAAAGAAAAATTATTAGACAATATCAATTATTTATATTTTTTGAATGAAAATATAAAGAAGAACTCATCCTTAAAAAAGATTTTTAAAAAAGAAGGGGAAATTAAAGATAAAAATTTAATCCAGACAATTAATAAAGTTAATTTGATTTCAGGAGAAAATTTTATCAATTTAAGGGTTTGCGATATTTATTCTAAAAACTGTTTTAAATCAAACATTTCAAAAGAGGATTTTATAAAAGTCTCAAGAGGAAATTATCAGATGAATGAAAAAAAATATTTCTATTTCAACAATAATAAAAATGCTTCTGAAAATAAAAAAGAATTAAATTACAGAAATTATAAAATTAATGATTTTATTAATATAAGGGCATACGGAAATCCTCAAATTCTTATAAAAAAAGAAGAAAGGGAGATAGAAATCAAATTCAAATCAAATGCTGATAAAATTATTTTTCATGATAGCAATATCTCTGAATGGAAAATTTATGCAACTGCTGATAAAAATTTATTACGTGAAGAAAAAACTTCTCGTATTGACTCAAATTTAATAACTGGTTCTCTGGTAATTCGAGATTCTATGCTTGAAAATATTAGCTTGTTTTTTGAAAATGGAATAAATGAAGATAGTATAAATATTATTAGATCTATTGGATCAATAAAAGAAATTTTTGTTAAAAATAGCTTTCAAGATGCTATTGATTTAGACTTTTCGGACCTAAATATTCAAAAAATAAAAGTTGAAGAAGCAGGTAATGATTGTTTAGATCTTTCATCAGGAAATTATCAAATAAATGAGCTTATTGCATTTAAATGCTATGACAAAGGTATTTCAGTAGGAGAAAGTTCTTCTACTGAGATTAAGAATTTATTTGTTAATAAATCCTCTATAGCAATTGTTGTAAAAGATTCATCGAGGGCAAAAATTTTAAATGTAGAAGTTATTGATTCAGATAAATGTTTGGCTCTCTACAGAAAGAAGGAAGAATTCTCTGGATCTTATTTACTTATTCCTAAAAAAGTTTGTAAAGAAAATATATTTGTTCAAAAAAATTCAATATTAAATTTTTTATGATTCCAAGAATTGAACAAAAGGCTGAACTCTCTCCAACAAATTATCCTAGAATAATAGATTGGTTATTTAGCAATAATTTTAAGATATTATATCCTGAGAGAATTGTATCATCTATTTATTTTGATAATTATTTCTTCCAATCTTATAATGATACAGTTGAGGGGATTACTCCAAGAAGAAAAATACGCATAAGGGAATATGGGGTAGATGCCTTTAAGAATAAAAAAAATAAATATAATCTTGAAATAAAATTAAGTAGTGAGTTCTATAGATTTAAATCGAATCAAGTAATTTATGATTTACAAGAATCTTTAACTAATGGGATTGTAGATAGCCAATATGGGATTTGTTTACCAAAAGTAAAAATCACATACAATAGGGAATATTTTATTTATGAAAATTGGAGAGTTACTATTGATAAATTAATTCATTATGAAAATCAAAATATGGATAATTCAATTTCTAAAGAACCCAATCTTGTCGTTGAAATCAAAACCGACATTAATGAAAATCATACTAAGTTAAAAAACTTCTTTGAGTTCCCTAGATCAAAGTTTTCTAAGTATGAGAGAGCAATAGATTCTTTATATTAAAAATGAATATTAAATACTTAAAACATTCATCAAGAGGGAGAAAAAGATTATTTTTATTTTATGGATTTGCAAATTTTTTGATAACGAATTCAATTCTTCATTTGTTACTCTTGTTTATACCAATATTTTTAGCCACTATAGTTAGTCAAATCACTAATTTAGTAATAGGTTTTTACTTATACGGTAAAAAAGTATTCAAGATGAATAATTTAACTTATAAAGAACTTATCAGGTATATTTTTTTAGCATCACTTATTTGGATTCTGAATTATATATCAATTAGATTTATGTATGAAAATGGAATCCACAAAAATCTAGCTGCAATATTTACTCTCCCTTTTCTAGTATTAATTTCATATTTTTTTCAAAAAAAGTATATCTTTGTTAAGACTGTTTAGAAAATTATTTT
>CAYNKY010000097.1:4490-6489 GCA_964397895.1 uncultured Prochlorococcus sp.
CATTATCATTACCACTTTTTCTTTTAATTACTTTGTAATACGCTTTTCACTTTATCTGAGAATTTTTGCTCTTTATCAGTTCTCGTATTTAATTTGATAGTTGTGTAAATCCTCGGGGAACCTTTTGAATGAACTCTCTCATGGCACTTTTTAACACATTCAAATACTTTATCCCAATCACCCTCTATGGCGGTTCCATTTGCCCCTAATTCATATGTTAGTCCCTCCTTTTTGATGATTTCAATACATTCTTTTATATATGGAGATAATGAAGTTCCTACTCCAATAGGTACTAAACAGAGATCAATACTTACGAACATGATTTTCTAATCCTTTAACATTAATGTAAGTACTATTTTAGATAGTTTTGTAATCTTAACTTCAAAAGTTTTGATATGGTTTGTAAAGATTTAAATTATCAAAAAATAATTTTTAATTTAATATTTTCAATATTTAGGATAAATTAACAATTAATAATGAAGTAATTTAATACTTTTACAATTTATCTAATAGCATTAGAAAACTCGTCACACATTAATTACTGATCAATAAATCCCCCGTAAAAAAAAATTAGTGTTTTTATGATTTTACAGAATGGCATATATAACATTTAAATAATATTCCACTATAATCTGGCGAAAAAAAAGATGTATAGCATTAATGAAAATAAGTTTAAGAGCAATTATAAGAAACAGTAGAAACAAGAAAACACTTAATTTGCTTAAACCATTTAAGAACTTTAGGAATAGGGTTTTATTTTTAGCAATAGAGTACTTGTTTTATTTGCGTTTTTATATTTTTAATAGAAGAACCTTTTTAATCGCGATCAGAAGATGAGATCAACTCAAATTTAATACTTTATACACCTCTTCAGTTTTCCAAGTCTTTTATTAAAAAAGTATTTGTATATAATTGATTTCTTTTTCATCCTTTCATTTTACTAAAGCTAGCTTTTATAAAATTATGTAATATTTTTTAAAAGATAGTTATCTTCAAATAAAATTATAAAATTAAAATAAATTTCATAATTTTATTTTTAGTATCAAGATTTAATTAATTTTTTAAAGGATTATTTCTAAATTTAATAGAAAATCTTTATTAATACTTATTTCTTGATGTTAACCTTTATAAACCTTGCCATCTTTTTTATTATCTATTAAAAAACTTCTACTTTTAAATAAAATTATAAAAAAAGCTATTAATATTAAAAAAACAAAAATATCTAAATAAATAATTATTTGTTCGTTAAAAATCATCTTAATTAAAATTTTAAATTTCTAAGGTTATAGTCTGATAGAGATGATTGATTATATATTGTCTCTAATAATTCCTTATCAGTTTTTTCTTTTGGCAAAGATTTAGATTTTATATAAACTCCAGCAATTAATATTATTTGAAAAATAAATCCCCAAATAGAGAGATTAACAAACATAAATTGCCACATTTCCATAAAGATCTAATACCCCTTAAGCAAAAGATATACAAAAAATTTAAGAATGAAAAGTTTATTAGCATTTAGAGAAAATAAGCTTTTTTATGAATATGAGGATTAATTCTTACTTTAGAAAAAACTATATTAATAAAGCTCTCTTTTTGTTATTTCTATTATCTATATTTCTAATAATTTGATTTGTTTACTAAAAACACTATGAAAAATTAATTTTGATTAAAAAGGACTTTTGATTAAGTGAGATTGAATATTTACATAATAAATACTTAGTGTAATTATTATCTAAATTAAATAATTTAGATAATTAATGTTTAAATAATTCCAATATTAAAAAAATGTTTTACGGATAACAATAAATGTAGATAGGATGTTAAGGTATAACTTTTTAGATTAAAAATTTATGCCAAAGCCAAAACCAGTTAAAAAAGTTGTCCCTGTAGAAGAACTTAAATCATCCCCTTTTACAGAAGTAATAGAACTTGAAAGAACTGTTACTCCAGACGAAAAATTAAGAGTTGATCATATATTCATTAAAAGAAAGAAAATTAG
>CAYNKY010000098.1:0-6445 GCA_964397895.1 uncultured Prochlorococcus sp.
AGTATTATTAATAATTTAAATTCTTGACGAAATTGTCAATTATTTATCTGCAGATTTAAAATTAATAAAAGGTAACATAGACAAAATGGGTACCAGAATAAATAAATATTTAAGTGAAGTAGGTTTCTGCTCTAGAAGAAAAGCAGATAGGTTAATTGAAAGAGGAAAAGTAACCATTAATGATAAGGTTATTGAAATAGGTTACAAGGTAGAAGATAGTGATCAAGTGAAAGTTGAAGGTCAAAGAATAGAAAAATTAACTAAACAAAAAAATATATATTTAGCCTTCAATAAACCTGTTGGAATTGTTTGTACCACTGATAGAGGAGTTGAACCCGACAATATCATAGATTTCATTAATTATCCCAAAAGAATCTTTCCTATCGGAAGATTAGATAAGCCCAGTGAGGGATTAATTTTTTTAACTAACGATGGAGATATCGTAAATAAAATACTCAGAGCAAGAAATAATCATGAAAAAGAATACATCGTAAGCGTTAATCGTCCAATTAATAGAGAATTTATTCAAACCATGAGTAATGGAGTTGAAATATTAGAGACCATCACTAAGAATTGTTTCGTGAAACAATTGGGGGAAAAAAAATTCAAGATAATACTCACTCAAGGACTCAATCGTCAGATCAGGAGAATGTGTGAGTCCTTAGGCTATAGAGTCAAGTCATTAAAGCGCGTGAGAATTATGAATATTAAGTTAGATCTACCAACAGGAAAATATCGCAATTTCACCAAAGAAGAACTCTATAAATTAAATAAATTACTTGAAAATTCTTCAAAAACATTTGACTAATTAAAGAATCCCTTTTTTCTTTTATTACTATAATTATTTACGATCTTGTAATCTGAAATATTAAAGTTGAAATTTTTTAAAATTAGATTTAAATCATTAACTTATCTATGCATAACAGTCTTGAGCATAATAATTATCTAAGAGTTCTAATTACTTAAAATGACCTATACTTTCTCCAATTATTTATAACCCTTCTAAGAACTGTTGGATCTTTACTTTTTAGGATATTTGGGAATTTTTTTTCTAATTTATCAATATCAAATTTTGGATCCTCTATTTCTAACATATAAAGCTCATTAAGAACCTGCTCAAGATCAATTATCCTTGAAGCTTTCTTTATTGAATTTGTAGACCATTCTCCACTAAAAAAGATTCGATCTTTTTCAATGCATGCGCCTAAACCTTTCATTGAGACTATAGCTCTTTTCATTGTATTCCAACTATCATCAAATTTTACTGTGTATGTAAAACCTCCATACTTTGTTGTTGTTGAAGACTCCTTAACCCCACCAATAAATTTTTGAAATTGTTCCAAGACATCAAGTTTTAATAATGTAATATGTTCTAATAAGAACTCATTCTTAATAGAGTTATTAAGAAATTTTGAATCGGTAATAATTAATTTAAATTGATTTTTATCCAGCTGTATAAATTGTGTTCCATCAGATGGAAAATCATCTGGACAATTTTTTCTATAATCAGCTAATAATTTGCTATTTGCGGAAAAAAAACTTAATAACAATACAAATTTAGAAATGTTAAGAAATAAATTTCTCAGCTTCATTTTTTATCCCAAAAATAAATCCAATAAATAAATTATGTCATATCGCTCTGCAATTATTCCCAAGAAAAAGTCTTTACAAATTGATTAGACTCTACGGTTATTAACATTTCACTTACCTAAGGATGTCAAATACTTTAGATTCACTATGTAAAGGTTTTAATTATGTCGTCCAGATTCTCTAGAAGAATTAATTATCGGCTAAAATAATTTTCCTCAAAAAGCTTTGCCTCATATTTCCATCTCTTGCGCTCTCGTCATCTCTTGCTTATATTTGAGTTCTTTAAAATAATCTTCAATCATATTTGCATTGGCTTATTGGTTTCACATAATCTTAACCATATCTCTTTACTAGCAATACAATGCTCATAAGATGGGGAACGTCTCCTAAAGTTGCTTATTGCCATATAAGTTGGGAATCCAGATTCGCTAAAATACCAAATTTTTTTTGTTTCTTCATCAATAATTCTTTTCATAATTTTCCATTAAGTTTTAATTAATTAGGTTTAATCAGAAGGATAATTAATTAATCTAAATTTAACTATATATTTTTAATTAATTTATATTTATTTTTAGAAAATTAATTTTAAAGAAATTATTACAAAACATTTTTCTGAAAACGAAATAAGAATAATCTTTTTGTTTGTTTATCTCTCTTTTTAAGTTTCTCTAACTTAATTCTTTAGAAATAAATTAAATTATTTGTTGAGAAAGTATTGAAGATTATTTAATCTTTAATTTCTTATTTAATATGTATTCTTTATAGCTACTTATTGAACAACTCTTAAGATAATCGATTAATTCCATGTCAAGAGAAGATCCACAGTAAGGTTTGGTACTTGCACAATTTTTACTAATAACTGGTAGCTATGATATAAGGTATATTAGGCATTTTATTAGCCCTAAAAACCACACTGAAGATGCATTTATAAATTTAGTAAAGCAACTCTTTAGGCAAACATTTTCATCACTGTATTAATGAGCATCAGCAAAACAAAACTAAATAATTTAATTTCGATTATGATTAATTCTGAATATATTTAAGGTAAATAATTTCTAAAAACTATATTTAAACTATCTTACACTGTCTACAATTTTCAAGAATTAATAATTGGTTTTAAAAGGATTTTCTTATCAGCAAAATTCTCATATGCATTTGGATCACATGTTAGCAGGATAATCTGTAATCCTTTTTCAACAGCTGATTTAATCATTTTTTTTACAATATCAACCCTTTTGGGATCTGAATTAGTAAAAGCATCATCAAAGACTAGGGGAAGACATCCATCATGCTCTGATTTGAGGACATCAGCCATTGATAAACGTAATGCTGCTGTTAATTGCTCTCTCATCCCACCGCTTAATTGATCAAAATCATAAAACTCTTTCCCTCTCCTCATCTTAAGAGAACTAAAGCCTTTGACCTGGTCAAAATTGAGTTGAACTAATGGTCCAAATGGAATTAAAGGTTTAAGAAAGTTGCTAACGGATTTTGCCAAAGGTTCGGTATATTTACTTGATAAATCTGCTTGTACATCGCAAAAAAGTTCTTGAAGCAATTTATGTGAATTAGTTAGTCGCTTAAGTGTCTCATAATCAACCCTAGCAGTTTCTAAATGTACTTTTGCTTTCTCAACATTTTCAAAAGGGTTAGAGGAGCTTATATTTTCACAAGTTCTTCTAGCCGCTCCTTTATCCGAAACAAGTTTTTCTCTATATATTTCAAGAGATTGAATTTCAGATTCAATTTTCAATAATTTTTCTTGGCTATCAATTTCATCTAAGGATTTAAGTTTATTCTTTTGAGTATCCAAACGAACCTCTAATTCCTTGATCTGAATTTGAAGCGAGTTAACTTGATTATTTAGTAATTCAAAATTTTCATGCTCGTTGTCTAAATTAGCAATATTTTGCCTAAGAACATTCAACTGACTATCAATCACCTTGATATTACTTTCATCTTTAATGTAAGAATCTTTAAATTGCTGCAAATTCTTTTGTGCCAATTGTAAATCGCTTTCAGCATTCTCAAAAGCCTTAGATATTAAATTAAAATCTTGGTTAATCTTCACATTTAGATCACCAAAACCAGTACTACTATTGGGAATAGTTTCTTCCTTTGATAATTCTTTAAGATTTGAATCAAAAAATAAAAGCTGATGCTTCAAATCTGAATATTTCAACTCATACATCTCTAATTCTTTTTGTTTACTTTGAACATATTCTTGTGTTGATTCTTCTAAACCTGAAAGCTGAAGCTCAAGAGTTACTCTTTTCTCAAAATGTTGTTCAGCTAACCGTACAGACTCTAAACCCAAGCTTCGAAGAACAGCAGTAAGGTCTTCCTGTTGTTTTTGACATTTAAAATTTAGATCACTAAGTTTATCACTTCCTCCAGGACTAATTTGTAAAAGGACACCATCGCCTACTTTTAGTACAAATCTTTCTCCAAATTGTTTTTGAATACCTTCTTTTAGCTCTTCGCCATTGAGAGTAATAACCTGATTAGATTGAATAACTTTAATTCCAGTTGACATTGCTTCTTTTCGAGTACACGTATCGCGAAGTTTTTGATTTAACTCGCGCAAATGTTGCAATTCTGCACGATTTATTTTTGATAAGGAAACAATTTGCTTTTCAAGTTCTTTTCTGTTTTCTAAATTTTTTTTCGATTTATTTAAATTAATCTTAAGACTTGTAATCAGATCTTTAATGCGAAATTGTTCAGTTAACAATTGAAGTAAATTTCTACGTTGATCCATTTTCTGCTTTTTCACTTTCAAGGTTTCATGAACTTCCTGCTTTGTTTTTAATTCATTAATTAACGTAAATTCATGAGCTTTCTGTTCATTCTGGTTACTTTGCAAAGTCGCTAATAATTTCTCCTTCACCCTAATCTCTTCAGAAAGCTTATTAATATTTAATAAATCCTTCTTTAAAAAGTTATATTTTAATTTGATTGGATCCAACTCCTTTTCTGTAAGACTGATAGCTCTTTCAAGCTGTTTTCTTTTATCAGCATCTAGTAAAATAAGGCGTTTCTGCTCAAGCAAATCTGGCAATTCAATATTTTGTATCTGCTCAATTTTTTCAACGATTTTAGCCAACTCTTCAGTGGCATTTTCATATTCTCGTAGTGTAGAAAGAGACATATTCAATTTTTGCTCAGCATTGTCCAATTCCTCTTGACGTCGCCATAACTCAGAATTCTTTTTAACACCACGACTTGTAAAATTTAACTCAATTTCCTGATCAATTAGGTTTACCACGAGTTGATCTTGAACTGATTGCTGGATGGCCGCTCCTCCTTTTTCTTCAAGTTGTAAAAGTAATGAATCAAAGTCATAAAAATTTTTATCTTGCTTAAAAAGATCATTACCTGCTGATCCTTGCATAACCCAAAGATGTGCCCATCGAGTTGGTAGGATTGTTCCGACTTGCCTGCTGCCAAGCGATTCTTTAACACCAAGCAAATCCGCTAATTTTTCTTCTGCAACGGCCCCAGAGAGTTGATTACCATTACTTTCATTCAATAGATTAAATTGACCAGAGGGGCCAGTAAAACGCTTCTGCAATTTATATGTCTCACCTCTAGCTTCAAATCTAATATGTACTGTGGGGTGGCCTAAATGTATCTTTGATCTAAGTGCTGATATAGGAGCTCCCGTTGCAGTCGCCTTGAGGAATAACGCCCGATGCATAGCCTCTATAAGGCTACTTTTACCTGTTTCATTATCACCACCAATTAAGGTGATACTTGGAGAAAAATCAACAGACAAATCAGAATGAACCCTGACATTTTGAACTTGGCAATTAATAAGACGCATAGCTATTAAGACTTAACTGCGAATCTGTATAGTTCACAGAGTGCTGAACGAGTAATAGATGCTTGTTCAGAATCTTTATCTTCTTCATTTTTTAGCCTTTCTACAAGTCTAGTTGCAACCTCAGCAATTAAGGGATTCTCAATATTGTTTGTGAGTTTTTCAAGTTCTTCAGCTTCAGGGACTCGGTAACATTCTCCTTTAATACGCAGTCTCAAAAGCTTATTTTCAAGATCCGTTTTTAACAGTTCAAAGTGATGATGTCCTGAAAGACTAAGCCCTCCACTTATTTGAACTCGCAAAAGATCTCTTAAAACACGACCATCTGTTAAATCTTCTATCTGACGAGCAAATCTACTTAGATCTGCATCGCTATTAAATCTAAAACTAATGTTATGCCAATTAAAGCGTCCTGTAGCAATGCTCTTAACTTCTGGAATTTGACCGCGAGAAATATTCACTTGCAAAACTTGTCCTCTTTGATTGTCATCTCCCTGATCAAAGCGGTCAGGTTCAGGAGTCCCTGAATACCATGTATTCTCACTAACTTGTTTAAGATTATGCCAATCGCCCAACGCAATATAGTCAATCTCATCATTTAGTAAATGATTTAGATTGATTAAATTATTTGAGTCTGAATGTCCATCTCCTTCATAGGAGTAATCTCGTCCTTTAAAGTCATGTATCCCTCCATGGGCAAGAACAATCCTTGGCTTGGATGAAGATATTTTTCCCCAATCAAGATTTCTCAGCCAAAGAGTTGGATCAGTATTATCCTGATTTCGTAGTAAAGGGCAGGGTAAAATTACTGCATCTTCAATCTCAACCGGATTATTTTCAAGTATTACCATAAGATTCGGAGCCATCTGTTTTTGATACTTATTAAAATCATCTGAGTGCCAAACAGTACCTAATGCTCCATGATCATGATTCCCAGGAATTACAAGCACAGGAACATTCATTTTCCCGATTTCCTCTAAGACCTCAGTAACGAAAGAACCTGAAGGAGTAGGTGAATCGAAAAGATCACCT
>CAYNKY010000099.1:0-6404 GCA_964397895.1 uncultured Prochlorococcus sp.
TCCTTGAAGAAGAAGTAATCGAAGGTGAAGATTTAAAATCTTTATTGTCTGAAACTAAAATGCCTGTTTAAATTTTTAAGCTGTAAAAGATGAATAATTCTAAATATTCAAATAATAGAGATTTTCTTACTAGCGATGATCTAAACAAATCAGAAATTCTCTCTATTTTTGAACTTACAGCAAAATTCAAGAAAGGTAATTATGAGAAAAGTTTTGACAATAAGGTTTTAGGCTTAGTTTTTGATAAGGCTTCAACAAGAACAAGAGTAAGTTTTCAGGTTGCTATGAGTAGATTAGGTGGATCTACAATTGATTTAAATCCTCAATCTTCTCAAATTGAGAGAGGAGAACCAATTCGGGATACAGCAAGAGTATTAAGTAGATATTGTGATATTTTAGCTATTAGAACTTTCAAACAAAGTACTCTTGAAGAGTATGCTCATTGGTCTTCTATCCCAGTAATAAATGCTTTAACAGACCTTGAACATCCTTGCCAAGCATTAGCTGATTTTTATACAATAAAAGAAGAGTTTGGTGACTTTGAAAATATTGTTTTAACTTTCATTGGTGATGGAAATAATGTAGCTAATTCACTTATAATGTTTAGCGCAATATTGGGAGTGAAGATACGTATACTTTGTCCTAAGGGATTTGAACCATCAACAAAAATTTTAACTAGAGCAAAAGAAATAAGTAATGATTTAGATTTAATAATAACGGATGACCTAAACAAGGCTTTAGATGGAGCTAATGTTCTTTATACGGATGTATGGTCTTCAATGGGGCAAGAAAAAGATAAATCCACTAAAGATAATCACTTTAAAGGATTTACTTTAGGTAAAGAAATGATTAATAAAGTTGAAAATAAAGCAATTATTATGCACTGCTTGCCTGCTTATAGAGGTAAAGAAATTACTGATGAGGCTTTTGAAAGTACTAAGAGTAGAATTTTCGAGCAAGCTGAAAATAGGATGCATGTTCAACAGGGTCTACTCTCTTATTTATTAAATTAATGCTTGCACAACTTTTAATAAAAAGGTACTAATGTATTAGAGTACATTTGTTCACTTGGAAAAAACTAGCTTTGAAAATTTAACTAATGCGCAATATGAGCTTTATGAGTGGATAGAAGAATATATAAATAAGTTCCAGCATAGTCCGTCAATCAGGCAAATGATGAAAGCGATGGGACTAAAATCCCCAGCACCAATACAAAGTAGATTAAAGCATCTTCAGGATAAAGGATTAATTTCTTGGCAAGAGGGTAAAGCAAGAACTCTAAAACTTTTAAATGGAGTAATTAATAATGGTATTCCCATTATGGGATCAATTGCGGCTGGGGGGCTTGTTGAAACTTACGCTGATTTAAATGAACAACTTGATATAAGCGATGTTTTAAAGAAAAAAAATATATTTGCTCTTACAGTAAATGGAGATTCAATGGTGGATGCTTTTATAGCAGATGGAGATATGGTTTTGATTGAGCCAATCAATGATGTAAGTTCCTTAAGAAATGGAACAATCATAAGTGCTCTTGTCCCTGGTTCAGGAACTACATTAAAATATTTCTTTAGAAAAGGTAGAGAAGTTACTCTTGAGGCAGCCAATCCTAATTATGAACCAATAAAAATTGATTGTGATCAAGTTATTATCCAAGGTAAATTACTTGCAGTTTGGCGTAAAGTTTGAAAATATATCATAATGATTTTTATTAAATCAAAATATTCCTATATGATTAGATTCTAAAGTTGAAAATGGCGATAAAAAATAATAATCTTTTTTGTAGATTTTTTATTTTTCTACCTTTATTTATATACTTTGGAAAGAGAAGCGTAGTAGCATATGATGAGGGATTTTATGCAATTCAGGCAAGATTTATATTAGAAAAAGCTAATTGGATAGCGCCAATGTGGTGGGATTCAATGACGAATGATAGGACTATTGGAATCCAATTTTTATTGGCTTTTTCAAGAAACATTTTTGGTGACTCATTATTTGTTTTATATCTACCTATATTCGCTTCATCTTTTTTAATGCTTTTTGCTACCTATCATATACATAAGGAGCTATTTAATGATAAGTATTCTTTTTATTCACCAATAATATTATCCTCTACTTTTTTATGGATAAGTTATGCAAATATGGCTACACAAGATATGATATTCGCTTCAATAATATCTTTTGGTATAGCAAGTTCAATTAAAGCTTATAAATCAAATAAGAATATTTTTTTCTTATTGTCTGGATCCTGGATTGGGCTTGCTGTTATGTTTAAAACTTATTTGACAGTAATCCCATTAATTGCAATAACACCTTTTCTATTAAGTTCCAAAATAGCTTATAAAAAATACTTTTGGTTTGGTTTCATAATTGGATTCTTACCTTTCCTTATATGGAGCTATCAGTATATTTCTTTATATGGATTTTCATTATACGGAGGGATTTATAGAAAACTTATTTTATTATCGGAAAATAATAATTTCTCAAAATCAAATTTTTATTATTTATGGAATTTTACAATTAATATTTTTCCATGGTCATTTTTATCAATAGTAGGATTCTTGCAATCTTTTCAAATGAATTCACTTAAAAAATATTTTCTGTTTTTTTATCCATTATGTATTATTTCTTTATTAAGTTTATTCTCTACAAAAACTCCTTATTATCCATTACAGATCTTATCTTTAGTATCTGTTAATTCATTTTTAGGAATTAAATATATTATTGAAAAAGAGCATAAAAATCTAATTTCTTACTTTGAAAAAATAAACTTTTTATTAGTACCATTGATTTTTATTTTTGCGATATTAATTTTAAACTTTACGTCATTAATTGTTTTTGATAGTAGAGCAAAAATTTTTATGACTATAGGAGCTTCTTTTTTTAGTATATCTTGGATTCTTTTTTCTCTTATTAAAAATAAAAATATAAAACTTAATTTATCAATAATTGGCCCTTATTTACTTATCATAATGCTTGTTCAATCGGGTTTAATTACTGATAAATCAAAAGAATTAAGGGTTGTAACTGAAGAATTAATTAAATCCGAAAATCTTTCAAGAACTTCAATTTTTATTGATAGGTCTTATTCTGGAGATAATGCCGACTCTCAAATTATAAAAATAATGATGCAAATGCCTAAATTAGGGAAATCAGTAAGTAAGTTAGAAAATTTAAGCAACAAAAGTTATGCTTGGACAACGTCAAATAAGCTTGATGAAAATTATGAACTAATCAATTCAGATAAAGTTTTTCACCCTTGGAAATTAATATTTAAAAAATAATTTTGCTTTCAAGAAAAAAATCAAAAAGGCAATTAATTTAATGCTGAAGTACAACAGAATCTAAAGAATCTTTAAGAGGAAATTTTTTTAAGAAGAATTATTAAATTAAAATAATAAACCAACTTAATAATTTTCAAATTAAAATTTTATTTTTAGAAATATAAAGGTCTATAAAAAATTAGATAATAAAATAAATTTAATAAAATATTTTTCTAGAATGGTACTGTCTTAAACAAATTTAGGGAAATCGAGTTTTTGAGATGAATTTTATTTGTAACTATGTATTAAGTTAAAATACCCATTGATAATCAAAAATATTTTCTAAATTGTTATAGTGACGGGGCAAAATACTAGTTTTAAAACTGAATAAACCCTTTTTAAAAAATTTAAACAGTTCAAATACCCTCACATTGGAACTAAATTCTTTTGAATATTGGTTATTATCAAAACTAGGATCCCTTTAAATATTATTAATGAGCACTAAGTTAGTCGTATCTGTAGATGGTCTACTACTAACCAATTTAGATACTGTAGTTAGTTCTAGAAGTATAAGTGAGGTTGTATTGGTAAGTACAGCTTCTGGTTTTAGTAGCTTAACTCCATCAGAACTCACCAGTATAAAAACAGCTAAAAATACTCAAATTGGTAGTGCAAATTTAACTGTTGCTTTAGCTAACTCAAGTTCAGGTGATATAAGCAACGATTTCTTTAATTTTCTTCAGACTAATAATATAAAGTTTTTAAATGACCCTGGTTTACAGAGTTTAAGTTCAGGATTAATTCTTACATCTAACGGAAGTGAGGTATTATCTGAAATTAGTGGTGATACAAGTAATAATTTCAATAACAAAATTGCAGATTTCAATTCATCTAATCTGTCATCTAATAGCCTTTACATCGCAAATAGTGCACTAGCTTTAGGTTCAAATTTTGGAACCAAACCAACATTAAACGTAATTAATCCTTCAATTCTAAGTGATCTTCAGGGTTCAATTGTTGTAACTATATCTGCTAGTGAATTTTCAAACTATCTCAGTTCATCCTCTGACGTTATAAATCTTACTGATTCGACAAATATATCAGTAAATACGTCCACACAGGTACATACAGCTATCAATGCGAATTTTTCAGTAGTTAATAAATCAGATTTATCAGCCGGTTATAACGGATCTAACAGACTAAATGGTGTTCTTGTTCAAAATACTATTGGAACATCAGCTAAAAATAATTATTGGGCTGACTCAAATGCAATAGACATAAATGTTTCAGAGGCATTAATGATACCTACTATGGGTGTCGCGCCGCATGCGAACTATGGACAAGTAACTTTAAAAGATAGTGCAGAAAAACTTTCTGCGGGCCTTAAGGCTTTTACTGCTGGTCAAATAGCTTCCTTCAATAAAATAGAGATAAATGATACTGGTGAACTTGTTTTAGATCCTGATACTTTTAAAAGTCTTGACACAGCCAATCAAACAGCCACTTGGAGCTCACATAATGGAACATCTGTTGTAAGAACTGATGGTAATACTGCCGTAATAAAGTTGGCTGGTACTTTGGCAGAATTTACGGATGCTGGTTTATGGAATGGTGAAACTTTAACAACTTCTCTTAACTCTGATGGGATTAATTTAGTAACACAGGCGACGCAAATATTTATTAAAGGTACTATAGGTTCAGCTTCTGAAGTATCTTCTTATTCAGCATTATTTACCGCTGCCTCCGATGCGGGAAAAACAATAACTTCTGACCTGAAATTTGGTTCTTCTTTTGCTTCTTCTGGTTTAACTGCTGCGCAATTTATTTCTCTTGCTGATTTAGATAATGGAACAGGTCAAAATTTAATCGCAGATAATTTTGGTTCAGGTGGTCTGACAATTTCTGATACGACTGATAATATTAAATCTCTCATAACAAATACTTCTTCATCAGTAATAGCTGTAAAATCTTACATTAACAGTATTACAAGTACCTCAGACTCAACAGATAAGATTCAGTTAACTTGGGAAGAGTACATGGGTGCTCTTTCAGGAACTAGTTTTGATAGTACAAGCACATCTACTTGGTCAACAAGTGCTATTGCGTTTCAAAACCTTGGTAATATTGAATTGATAGTTGCGGGTACTTCCACAGAAATTCAAGCAATAATTGACAAATATGGATCTTCTCTCACTAATTTCCCTTCGGGTCTAACATTTAATGTTCTTGATGGTGGGGCATTAACCCTCAACCAAGATCAGTTAGATAAGTTAGACGCTAGGATTGATGGAGTTGTAACCATTACTGATACTAGTGACAAAGTAGGAACTTTGCTTAATAATGCTATCCCCACTAGTGTTCAGCAAATAACTTCTTCAAGTACTCAAAAATCTGGCGAGTCTCTATCTATCTCTTTTGCTCAATTCAGAAATCTGCCAAATTATTATTCTGAAAATGTCGTAATCAGAGATACAGAAGATAACATTGTCAAAGCTCTTAACGAAGACTTACTAGACGATAGAGTCACTACTTTAGTTGTTACAGCTCAATCTACTACAGTTGGTAAAGCGACAACCTCTGGCGGAACAACTTCTACAGCAGATTCTGCACTAACTGTTACAGCAAATGCTGCAGCAAATATATTAACTAGAAAAGTATATTCATCTACTAATTATGATAGTTCAAGCTTTTCTTCTACAACCTATTTAGATATCAATATTGTTGATAGAGGTGCTGCAATCGCAGGTTTTATAGAAAAAGCCTCTATTCCTGGTGCATCTACTGCTGCAAATCAAACTGGAAAAATTAACTTCACTGAAAAAGATGGTGGATCAATAACCCTTTCTTATAATCAAAATCTAGCTTATCTAGCTTTAATTTCTGCTGATGTTCTTAAGGAAGACTCCAATGGAGCGCTTGATTTAACTACAACTCCTGCTCTTGCCGCCGTTAATCTACAAACTATATCTGATGCTATTGCGAATGCTAAAACATCAATTATTGCTGACACAGGATTAACAGAGACATCACTAACCTCATCAATCGTCAGTGCGCAGGCATCAATTATTGCTGACACAGGATTAACCGAGACATCACTAACCTCATCAATCGTCAGTGCGCAGGCATCAATTATTGCTGACA
>CAYNKY010000100.1:0-6374 GCA_964397895.1 uncultured Prochlorococcus sp.
GCAAATTATCAACTTCTATGAATAATCTCATTTGCTATGTATTTATATCAATAAGGTTTTAAATTTCGTGAAAATATTTAAAAATTTCTTCTGCAGTATTTCTTCCTAAACCTTTTACTTCGGATAATTCTTTTATACTAGCTATTCTAATAGCTTCGATTGATTTAAAGTGTTCTAATAAATCTCTTATCCTTGTGGAACCCACACCAGGAATTTCTGTAAGTTGTGACCTTTTCATTCTCTTTGACCTCTTATTTCTGTGAAAGGATAGAGCAAATCTATGAGCTTCATCTCGTACTTTTCGAAGAAGTATAACTCCTTTTTGATTCATATCACTATCTAATGGTTTTTTATTTCCTGGTACATAAATTTCCTCATTTTTCTTAGCTAAAGAGCAAATAGTAACTTCTTTATGTAAATCAAGATCAATTAATGTTTTTAAGGCTGCATTTAATTGACCTTTCCCTCCATCAATCATTACTAAATCTGGCCAATCAGAGAGAAGTTCATTGACTAATTTACTTTTTTTTGTATCAAATAAAGTAGAGAAATCTCCTCCTTCTTTTTTAAATCTTGCCCATTTTCTAAATCTTCTATTAATTACTTCTTTTATAGAAGCATAATCATCACTATGTCCCGAATAAACATTAACATCTTTTATTTTATATTTTCTATAATTTTGTTTTGAAGGAATTCCATCAATAAAAACTACTTGTGAAGCAACAGGATCTGAGCCTTGAATATGACTAATATCGTAACCTTCAATTCTTTTTGGAAGATGATTTATTTCTAAAATTTGAGATAAATCTTCCATAGCATATTCATTTTCCTGCATACCATTCGATATTCTTTGTAACTCAATTTTTGCATTTTTAATTACCAACTCTACAGTTTCTAATTTTTTATTTCTTTTGGGTATTATTATTTTAACTTTTCTTTTTTTTAAATCTGTTAACCACTCCTCAATTATATTTTGTCTTGGGATTTCAAACTGAAGTAAAATCTCTGAAGGAATTTCAACATTATCTACATTTGAATAATGTTCTTCGACTATTCTTTGAAGAATATTTACCTCATTAGATGTAATTATCTTTTGACTGTAAGCAATCCTTCCAACAAGTTTTCCAGATCTCATTTGAAAAATTTGAATACTTGAAATTTTCTCATCTGAATATATTCCAAATATATCTCTATTAATAGATGAATCTGGAACAGAAATTTTCTGTGATTCTGTAAGCAATTTAATGGATGTTATTTGATCTCTTACCTTAGCTGCAGATTCAAACTGTAATTCATTTGAAAATTTAACCATTTTTCGTTCAAGCATCTTAACTAAATCTTCATTCCTTCCTTGAAAGATCATTGAAACTTGTTTGATTATTTTTTTATAATCTTCAGATGAGATTTCATCTAAATTTAGACCTGTAATTTCTCTGTAAAATGATTTAGAAAGTTTACTTTGCCTTAAAGGAAAGATTTTCTTTATTAAAAATAATGTTTTTCTTAATAGACCTACATCAGCATATGGTCCATAATATCTATCAAGATTATTTCTATTCCTTCTTCTTCTTGTTATGAAAATTCTTGGATATTGCTCACTCCACGTAATACATAAATAAGGATACTTTTTATCATCTGTCAATAAAATATTGAAATATGGTTTGTTTGTTTTAATAAGATTAGATTCTAAATTAAGAGCCTCATATTCATTATCAGTAACGATTATTTCTATATGGGTAATCTGCCTTACCATTAAACTCAACCTAGGGGTAAGTTCCTTATAATTATTAAAATAACTATTTACTCTATTTCTTAACGTTTTTGATTTTCCTATATATAAAATATTTTCATTGACATCTTTAAATAAATAACAACCTGGAGATCTAGGTATTTCTGATATTCTTTGTTTTAATAATTTCTTATTTATAATTAATCTATTTTCAAACTTAATATTAATTTTTTTTTCATTCTTAAGTACTATTTTAGACATAAGAATAAATTATCCTCCATAATTCCATCCTGTAGAACTAAGATTTAAAGAATCAACATCGTTATTAAGATATGCAGTTTTAACTTCACCAACAAATATTGTATGATCCCCATGAATAATATTACCAATAACTTCGCACTCAACTCCACCAACACTGTCTTTTATAATAGGCAATCCCAACTCACCAAAATTAAATTCAACTGATTCAAACCTTCCACCTAAAGCCTTTTGAGGTTTAAAAAACACAGCTGCTAAATCTTTTTGATCACTTTTTAAAACATTTAAAGAAAATTTATTGAAGTTCTTGATAATTTCATGGCTTGATCCCTCTGCTCTAACAGCCATAACAACAAGTGGAGGATTAAATGAACCCTGAGTAACCCAACTTGCTGTAAATCCATTTATTTCATCCTTATTTTCATCTCTAACACCACAAATAAATAAACCGTGAGGAATTTTTCTTAATAAGACTTTTTTAGCTTCTAAATTTAATGCCATAATTAATTATAGTAATATTTTTATTTTAACTATTTTTTAGCTTTTTAATTATAAAATTGATATGAAAATACTCTATCCAGGTACTTTTGATCCATTAACTAATGGTCATTTGGATCTAATATCAAGATCAGAAAGAATTTTTGGTAATGTTATAGTGGCAGTACTTGAAAACACTTCAAAGAAGCCTACTTTTAGTCTAAAAAAAAGAATAGAACAAATAAGAAGCTCTGTAGATAAATTTAATAATGTGCAGGTTATTTCTTTTAATGGCTTAACTGTAGATTGTGCTAGAAAGTTTAATGCAGATTTAATATTAAGGGGATTGAGAGCCATGAGTGATTTTGAATATGAATTACAAATAGCTCATACTAATAGGTCTCTAAATAAAAGTATTGAAACAATATTTCTATCAACCGACACAAATTTCAGTTTTTTAAGTAGTTCTCTTGTCAAAGAAGTCGCAAAATTTAATGGTGAAATTAAACATATGGTTCCTCCTTCTGTTGAGGAAGATCTAAGAAATTATTTTAAGTAGTTTATCTACAATTATCGTATTCATTAACTTTACTTAAAATACTAAAAACTTTGTTTTTGTCTATTTGACGAGAATTTTGAATAATACTTAATGATAAAATATCATCTTTTTTATATAAATAGCCTGAAAGAGCAAATACATTGGATAACGTACCTGTTTTTCCAAAAAACTTTCCAATTAATTTTCTATCATTTTTAACATTACCTAAAGTACCTCTTACTCCATAAATTGATAACGAAGAACTAAAATAATTATAATTATTATTAAATGTCATTTTATGTAATAGCGATGCAACTAAATTTGTAGTAACTCTATTTTTTCTAGATAAACCACTTGCGTCATATATAGAACTATTTTGAACAGGGAGACCTTTATATTTTAACCATTTATAAATTTTATTATATTCATTTTCATTCCAGGTATTTGAAGAATTTTTATAAAGAGATTCAGCAGTATAATTATGACTTTCAGCATTAGCTAATGTTATTAAAGATAAAATATTATTAGATTTATGAAACTTAAATAATTTTAAATTTCTCTTATAAACATTTTTATTATCTAAAATATCTACAGTCACCGTCGAGTTAGGATAAATATTTTGAAGATGATCTAATATTTTATTACTTATAAAATTAATATTTATATATTTAGAGGAATTACTGTTAACTGCTAATTTCGTTATTGGTGAACCATATGAAAATAATTTATCATTCTTTGACCAACCATCAGGCCATGAAGCATTTTTATTAATTTCTAATAAATATAACTTAATTGATTTACTATATTTGATATTTTCTACTAACTTTAATAAATCATTTAATAATAAATCAGGATCTCCGCTTCCTGACAAATAATAATTATTTTTTTTATCGATATAAAGTGATGTTTTAAGTGAACTTTCAATATTACTATTATTAAAAACAAAAGAAGTTGATAGAAGTTTTTGGTTTGAAGCAGGGATTCTTAAATTTTTTGAATTATGTTCAAATATTATGAACCCTTTTTTATCAATAATTGACACACTATATGTATCATCAAGATAATTTTTTAACCCAGAATAATAGTCATTACAATCTCTCTTTGTAATAAATGAAATTGGTAAATTAAAGTATAAGTTATTTAAAATTTTTAATTTTCTAGAATAAATTATTGATTTAAAAAAATATATTAAAGATATAAATACTAATAAAGGAAAAACCATTAAATATATTTTCTTATAAAAATTCATGAAACTATAAATTCATAAATATTGTTTCGTTATCTGGTTTATTTTCGAAATCTTTGACAAAGAAATATTTACTATCTTTTTCCTTAAATAAGGCCCAATTATTTGGAAAAATATGCATCAATGCTGATTGATTTAAAGGTTGAATAAAGTATATATTTTCCCAGGTTTTTACAAAGTTCTTTCTTCTTTCCCTAATAATATTTCCTATACCAATATTAGCATCCTCAAATTTTGGATTTAGTGAGAAATGCTTTCCTTTAAAATTTTCACACATAGGTTCAAATGTATCAAAATCATATGGTTGGGGAAGCATCGATATTAAAATGGAATCAACATCAGATATATATTTTGAATCATTAAAAGATTTAAAAGTAAATATATTATCCTTAATATTATTAAAGTCTCTTTGAGCCAAAGCTACTGCGCCAGGATCAGCATATGTTAAATAAACATTATTGCTTTTTGCTAACTTATTAAATATTCTTAAACCTATTCTATTAAATTTGATTCCTTCAAATCTAAACTCTATAGTGAACCTTAAATTATTTGAATTAATATTTGCTTGTAATGCATCCTCCATATCTTCACAAGCTTTATTCAAATCATAAGGTAGTTTATACATAATATTTTGTTAGAAAATATCTATACACTTTATAAGTAAGTTATAGAATTTGTCTATTTCTTCAAAGCTATTTTTATCTCCAAAGCTTAATCTAATATTTGAAAATAGTTTATTTTCACTTTTTCCAGTTTTCATTAAAACGATACTAGGTTTTTTACTAGAGCTTGAACAAGAACTACCGCTACTAATTGCAATATTATTTTCTGACATATAATTAACAACTTTATAAGCCTTTATAGGAATAAAATTTTTGTTACTTAAAATAAAAGATATATGATTTGGAAGTCTATTTTCAAGACTTCCAGTAATTTCTATAAATTTATTTTCTTTTAACTTATCTAAGAGATATTCACTTAATTTGATAGTATTATTATTTTTAAACTTAAATTTATTATTTTCATATTTAATTTCTCCTTTTATATTTTTCAATGCTTCATATATTCCTCCTATTAATGGTAATGGTTGTGTTCCTTGTCTAATTGAATACTCTTGAGTAAGAGAAATATCATTATTTATTAGTATATTTCTAGAATCTTTTCTTGTAAAAAGTAAACCAACACCTTTTGGTCCTCCAAATTTATGTGCTGATAAACTCAAAAAATCGCAATTTAACTTAGACCAATCAAAAATTCCGTTACTTATTATTTGAGTTCCATCAATATGAAATAAAATATTTTTCTGTTTACATATTTTTCCAATATATTGAATAGGTTGAAGAGTACCTATTTCGCTTTGACCCCAAATAATTGAAACTAATTTAGTTTTATTATTAATATATTCTTCAATTTTTTCAATTTTTATAGTTCCATCTAAATTAACCTCCCATTCATCAACAATCCATCCCTTCCTTTTTAGAATATTTGAGGCAATTATTGAAGCTTGATGTTCAACAGCTGAAATTGTTAAATTTGCAGGAATATATTTATCACAAACTTTATTAAAAACAATTGAAATAGATTCTGAGGAACCAGATGTAAAGATAATATCTTCATTGAAGGCATTAAAAATTTGAGCTATTTTAAGTCTTAGAGATTCTAATTCAATTGAGCATTCAATTCCAAATTTATACGTAGATGATACATTTCCCCAATAATTTTTATTAGAGTTAATTATCTTATCTAATACATTTTTGGATAAGGGTGTTGTAGAAGCATGATCAAAGTAAATAAAATCAAAAGTCATTAAATTAAATCAATAGATCCACTAAATATTTTTTCTGCTCCTCCTGTCATAAGAACCTCTTCATCTTTATCAGCCCAATCAATTATAAGATTACCACCAGGTAATTGAATTTCTGTTCTTGAATTACAAAATCCTAATTTAAAAGCTGCAACATGAATTGCACATGCTCCAGTACCACATGCAAGTGTGGAACCTGCTCCTCTTTCCCATACTTTAACTTTTATATTACTGGAGCCTAATATCTTACAAAAATGTACATTTGTTTTCTCTGGAAATAATAAATTAGTTTCAAAAACAGGTCCTAACTTTTCATGAGATA
>CAYNKY010000101.1:0-6355 GCA_964397895.1 uncultured Prochlorococcus sp.
CTATAAAGCTCGCAGCAGCACCAGCAACCAACAGTTGTTGGAAGAGTTTCATTTTGCCTCACACAAAATAAATGTACAATCATTATGATAAGTATATTAATATACGACTTACAGTAACAACGGCTACGTTTTTCAATGTTCTCAAATTTTCCTAAGAGCTATAGAAAAAAGTAATTATTTTATATATTTATTAGAGAACACTCAATGGTTAAATAAAGTAAGAAAAAATACATTTTTAAGAATAAGTAGTTATTAATAAATTGATAAGAAAATAAACTTCTTAAAAGTTAAAACTAATTTATTAGTAATTCAATAAAATAATTTAGGGAAATTAATAAGTATAAAATAAAAAATCAGAAGAAATTTATTATTAAATTTATCAAAGCAAGATTCTACTAAAAATCAAAAAATTTTAAGTTTTACTAGCTTTTATTTGCGAAAGAAGTAAAAATACGAGAAATCTGTTCAATCATATGGACAATTTATTTGAGATTATAAAATTAACTGGATTTTTATTTTCTATAGTCCTGTTTGGGTATGGACTAAAAAAAATCCTTTTAACTGTTGAAAATGATTCTCTGGGAAAAGCGAAAGATAAGTGATAAGCATCTATAAAATATAAATCGTTTTGAAAAATTATTTAATCTATTAATTTTATAAATATGATTTTAACTTTTTAAAGGAGGTGAATTTAAGAACTTAATAAAATTAGAATTTAAAAAATAAGGTAAAAGGAAGGGAAGATTTTGGATTGTCTCCAAGAAAATCATTAAGATCAAAGAAAAAAGATTTTTGTGCTTCCCAAAAAAATTTTATAAAGAACTACTTAAAAAAAATATTTTAATCATAAATTAGTTATTAGCTATTTATTTCTTTTTTACGTTAAAAGCTTTTGATTCTTTCTTAAGAGTTTCATAAAAAAATAAAATGATTGCGATTAATCCTGTGAGAGTTACTCCACCACAAAATAAATAGATTGCAACTTTGATAATAAATCCTAAGGGAGAAAAATAGTTGCCTAACCTTAGTATAAAAATTATTAATAATGGAAATAAAACTAATATTGCAATTGCACTAAACCAATAAAAAATTTTCTCTAATATTTTATTTTTAAGAAATTTAAGCATTTTTAAATTTTGAGATTAATGAATTATTGAAACTAATATTTTTGTTTTCTAAATTAAAAATATTTCTTTGATTTATTATTTTATAAATTAATAAAAAACAAATAAATAAAACAAATATAAAAACAATACTTGTTAGATATTCTCTTTTTAAAATTTTAAATAAATTTGAATTATTAAAATATTTATTAAATTCTTCAACAACCTCTTCACTGTTTAATTTATCAAGAATTTTCTTGTTAAACATTTGATTTGACTTAATTTTTAGAATCTTAAATTCCTCAAAATCTTGATGTTCAAGCGCCCACTTTTTCCAATAATTCCATTCTGCAGAATCAAGTCCTGTCTCTTCATGAATACTTGTATTACTTCTAATAATATTTAAACTTTTGGTGAAATTATTCATATTATAAATATCATTACTTGCAAATCTTTTATTTTTTTTTGTCAATACAATATCAAATTTTCTCAAAAAATCAAAAACTATATCATCTAAAGTAGGTAATCTTTGAAACCTTAAATCTGGACGATTTTCTTGTATTATCTTAATTTGTTCTTGAGTAAAAACCATATAAAATAAAGAAACTCATATTTAAATTCTAATATTCAATTAACAATAGCACTTTTAGAAAATGTTTTCTTTAAATTACTAACAATTTAATAAATAAATATTGATATTTTATAAAATAATTTTGTGAAAATAATAAATATACAAAACTAACATTTAATAAATATAAAGATTATGAAGTGTATTAAATGATTATTTTGATAACTAAAAAATTTTTTAATTAGATATTCTTTCCAGAGAAGCTAACATATCCTCTAATGTTTTTTGTAAAGGGATGGGATTCCAGTCATAGATAGAAATTGTCTCAGAGATATCAGTTTCATAAGAACCTCTTTGGATCATGAAAGCAGTACTTCTCATTTCTTTTTTAAAAGGGGCTAAAGAATTGATAACTTGATTCGGTATTAAATTCTTTGGCGATTTATCAAAGCCAAGATCTCTTAAAATTTTCGAGATTTCAGCAAATGCAAAACTGCTTTGGGATGTTGCAATAATTCTTTTATTATCACTTCTTGAATTCTTTAAAGATTGCACATGTAATTTTGCAACATCTCTAACATCAACCACAGTAAAGTAAATTTGAGGAATAGCAGGAAACTTTCCAGTAATCATATTATTTATTAAGCTTGCTGAAGCACCTTCAACATCCTTATTAAGTAAAGGGCCAAATACCATTCCTGGATGAATTGTAGTTAGCTTAAATAAATCATTTTTTTGATTTTCAATAAAATCCCATGCCGCTTTTTCAGCGATGGTTTTACTTTTAATGTAAGCACCAACATTTTGGTTAATATCTGTCCAATCATTAGGATCACATATCCTTTTATTTCTACCATATGCAATAGAAGCCATAGAAGAAGTTATCACAACTTTTTTTATATTTGAGTTTTCAGCTGCTTTTAAAGCCCTTAATGTACCTTCTAAAGCTGGATTAATAAGTATACTTTCATTTTTAGGTTCTTCTATTACAAAAGGGGACGCAACATGCAATAGATAATCACAATCAGAGGTGGCATCTTCCCAACCTTCGTCACGAAGTAAATCTAAATAACAAAATTCCAGACGATTGTCATCAAGATCGAGATTTAGTGATTTTCGAACTTCTACTTCTCTTTTTAAATCTCTTAAAGAGCCTTTCACAATATAATCATTTTTAAGTAGTTCACTAATACAATGAAGTGCAATATATCCAGAAGCCCCGGTGATTAAAACTTTATCTTTATTAATTTCCATTAGTTAACTTTACCAAAAAGTTAATTATCTCGCGAAAACCAATTAAAAGTAATTATCTATTAGTTAATTTGTAAAAGTATTTATAAATTTTCATCTTTTATTATTAAAATTTCTAGAAATTTGTTTTTTTTATTAGTAAATTGGCAACATTCAATTAAATAAATTAAAAGATTTTCTTTAATTATCTTAAAAACATAAATATTTGGGGAAGATAATAATATAAATCAATGAAATTTTATGCGTTTTTTGTTATTTGGAATTTCTTTGCTTAGCTTATTACTCACAAGTTGCGTCAGCAATAGTCAAAAAAATGTTTCGCGCCTTGATTTGATAAAGAGTCGAAACGAATTAATTTGCGGTGTAAGTGGAAAAATTCCAGGATTTAGTTTTCTTGACACAGATGGAAATTATAAGGGGATAGATGTAGATATTTGCAAAGCATTTGCTGCCGCAATAATTGATAACCCTAATAGAATTCAATATCGTCCTCTTACAGCCGCAGAGAGATTTACTGCTATCAAAACAGGAGATATAGATCTTCTCTCAAGGAATACGACTTTTACTCTAAGTAGAGATTCTATTGGAGGCAATGGATTAACATTTGGTCCGGTAGTTTTTCATGATGGTCAAGGACTGATGGTTAAAAAGGATAGTGGAATAAAAAATATAGAAGACCTCAAAAATAAATCAATTTGTGTTGGTTCTGGAACGACTACAGAACAGAATATTAATGATGCTTTTGAAAGCGCATTTATTCCTTATACTCCTATAAAGTATCAGGATTTAAATCAAGTAGTCGCAGGATATCTTCAAGGTCGATGTTCAGCGATGACATCCGATAGATCGCAATTAGCAGCTGCAAGATCAGGATTCAAGAAACCAAATAATCATTTGATTCTTGATGAGATATTGAGTAAAGAACCATTGGCTCCTGCTTCAAATGGAACAGATCAAAAACTTTCTGATGCTATGCGATGGGTAGTATTTGCTCTAATATCGGCAGAAGAGAAAGGAATAACAAAACAGAATATAAATAAGAAATTAGAACTAGCAAAAAACAATCCTAACTTAAAACCTTTAAGAAGATTTCTAGGGATTGACGGAGGTTTAGGGAATAAGATTGGTTTAAGAAATGACTTTGTAGTAAAGGTTATCAGAGCAACAGGTAACTATGGAGAAATTTATGAAAGGCACTTGGGATTAAATAGTGAAGTACCAATCCCAAGGGGGTTAAATAAAATTTATAAAAATGGTGGTTTACTTATATCTCCTCCATTTAACTAATCAGCCAGATTCAATTTATTAAATGAAAATAAGAAAAGATTTATTTTTACAAATAATTATTTTTTTTATATTTATTATTTTTGTAGGGATAATAGTTAACAATCTAATAATTAATCTAACAAGAATAGGTTTGAATTTTAATTTTTCATGGTTATTTAAACCAGCTAGTTTTGCACTAGCAGAATATTCCTTAAAATACGAGCCATCAGACAGTTATGCATGGGCATTATTTATTGGATGGTTAAATAGCATTAAAGTAATATTCTCATCATTATCTATTGCAACAATCTTAGGTTCAATAATTGGATTTGCAAGAACAAATAGAAATATATTTCTAAGGAGATTATCAGGATTATATATAACAACCATAAGACAAACTCCTCTTCTCCTTCAACTTATGTTTTGGTACTTTATAGGATTTTTAGGTTTAAAGAATGATTTTTTTATTAATATAGAAAATATATTGACAATCTCAAATCAAGGAATATATTTTCTTGGACTTTCTTTAACATCTGAATTTTCATCCTTAATGCTTGGATTAAGCATATTTTCAAGTGCCTTTATTGCAGAAGTAATTCGTGGTGGTATTCTCTCAGTCCCTAAAGGACAATGGGAAGCTTTTAGAAGTTTAGGTCTTTCAGAGAATAAAGGTTTCTTTGGAATAATAATCCCTCAAGCAATGCCTGCAATTATCCCTGGACTCACAAGTCAATATCTTAACCTAGCAAAGAATAGTACCCTTGCTATTGCGGTTGGATATTCTGATATATATGCAATAAATGATACTATTATTACTCAAACTGGAAGGGCAATTGAGTGTTTTATAATTTTGATGGCAAGTTTTCTTTTATTAAATTTACTTATTAGCAATTTTATGGAAATTATAAATAAAAGATTTTCACATAATTAAAAACATATTTGAATGAGAAATTTCTATTTAAATAATTTTAGAAGATTAAAATTAAACGCAAGAAGATATTTATTTACAAATTTTTTATTAAATCTTTTTATTTTTTTATTATTTATAATTATTTTTTTATTTTTTTTTCAAGCCATAGCATGGCTTCTCTTGGAAGCAAATTGGGATGTAATAACTTCTAATCTTTATCTATTTACATTTGGAAGTTTCCCAAAGCAACAATATTGGAGACCAACTTTATGGCTATTTTCTCTTTTATTCCTAACTCTAATTACACTTTTTGGCGCTGATTGTAAATTGGTTCAAAAGAATCTTTTATATGGCTGGATAAGTACTATTCCACTTGGCATATATTTGCTTTATGGGGGAGGAGGTCTTACTCCTGTTATGAGTAGAAATATAGGAGGATTAATATTGACGATTTTACTAACTATTTGTAGTTCCTTATTATCTTTACCAATTGGAATAATTTTAGCTTTTTGCAGAAAAAGTAAATTACTTTTAGTTAAAAAGATAAGTTCTCTTTATATTGATACGATGAGAGCCATACCTTTGATAGCAGTTCTTTTTTTTGGACAATTATTGATACCTTTATTTCTTCCAATAGGAATTACATTTGACCGTGTGTGGAGAGCTATTTTTGCATTTACATTATTTGTGTCTGCTTACATAGCAGAAGATATTAGATGCGGTTTACAATCAATACCCAAAACGCAAATTGAAGCAGCAAATAGTTTAGGACTCAATCAAATACAAATTATTAGATTAATATTAGTACCCCAATCTCTGCGTATAGCACTTCCTGCTCTTACTAATCAATGCATAGGGCTTTTTCAAAATACATCATTAATGGCGATTTTAGGTTTAGTAGAATTGTTAGGTATAGGAAGAAGTTTACTCGCAAATCCAAAATTTATTGGTCAATATATGGAAGTTTATATTTGGTTGGCAGTCGTTTATTGGTTAGGTTGTACTACTATGGCTTATATTTCAAGAAGTATTGAACGAAGAATGAAAACGAGTAAAGAAATTTTTTAAAAATAACCTATGAAAACAATTATTAAAGCCCAAAACATAACGAAATCCTATACAAAAGGATTGTTAGCACTTGATAATGTATCTTTAAATGTCAATCAAGGACAAGTTCTTGTAATTATGGGACCATCTGGCTCAGGGAAAAGTACTTTAATTAGAACATTTAATGGACTTGAGAATTTTGATAAAGGA
>CAYNKY010000102.1:0-6309 GCA_964397895.1 uncultured Prochlorococcus sp.
CCTGTAACTCCTTAGCAGGGAGCCGCTTTCAACCACTCAGCCACCTCTCCAATATATATAGGTTATCAACTTTCATGACATTCTTCAAAATTTTTTATTTAATCGAAATGTCTATTCTCTTTTGACACGAGGCAATCTGTTTTTAAAAGCACAAAGAATTTCCCATGGAATAGTTGAAGCTTTATCAGCCCAGTCCAGTGGAGAGAGAACAATATCATTCTCAAAGCCTAAAAGAGTAACAGTATCCCCAATTTTAACTTCATGCGAATCAGTTACATCGATAATTAATTGATCCATTGTAATCGCACCAACTTGAGGATATAAGCTGCCCTTATGAATTAATGAAATCTTATTAGATAACTTTCTACAGATTCCATCTGCATAACCAATACTAATAACTGCTAACTTTGTTTTTCTATCACTAATAAATTTTTGTCCATAACTTACTCCTATATTCGCATTAATTTCTCTAATAAAACTAACTTTTGATTTCAGAAAAAGAGCAGGTTTAAGATTTAACATTGTATTTATTTTTAATGGATTATACCCATACATAGACAACCCCACCCTGACCATATCAAAATGATACTGACTACCAAGAAGTGTTGCAGCTGAATTAGCCAAATGAATTTTTATACTAGGCTGTTCTTCAATTTTTACATCAGATAAAACTTTTAAAAATTTTTTTCTTTGAGTGTTTGCAAAACTATTATCATCATGTGCATTCATGTCATCAGCAGAAGCCAGATGACTATAGATACCATCTAATTTTATATTTTCAAAAGATAAAATCTTTTTAAAGGAATCTATAAAACGTTTTGGTTCAAACCCTAATCTAGACATTCCTGTATCAACTTTTAAGTGCACTAAGAATTGCTTATGGAATTCTTTACCGATATCATTACAAGCTATACATGCGCGAATATCACTTATAGTTGGCATTAAATCGTTTTTAAAGCAACTTATTAAATCCCCTTTACAATACAAATTACCTAGGACAAGAATTGGTACTCCAATACCTTGAGAACGCAATAAAAGGCCTTCTTGTAAAGTAGCAACCCCGAGTTGATCAGCTCCTCCTTTTATAGCATTGTCGGAAATAAATTTAGCGTCATGGCCATATCCATCGGCTTTCACTACTGCCATAAATTTACAATCTTTACTCAAAAATGATTTTATTTCTCGAACATTATTTTCAATAGCCTTACCACTTACTTCAATCCAAGATCTTTGAGTTGGGTCAAGACAAGTTAAAGGATCTGAGAGGATTTTCTTATCATTTTTAGAATCTTTTAATACAATTTGCATTCAAAAGTTAGCACTTTACATGCGCTTATATAAATATACAGTTAGCATGACATATAATTGGGATATTGGCATGGGCCAGACTCTCGTTTTAAACGCTTCTTATGAACCTTTAAATATCACTACATGGAAAAGAGCTGTGATTTTGATGTTAAAAGGTAAAGCAGAGAGTCTAGAAGAAGATAATAATCACACTATTCACTGCGGAAAAAAATTACCTACAGTCATAAGACTTCGTTACTATGTAAAAGTTCCATACAAAGAGGTTTCACTGACAAGAAAAAATATTTTCCTAAGAGACAATAACACTTGCCAGTATTGCAGTCATAAAGGGGGAGATTTGTCGATAGACCATGTTTTTCCTCGAAGCAGAGGAGGATTAGATAGATGGGAAAATGTTACTACTGCTTGCTTACGCTGTAATGTGCAAAAAGGGAATCAGACTCCAGACGAAGCGAATATGCCATTAAATAGAAAGCCTTATAAACCTCTAAGCAATTTAAATTTTGAAGCGACTAAGCACATTGACTCTGGGAAACACAAGGAATGGAGTAAATATGTAATAGGGATGGTTGCCTAGCTAATCATAATATTAAATCAATCTTCAATATTACCAAATTTTTCCATTTGCATTTTTTGTTCTTGCGCAATACATGCATTAATTAATTCATCTAATTGACCAGAAAGAACCATTTCTAATGAGAAATTAGATCCTAATCTATGATCAGTAGTTCTATTATCTTTATAGTTATAAGTCCTAATTTTTTCACTTCTATCACCAGTTCCTACTTGCATAAGACGCTCTGATCTTTCCTTTTTGTTAGCTTCTTCTATTTGAATCTCATACAATTTTGCTCGTAAGATTTCCATAGCTCGTTCACGATTTTGTAATTGTGATCTTTCCTGTGTACAGAAAACTCTTATTCCTGTAGGTTTATGAAGTAAATCAATGGCAGTTTCAACTTTATTAACATTTTGACCTCCAGCTCCGCCTGATCTGGCTGTACCAACTTCAATATCAGAAGGATCTATATTTACCTCAACAGGATCAACTTCAGGCATTACAGCAACTGTCGCTGTAGAGGTATGTACTCTTCCTTGAGACTCTGTTGCAGGAACCCTCTGTACTCTATGAACACCTGCTTCAAATTTTAATTGGCTATAAACCGAATCACCTTTTACAGAAATAACCAATTCTTTAAAACCTCCCATATCAGATTCTGATGCACTTATTGGCTTTACTGACCAACCAACTTTTTGCCCATATCTTTCATACATTCTTGCTAGATCTCCAGCCCAAATACAAGCTTCATTACCTCCAGCACCTGCCCTTATTTCTAACATTACGCTTCTATCATCTCTTGGATCCTTTGGCAAAAGAGAAATCTTTAATTTCTCAATTAAAGCTTCCTTAGTATTCTGTAAGTTAATTAATTCCTCATTAATTAAGGTTTCCATATCCTTATCTCCTTTAGTTTCCTTTAAAAGATTTTTTGACTCTTTTATTTCTTCCTCAATCTTTAATAGAATTTGAAAATTATTAACTAAAGGCTCAAGTTTGGCTCTATCTTTTGCAATTAACTCAAGTTTTTTAGGATTACTAGATATATCAGGATCAGCTAACTGAACCTCTAGATTATAAAAACTCTCAGCAGCGGTTTTCAACCTTGAAATTAATATTGAGTATTCCAATTTAAACTAAAATATACAATTTAAAAATTTATATTATTTCTTATCTTTTTTTTTCTCATCAGAAGAATTAGTAGACCCCATACCATATTTTTTCATAAATCTATCAACTCTACCTTCAGTATCAAGAATTTTCTGAGTCCCAGTGAAAAAAGGATGATTACCACTCCAAACATCAACATGGAGTTCAGGTTGAGTGGAGCCTGTAGTCATAACAACTTCCCCATTACAAATAACTTTTGCATCAGGATACCATTTAGGATGAATTTCAGATTTAGGCATAATAGTTTAGCGTTTAGAGTATTGAGGAGCTTTCCTGGCCTTCTTAAGACCATATTTCCTTCTTTCTTTAGCTCTAGGATCTCTGCTGAGGTGACCTTCAGTTTTAAGGGGTTTTCTATTATCAAGTGATAACTCACAAAGAGCTCTAGCGGCTCCTTGTTTAATAGCTCCGGCTTGACCAGTCAACCCTCCACCATAAACATTGACATATATATCATATGCATTTTCTAAACCAAGTGTTTGCAATGGAGCTTTCACAGAGTTAATGTGCAATGGATTGTAATTTAAATAATCATCACCAGCTCTCCCATTAATTTTTATTTGACCATTTCCTGGAATTAACCTAACTCTTGCAACAGAAGTTTTTCTTCTACCTGTTCCCCAATATACCGGTTTGTTTTTAAGTGAATTACTCATAATATATTTTTAATTATTTAATAATACAGGATTTTGTGCAGTATGAGGATGTTCTGAACCTTTATAAACTTTTAATTTCCTAAATTGCTGCCTCCCCAATGAATTATGTGGTAACATCCCCTTAACAGCTTGCTCTATAATCCTTTCAGGAATTCTTTCTTTTAGATTTTCAAATTTTTCAATCTTCATACCTCCAGGGCGTCCAGAATGCCTACGATACATTTTTTGAGAAGCCTTCTTGCCTGACACTTCGATTTTTTCTGCGTTTACAACAATCACAAAATCACCTGTATCTAAATGAGGGGTGAAGGTAGGTTTATTCTTTCCTCTAAGAATATTTGCTATTTCAGTTGCAAGTCTTCCTAAAGTCTTTCCATCAGCATCAACTAAGAACCAATCCCTTTTTATAGTTGTTAAAGATGGAGTAGTCGTTTTATTCATTTAAGACTTTCTTTAAATCTAAATCAAACTTTAATTTTACATCATAAAGGAAGTTTAAACAATTCCTGATTTTAAATTATGAATAACCATTTATTATGAATTTTGGGAACAGATCATGCCTTCGTATTTTTTTAAAAATATTTTCTTTGTAAATTGCATTAATAAAGCATAATCCTTTTGCTGGCGCAGATTCCAAAACGTCCTCTTTCTTTTTATTAAACCACCTTGAATAGAAAATTTCTGGAGATATTTTATGTTCTCCCACAAGAACTAGCTGTCCAACAATAGAACGCACCATTCCATATAAAAATCCAGTCGCTTTAATATCAAAAAAAATTAAATCCCCTGACCTCATTATTTGTACATCCTTAACGGTTGTTATTGAAGTAGATCTATTACTACCACTTTTTTGGAAAGCAAAAAAGTCATGTTCACCTATTAAACCTTTAAGCGCCTTCCTCATAGCTTTTTCGTCCAGATTCTTTTGATATCTATGCCAAGACCAATTCCTTAGAAAAATATTTTGCATTTTACTGTTATTGATCACATATCTATAGTGACGATATATTGCTGAATAGCATGCATGCCATTCACGAGGAACTGAAACAGATTCCAGAACTTTAATGTTTTCTGGTAACTTGCCATTTAATGCACCTGCCCATCTATCTTCAGGAATAACAAAATTAGTTTCAAAATGAACAACTTGCCCTGAAGCATGAACACCTGCATCCGTTCTCCCAGCAGCAAAGGTTTTTATCTTATTTGAAGATAATTTAAAAAGGGAATCTTCTAATATTTCTTGAACTGTAATACTCTTCTTTTGTCTTTGCCAACCAGAAAAATTTGAACCATCATATTGAATAATTAGCGCAACTTTTTTCAAATGGAATATAGTTCTAAACTAACTCAATGATTGCCATTTGAGCATTATCGCCTTTCCTAGGGACAGTTCTCACTATTCTTGTATAACCACCATCTCTATCTCCGTACCTCTCCTTTGCCTTTTCAAATAATGAATGAACTAATTTTTTATCATAAATATATCCTAAGGCTCTACGTCTTGAAGATAATGTACCTTCTTTAGCTAAAGTTATCATTCTTTCAGCCTCATTTCTAAGAGCTTTAGCTCTGGCCTTAGTTGTTGTTACTCTTCCCTCTCTAATAAGTTGGGTGGTTAAGCCTCTCAAAAGAGCTTTTCTTTGATCGGCCGGTTTACTTAAAAGGGGAACTCTTAATTGATGTCTCATGATTTCATTAATAATTAAACAGAAGTCCGACTTTGTGGAATAGAAATTCCAATTCTTTCAAGAGCTTCAATCACCTCATCTGCTGACTTTGATCCAAAGTTTTTAATTTCCAGAAGATCTTCGTAACTAAAACCCATCAAATCAGAGACTGAATTGACCTGAGCTCTTTTAAGACAATTATAAGCCCTAACGGACAAATTTAGTTCCTCTAAAGGAATTTGAGCTTCTGGAGAAGGCTCTGGCTCTTCTGGTATTTCTTCAACCATAGTTACAGTGGCTAATGGTTGAAAAAGTTCAATTAATTGATTAGCTGCCTCAGCAATAGCATCATCTGGGCTTGTTGATCCATCAGTGACAACTTCCATCTTTAATCTTTCTCTTCCAGTTCCACCTTCAGCAACTGCAGTTTCATCAATTGTAAAGTTAACTCTTTTAACAGGCATAAACACTGCATCTATCTGCAAAAGATCAATTGAAGTAGTTTCCTCATTTCTTCTATCAACTGGCCTATATCCAGTTCCTCTTTCAACATGAATTTCTAACTCAAGATTATGACCCTCTTGAATTGTTGCGATCGGCTTTTCTCCATCAACTACTTCAACTTGTGATGAGAATTGAATGTCATTTGCCTTGACCTCCATAGGACCAGTAGCAACTAATCTTCCAATCTCAACTTCATTACTCGCACTATTAATTGAAAGCTGTTTGCAATTCAACAAAATATCTAAAACGTCTTCTCTTACTCCTGGGACTGTAGCATATTCATGATTAACGCCTGCAATCCTTACTGCTGTTACAGCACTACCTTCTAGACCACCCATTAAGACTCTCCTTAAAGAATTACCTAGAGTAGTGGCTTGACCTCTTTCTAAAGGTCCAATTAAAAATGTTCCTGTTTGGGAACGATCATCTGAAACTTGATGGTCAA
>CAYNKY010000103.1:0-6183 GCA_964397895.1 uncultured Prochlorococcus sp.
GAGTTTTGCATAGATTCTTCCATAAAAATTTTGATTTATATAAAGTCTTATGTCCTTTTGATAAAAAAAAGAGAGATTATCACTGGTGGTTAGAATCGAAATGTAGAAATTATGTTATTGATCTAACTGAAGAACAATATTTAAATGAAGGAATTATAAATATTAGAGATAAGGGTCGAATAACAAAAAGTATGGGTCATTCTTATGGAAATAAAACGAAGTGTATGGCATATATTATTGCAACTAAAAATTCATCAGATGCAGTCAATATTAAAGATATAAAGTCAATTTCCTATATAAAATAATTTTCTTCTATAACGAAAAATCTTTCGAGCAAATTAAAAATCTAGAATACTTATAGTCGGCTTTTCTTTGTCAGAATAAATAATATAGCGATCATATTTGAATATTTTCCTATATTCATCATGCAATCTTTCATTAGCAAGTTTTTCTTTTAAGTTCATTGCATGCCAAATCAAATCCATCTCGTTCAATTTTCTATTAAACATGGCGAAAGGAGTAGTGAGTTTGAGAGGATCTCCTAGATAAATACTAATATTGTCTCTCTATTTTCTTTAATATTTATAAAGTTTTTTTGCTCAAGTAATAATCCCTCTGTGAATTTTAATATTAAGTTGCTAAAAATTATAGAGGATGTAATAAATACCATTTTTTAAAAAATTTAAATCCTAAATGGGGTAAAATATGAACTTTTATTTTTTGCATTTTAGTAATTATTTATTTCACTTTTTATCTTTTAATGGATCAAATCTTATATCAAAGGTTACTACTACTCCAATACTGATTAGTAATAATGCAATTGCTATTTGAGGAGATGGTAAAATCACTTGTTTCTTTATTTTAAACTAATCTAATAAAAAAGATTTGATTTCATGATTAATCAAAATTTTATGATGAAATTAAAAATAGTTAGTAGAAGTTAGTATGATCTTAAAAGTATTACTAAATATAGCTTGACAAGTATTTAGCAGAGATCATTAGGAATATCCTCTGACTTCGTACTAGGATTTCAATCACAAGTTCAGCAGACTTTATTTATTTTATTTGAGTTTTTTGTCTAATGATTTGCCTCTGATTTGAGGGGAATCAAAATGTATATCATTTCAGAAAATGCAGATTTAACATTTTTATGTTGTAAAAAAAATATTTTTAATGCTGGGATGATATTAATTATATTTTTAATACTTTTTTTTTCAGTAGAAATTTTAAATATAAAGATAATTTTTCTTAAAAAAGAACCCTTGGAATTGATGGGATTATAAGTCTTATTGAATAAAGTGTATCCTTTTATCCACTGATTCACTAAAACTATTTTTTACACTCATACAATTTATGTTAATTACTTATTCTTCGAAAGGTTGCAGTTAAATATTACTTAACTATTTAATGCGAGACCCCCTCGAAAGAGCCTAATTGCAATTAAACCCCACCTTAATATTGTCACTCGAGGCTTTATTTATCAGAAATTAATGTGTGAGATGTATTCTAACTTAAATGATATAATCGCAAAATTATATAATTACTGCAGTATAAATAACTACTTCTTTTCCCAAAATAAATAAAGATTTGAAAATTGGTTTTTTGTATCTACAATTGCTGTACTTGTTGAGATCAATGTCCATCCAGCAGCATTCCTTTTTTTGATAATTTTCGCTAATTCACTTTCCTGTCTTTGAGTATTAGCATTTCCTGCTGCATAATAAATATCGAGATCATTTTCCATTTTTAATGTTCTTGGTTTATTTAAAACTAAGTATTTTTGAAAGAATAGCTTTATAAAAAAAAGACCCCTTTTAAAAGAGGTCTTTTTCTTGATTTTACTTTATACAGTGTTTCCTTGTTTCCACTGTAATAATAAAACCACTCCTACACACAAATAAATATTACTTGAATTAATTTGAAAAGCAATATTAGGAGTGAGGTAATTAAATTGGCACATATTATTGAAAATTTAAAAATTTTTAGTGATTAAAACTATAATTATTACAATTAAAGAAAAGTCATTTTTTATGCTGCTTAGCAAAAAATAGTGCTTAGATAATTTTGCTTTTTGCATTGCGATACTTATTCATACATAGCTTCTCATTAATAGCATTTTTGTCTAGTCGTTTAAATATGAGTTAGTTTCTCTCTATGATTAAAAATATTAATTAAGTAATTATGATTTAATTAGCAACTTATTTAATTGATATCTAATACACATTTAATTTGGTCGTTTTTTTTCTATTTACTTTTTTCCCAATATTAAAATTATTGCCATCATACTTAATTTTGCAAACCCATTCATAAAATTCATATCCTACGTCTAATTTATCAACTGATATTTTAATTTTTTCAAATTCGAATAACTTGCCTTTGTCGAATATTATTTCCCCGTATATTCCATCCCAGCTGATTTGACAATCAAGAAAATAGTCTTCATTCTCATGTTCTATATGATTAATTGGTTTACTTTTTGGAACTCTTAAAAAAGAATTTGTTAATATTAGATCCTCAGGATTTAATTCGCCCTTATATATACCAAGCTTTTTAAGATTTTTAAATTCATATTTTTCTTCTTGATTAGTATCTAGATTTTTTAAAATAAAAATCAAAGAATTTGAAAAACTTAAATATGAATTATAAAATCTTAAATTTTCTTCTTCCCATTCAAAATCTACTTCATCTAAAATTGCGCTAGTGCATGAATGTCTACATATATATGCAAGCGATATTTTTCCTATTTCCCACCCATGGCCAAATATAGTTAACTTTCTTTTTGAATTAATATTGTTAATTATCATCGTATATTAAAGAATATGTAAAATTCTAAGTAACTATATTTAAACTATATTATGAAATTTATTTTTTAATTTTAAAATAATAATTTGCGAATCAATGTAAGTTAGCAAAAAAAATTGGTTTTATTAGAATAAAATTAATATCCCTATAGTCTGTTAAATATACATCTGCCACTAATCTAAATATCTTTATAACCATAATGGTTAAATTATTTCAAAAGAAATTTTTATATTATTCTGAGTGTTCTTTATTGAGATATTAAAGTTTTCTTCTATTATTAATAGAAATTTTAAATTATTGAATAAATTATTTCTGAATGATTAATTCTTACATATTAAATTAATTTAACACTAAACCTCCATCCACAATTAAATTTTGACCAGTTATGGCTCTTGACCAAGGTGATGCAAAAAATAATGTAGAATCAGCAAAATCTTCAATTGTAGTAACTTTTCTTAAAGGCGTAATATTTGCTATGTATTCAAAAACATTGTCTGGGGTACTTTTGCTAGCATCTGTTACCTTTAATAATCCTCCTGAGACCATATTTACCGTGATATTAAATTGTCCCAAATCAATAGCGGCTGTCCTTGTTAGTGAAAGCAATCCTCCCTTCGCAGCAGTATAGTCATGATAAGGGACTACAGGATTTTGGAATAAATTAGTTCCAATTGTTATTATTCTTCCAAATAAATTTTCTTTCATATTTGGGGTAAATACATTAATTAAATTTAAAAATCCTTTTTGCGTCGTTTCTATTTGGTTTTGAAAATCATTCCATTCAATTTCATTAATTTTCTTTCTATCATCTCCGTTAAAGCTGTAATCATTGATGGCATTATGGATAATAGTATTCACTTGAATTCTCTTATTAGATAGTTCTCCTAACATATTTATAACATCTGTTTCTTTCCTAATATCTCCTTTTAATATGAGACAATTTTCTCCTAAAAATTCAGATAACTGTTTTGCACTTTGATATGAATTTCTATAATTTATTATGACTTTTGCCCCTTCTCTATAGAAAGATTTTGCTATCTCAGACCCTAATCCTCTTCCTCCCCCTGTTATTAAGACAGTTTGATTACTAATAGGTACGCTCATTTTTTTTATTTTTAAGGTGTGTTCTATTAATAAAATTATAAGTATGTTGACTATGCATCAGTTTTTGAAATTGATATAAACTATATAAATACTACATTATTAGGATATATTTTATATCTTGAATAAACAACTTAAATGTTATTAAAATTATAAATTTTAGGAATAGTATTTGTATGATTTATTAAAATAAACTTCCCTGTAATTCTTCATTTTTATTATCTAACTCTTTATATATTGTTTTTGCATATTGTTCTGAATAAGCACAGTTTTTACAAGATGAATTTGATTCAGGAATATTATTATTATTTAAAACTTGTATCATTTTATCAATTTCTTTCTCAATCCAATTAGCATCCCAATTATAGGGTACTAAATATTCGTCGAAAGCCATTTTTTTATTAAATTCATTACTATCTCTTTTAGCATTACAAACTAAGAAATAAGCTTTTTTATTAATATCAAATCCCATATTTTGCAAAATATAAGCATAGAAATCTATTTGTATTTTATAATTATGATGATAAGGATCTTCTAAATAATCTACTTTGTCTAAATTGCCAAATTTAGCTTGAGATTTATAATCAACGATAATTAAATTCTTAGAAATTTTATCAAACCATATATCATCTACTCCTCCTGTAAGGATGATATTTGTTTTTTTATATCTATGCTTTAATCCTCTATGAAGAGAATCTCGCCAAGCATCAATTTCTGGATGATCAAATGGTACTAAGTGATTTAATTGATTTGAGATAAATAATCTATGTGGTATTTGCATCTCCCTGCAAAAGTCAAATTCTTTTTTTAATAGTGCATCAGTAGTTTCATTTAGACTCCAACCAGGAGTTCCTGGAGCGTCTAATCCTTTCACACGATCAAGATAAAAACATCTTTCGCATGTTAGGAAATTGGTAAATTTACCTCTGCTTATTTTGAAATCTTCTAATTGATTTGGTTCATAGCAGGAAGATTTTTTTGTTCTTAGTCCAGTTGCTTTTACAGGTTCTTTTTTACTATTTCTTTTAATATCTATCATTTTTTTGATGAGATTAAATGTTTTTTATTATTTTATCTATAAATAAATTTATATAATTTTAAATATAAAATTTCAAATTATTTATTCAAAATTGCGAGTTGCAATTATCTCATTAAGAATCAATTCGGATTTTTGTAAATACATTATAAAAAGTCAAATCTATAGATTTCCCTCGATAAGCATAACTTAAATAATGAGTTGGGTTTTTAATTTATTTCCTTTGAAGATCAAAAATACTTTTTTGCATACTATAGTTTAATGTAAAAAAAATTTCTCGCTCAATTAAACCAATAATAGTAAGATCTTAAACATTTAGTAAATCTATATTTATATTTCTAGGAATATAATGTCTATCAAACACTTTACTTTTTATTAGCATAATATAACTAATTATTTGATAAGAATTATCTTAGTATTCGCTACATTAATTATTTTTTAATAATCCAAGTATTATAATCTATCTGATAGAAAAAGATTACAGTTTTTGATATAGTTATAATAATAGTTTTAAGAACGGTTTTCATAACTTTATCATCTTCTCAATGTAAATCATATACTGTTGTAATTAAATGCTATATTTTAAATATTAAGGAATGTTTTACTACATCTATTAGGAATGAGGATTTTACTTACTTTCTTTTTTTTATTATTTTCGATCCCTTTATATGCGCATGGAAATAATGGAGGATGTTCTAACGAATGTGACAAAATATATTGCCCAGATAATGAAATTGATATAAATAAAAAAAAATCTTCAAAAAATAAATTATTTAATTTAAAGAATTAATTTTTTAACTCCATTTTATTTAGGCCACCATATTTTTACTCTTGATGGACTGCCATACCAATATTTTCCAAGTATTCTGCTATGTGTTGCATTTGAAAGAATTATTTTTTGAGAATCTTTTAATAAAGATATTCAAATCGGTAGAAGGCCATCTCTTTTTATGGTTTTTATACCAGAAATAAATTTGTTAAAAATTTTAGATATCAATTTTTAAAAAAGTTATTTGTTCGGAATTTATATATACGATTCTTCCTCTTGATACATAATTTGTTTCTTTAAAAAAATTGCTAGGGTAGTTATTATCAACATATTTCTTTCAAGATGTAGCTCTTAAAGCCTGATGAGTACTTCCTAAGGTTATCTAATTAAAGACAAAAGATATCCATTATAAATTTGTCCGTAATAATTTAATATGCATATATAAGGCAATATTGCTTGCATTTTTAAATATCTT
>CAYNKY010000104.1:0-5972 GCA_964397895.1 uncultured Prochlorococcus sp.
AATTTAAAACTTTATTGATATAAATACATAGCAAATGAGATTATTCATAGAAGTTGATAATTTGCATAGATTCAATTTTTATTACTAATATATTTTTAGTCTTAATCATTAAAAAAGTGTTCTGGAAAAAGTCAAAACTATTAATCTTATATTCTACTGTTGATGGACATACAAAGAATATTTGTCAATATTTATCAGATAAATTATTAAGAAGAAAGCTTTTAAAAATTTCATCTATTGAAGAATCAAATACTTTTAATATCTCAGAATTTGATGAAATAGTTATTGGTGCTAGTGTAAGGTACGGTTATCATAGAAAAAATGTATATAAATTTATAGAAAAAAATAAATCAATATTAAATAAAAAAAAGACAGTCTTTTTTTCCCTTAATTTAACAGCAAGAAAACCAGAAAAAAGCACTGCTGATACAAATCCATATGTAATTAAATTTTTAAAAAAGGTTGATTGGGAACCTTCTATAAGTGAAGTATTTGCTGGGAAATTAGATTATCCAAATCTAGATTTTTTAAACAAGTTAGCTATTCTATTTATTATGGTTATTACAAATGGACCAAAAGATACATCAAAATCTTATGAGTTAACTGATTGGAAAAGAGTAGATAAATTGGCAAATACTATTAAAAACTTTTAAATGGAATATGAATAGAAGTGAATTAATTGAGTTAACGTCAAATATTAAGAAGGATAGTTGCCCAAACTATATCAATTTTCATTGTCATACAACATTTAGTGATGGTAGTTTAAATCCAGATCAATTACTAGATCAGGCATACAATAATAAGATAAGTTATTTATCAATAACTGATCATCATACTTTGAATGCTCATAAATATATAATTAACAATAATCTTTTAGAAAGATACTCAAAAAATTCATTTAATTTAATCTCAGGAATTGAGATTAATTGCTTGCTTAAAGGTTGCTTAGTTCATGTTTTAGGCTTAGGAGTGGATTTACAAAGTAAATATCTTTTGCCCTATACAAAATCTGAGTCACCTATTGGTATTGATTTAAATATTAAATCAGTATCTAAGGCAATTAGAGAAGCAGGCGGTTTATCTTTTTTAGCTCACCCAGCCAGATATAGATTACCATTTAACATATTAATTAATGAATCTTATTTGAATGGTATTGATGGAATTGAAGTTTGGTATGACTACTCTTTAAAAGAAAAATGGTCACCAAGTCCATTTATCTGCGAAGAAATAGATAAATTAACGGATGAGTTAGGAATGTTAAAAACATGCGGAACTGATAGTCATGGATACTCACTATTAGGAAGGTAAATTAAAAATTATTTTTTTCAATTTTTGATTCTATTTTTATTAATATATTTTTTAGATTATTTAATATCTCCTTTGAATTAGCATTCCACATCCCTCTATTAATAATTTCAAGAAATCTTTCCGTAATATCTTTAAGAGCCCATGGATTTTTTTCTTCTAAAAAATTTATTATTTTTTCATCACCTAACCATGAATCATAGATTGATTGATATGCACTATCAGTAACTAAATTAGTTGTAGCATCATATGCATATAAATAATCGAGAGTAGCTGAAAATTCAAAAGCACCTTTATAACCGTTATTTAGCATTCCATCTATCCATTTTGGATTTAAAACTCTTGATTGAATAACTTTATTGATTTCGAAACTTAGTTTTTTTATTTTTGAATGTCCAAATTTTGAAAGATCACCATGATAGAGTTCAGGAAATTTTCCAGTTAGTTTTTTTATAGCAGAGGATAATCCTCCTTGAAATTGATAATAATCATCTGAATCTAAAATATCATGTTCTTTATTATCTTGATTATGAACAACTAGCTGTGTTTTTTTCAATTCTTTCTCTAGTTCTTTTTTACCGTATTTAATATTATCTCTTTCATCATAAATCCAACAGCTCCATGATAAGTAGGCATCACCTAGGTCATTGATATCACTCCAGCTTGAATTAGATATTAGCTCCTGAAGTCCAGCACCATAAGATCCTGGAGCTGATCCAAAAATTCTACTAATAGATTTTTTATTTTTATAATCACGGGCTAATTGATTATATTCATAATCTTCATCTAAAATTGAAATTAATTTAATAGCTGTTGATAAAATTTCTATTAGTTGAGGGAATGCATCTCTGAACATACCTGATATTCTTACTGTCACATCAACTCTCGGCCTGTCTAAAATATTAATTGGAAGAATGTCTAAATCGATTATTCTCCTAGTAGCTGAATCCCAAATGGGCTGAATTCCCATTAAATAAAGTATTTGACAAATATCTTCCCCCCCATTTCTCATAGTAGATGTAGCCCATAATGAAATAGCTATTTTTTTAAGATCTTCTCCATTATCAAGTTTGTATAAATCTAAAATTTGTATTGCGGATTTTCGACCAACTATCCAAGCAGATTCAGTGGGAAGATTTCGTGTATCTACAGAATAAAAATTTTTACCGGTTGGTATAACTTCTATTTTGCCTCTAGTAGGTGCTCCTGAGGGACCACTTTTAATAAATTCTCCATTTAAGGCTCTAATAAATGAATGTCTTTCCAAATTAGGAGATTGAATAATCGGAATATATATTTCTTTATTAATAATATTAATAAAATCACTTCCATATAATTCAATAATTATTCTTTTTAAAAGATTTTCATTCTTAAATTTCTCAATTTCATAGATATAATTATTTTCTTTATAAAAGAAATAATAAATTATATATTTAGATTGTTCCTCTAAATAATCTAATGCATTTCGAAAATTTAAAATATTTTTATTAGAAAAATAATTTAGGATCTTTAAATCATTATTTGTTAGTTTTTTATCATAATCACTTGTCCAAGGATCTAAATCTAATTTTAATATATTTGCTATAAATTGTGTTATACCAACTCGTTTGCTGGTTGGAACTTTGGCAATACACAATATTAAATTAATTTCATTTAAATAATCTATTCTTTCTCCAAATGTATGCAAGCCAACTCTAATTTGAGATTCCTTTAATTCACAAAGATAAGAATCTATTTCTTCAATATTAAATTTATTATGAATATCGAATGTATTTTTTAAATTATTTTTAATTAAATCAAATATAGATTTTTCTATTACATTTATTCTTTTTGAATCAAGTAACTTTGCCTCATAGTATTCATCTATAAGTATTTCTAAGTTTGATAAATATCCATAAAGATCTGCTCTATCTAAAGGCGGAGTGAGATGATCAATAATAGTGGAATGAGTTCTTCTTTTGGCCTGTGAAGCCTCACCTGGATCATTGACAATAAAAGGATAAATTATAGGAATCGGTGGGCATATCAATTGTGGGAAGCAATTATTGCTTAATCCAATTGATTTACCAGGTAACCACTCTAATGTGCCATGTTTTCCAATGTGACATATCGCATTAGCTTTAAATTTATTTATTATCCAATAATATTGCGCCAAATACCTGTGGGGAGGTGGTAAGTCAGGAGAATGAATATCTTTATTACTATATGGATCATATCCCCTTTGAGGTTGAATTAATAAGCATATTTTTCCAAATTTTATCCCATTAATAGAGTAGCCTTGATTTTCAAGGTCTTCTGCCATAGAAGGGATATTCCATCTATTTAGTATTTTATTTTTAGCTTGAATTGGTATTTTCTCCCAGTAAATTTGATAATCATTTAATGTCAAGAAATCTAGAGGTTTGTTATTAAATGAATCTGGACTATTTGTTCTTCCCTTAATAAGTAAGGACATCAATTCAGATGTATCGTTAGGTATTTTTGTATCACCAGTATCATAACCTTCATTTTTTAGCCACTTTAAAATATTTATTATTGATTTAGGAGTATTTAAACCAACACCATTGCCTATCCTCCCATTCTTAATTGGATAATTTGATAAAACCAAGACAATTCTCTTTTCAAAATTATTTAGTTTATTGAGTTTAATATAATTCTCAACAAATTTAATAAGCCATGATAGTCCTTCTTTATGGTATTTATATTTAGTTAACTCACAGCATATATTATTATCAACAGATATTATTTCTTTAAATGCGCATGGAATAGATATTATCCTTCCGTCAAATTCAGGAATTATTATTTGCATTAATAAATCTAGAGAATTCAAGCCAAATATTGATTCTTCCCAAGAAATTTTGTTTATATTAGAAGTCAAAATTTGTAATACAGGAACATTTAATTCTTCGAAAAAATTGATATTTGAATATTTACTTCCTTTTGAATTAATACAAGAATCAAATGAGGTGGTAGTAATAATTAATTTAATTTTTTCTTTTTTAAATATGTGTATTAATTGTTTTTGAATATCTATATCTTTTAAAGTAGAAACAAAAATTGTTTTAGGACTAATTTTTATATTCCTTAAGCTTTTATTTAAATTATCTGTAAGATCTGTTTCATTTGCTAAATATAAAGATTTATAAGAAATAATGCCTACTTTATCACCAATTTCCTCTCTCCAATCATAAAGATATGGATCAGGATAGTAAACTTCGTTTATAAATTTTTTTGGTACATTTCTATCATTATAAATACAATTTATACAGTGAAGAAAATTTAAGTAATTTTCACTTCCTCCAGCTCTTAATAATAGTGATAATTTTTGTGCTAATTTACTATCAATACTACTTAATTCATTTAATTCTATATCCTGTTCTTTGGTTCCAGATAATATAATAAGTACCTTTTTAGATTTCATTTGCCATATTCTTAACTGTTCTATCCCATAACCCCATTTCCCTTTATCTCCAAATAATCTTACTACAACAACCTTTGAATAATTAATTGTTTTCTCTATATAGTGGTCTATCTGTGAATGACTTTCTAAAAGTGAAATATGTAAAGCTCTTAAGTTATTTCGTATGTCTCCAATGTCTTTATTTACTAAATTGGCTAGTAGATTTAAATCAGCTTTTACACTAGTAATGTAAACAACACCAGCTGGAGGCTGTTCAATTAAATCATTATTATTATTATGATTTCCAGCAATATTTAATATCCTATGCATAAACAAATATGAATTAGGTTTACAATAGTTAAGTAGATAATAAAATTTTAACTCATTTTTATTTTTTTAAAATGCATCAATTCCTTCCATATGCATGGTTTGACGGTGAATGTATACCTTTCTCTGAAGCCAAAATTTCTATAGCAACTCATGCTTTACATTATGGAACGGCTGCCTTTGGCGGCATGAGGGCTATACCTAACCCTACAGATAAAGATGAATTTCTTTTATTTAGAACTGAAAAACATATCAAAAGATTATGTCAAAGTGCCCGATTTCTTCTAACGGATATTAGTGAAGAATTTATTTATGATGCATTAGTAAAGATAATAAAAAAAAATAAACCGACAAAACCAATCTATATAAGACCATTTGTATATACAAGTGATTTAGGAATTGCTCCTAGACTACATAATATTGAGACAAATTTCTTTATTTATTGTATAGAACTTGGAGATTACCTTTCTCCAGATGGCGTAACTTGTAGAATGAGTAGCTGGACAAGACAGGAAGATAGATCTTTACCTTTAAGAGGAAAGATAAGTGGAGCATATATTACAAGTTCATTAGCTAAAACGGAGGCAAGTCTATCAGGTTTTGATGAAGCTTTACTTCTTAATTCAAGTGGAAAGGTTAGTGAAGCAAGCGGTATGAATTTATTTATTGTAAGGAATGGTGAACTTATCACTCCTAGTGTTGACCAAGATATTTTAGAAGGTATTACTCGTTCAAGTGTAATTGAATTGGCTAAGTCTTTAGGTATTAATGTGATAGAAAGAGCTGTTGATAAAACTGAATTACTTATTTCAGATGAAGTATTCCTAACTGGTACCGCTGCAAAAATTACTCCAATAAAACAAATTGAATCTACATTATTAAATGGTGAAAAACCAATAATGAACAAACTAAGATCATTATTGACAGAAATAACAGAAGG
>CAYNKY010000105.1:0-5889 GCA_964397895.1 uncultured Prochlorococcus sp.
AATATCTCGATCTACATCCAAAAGGATATAAACCTTTAGATCAATATCTAAAAGGGATCTTGCAATGGAGACCAAGTAATCCTATTAGGAAGATGAATTATTTCGAATCCTTTTAACCCGATTTGGTGCAAGGAAAACTAATATTGTTTGCGTGAAAAATGTGGAAAAGAAGGCATATATTATTTACCTGAGATGCTTGAAGAACAATTAAAAAAATTAAAAGATAAAATTAATTCACAAGATATTCTATAAATTAGTTTATAAAAAGCACCTAATTTTTTAAACCCATTTTTAATTGTTTTACCTTTGTTTCTTGCGATAAACTCAAAGGTATTTCATCAAGAACAAATTGCCACCTACCCACGTCATAAAAATGATCTATTAAAGATTGAGTTAATTGTGTCAAATCTTCTTTAGTACATTTTCTAATTTCTGTATAACCTGTCCATTTGCTAAGAGCTGCAGGATATTCTTGAAAAATAGCAGTTTGATGAAATATTGCCTCTTCAATAAGAAAAGCGTCTAATCTTTTGCTCATTAACCATAAGCAGACTTCTTCTCCATATTCTTCATCAGCTGATCGTTCTTCAGGATCATTAGATATTCCAAATTTTAAAAATTCTGCATGATTTTCTAACTCGTAAATATATACCCATGTTTCTTCATCTTGATTCCAAATCTCTCCATCAATCGCTTGATCAAGAGTATCTACACCGCCTCTTCTACAACAACCTAGGCCAGAGCCTTTTAAAACATTTTGGGGATAACCTTGTAAGTATTTATTGTGAATATTGCAATAAAAATTTGCTGGTTTATTGCTTGTTGTATACCCGTCGATAAAGGTTACTTTTGAATTTTTTTGTTGGCAACAAATAATTAATTTATTTAAAAATTGGTCTGATTTTTTTTGATTTACATCGTTGCGACCAGCTATAAAACAACATTTCAAGCCTCCTCCTTGTATTGCACTATCTGGAGATGTTGTATGTCTTTCACTATGAACTAAGCACTCGTGCATTATCGCAACATCACTCCTTATGTATTTTCCAATTCTTTTTAGCTTTCCAAATTTTGCAATTTTAGAATCATATAGTCTTGATGCATTTTCGGACTTTTCTCTAGCTTTTATTTTTAATTTTTCACGGCCGCAACATTTAAGCCCACTACCGTGATTTATTTGTGACGGAGAAGCTAAATGAAGCTCCTTGTGTTTTAGACAGAAATGAAGGATTTGTATTTCTTTCCCTTGATAATCTTCAATTAATTTAAATTTACCTTGAATAAAATTTATATACCTCTCTTCGGCATCTGATTTCTTTTTTTCACTAGATTCTTTAACCGCAATTAATTGGCAGCATTTCAATCCGAATCCCCTTGCAACATTAGTTGGATAAGCCAGATGAATTTCTTGATGTAATAAGCATTTATATTCTGTTTTGATATTATCTCTTTTATATTCACCTATAAGTTCAACTCTTTTAAATTTATCAACTTTCTTGAGATGATTAGTTCTTCTTTTTGCAAGGTTCTCTGGAGATAAATAATGATTCTTTAAAATTTCTTTTTGAGCACAACCGCAACTTTTAGTTAAGCCTTGTCTAAGACTAGCTCCAAGAATTAATTTAAGATTTCCGCACTCACATCTACACCACCATTTTGCACTCCCTCTAAATGAATTTGGACCTCTTTCAATCACTGTTAGTTTCTCATACATATTTCCCAACTCGCTTTTAGATTTATCTAAGTCTTTTAATAAACATCCACAACTTTTGCTTCTTCCTTTTTTCAAATCTGTTCCTCTTACTAATCTTTCCTGAGGATTACCACATTCACACATACACCACCAACGGGCAGCAGTTGAATTTTTATAAACAAGATTGGGGCCTCTCCTTACAACATTCCACCTATTAAATTTTTTTCCACTTAAATCTTCAATTCTTTTACAACCACAAGAAGTCATTCCTCTTTTCAAACTTCCACTTCTGATTAGAATTTTTTTATGTTCATTACATGAACATATACACCACCATTGACTTGTTTTTTTGCCTTTACTATCTTCTCCTCTTTCAATAACCGTTAATTCACCAAATTTTTTACCTTTTAAATTATCAAGTCTTGATAAACAACCACAACTTTTTTGTCTTGTTATTAATGATGCATCAACAAGAATACATTTAAAGCCACAATCACAAACACACCACCACCTGATATAAGATCTTCCATTACTTGATTTACCATTAAGTCCTCTTTTTATAACTTTTAATTTCCCAAATCTTTGACCTTTTCTATCTTTGAAAGTTGACATTAATTTTTAATATTAGTTAATGAGTAGATTCCTAAATATTTCTTAAATTGGAGGCAATGTAGGGAAAAGTGAATCTCTAGTGAACATATACGAACAATACAAGACACTAATAGGGTGCTACTACTCATGCTATGACTAAAAGCTCAAGATATACCTTATTTTGACTTGGTACTTTGAGTACACTTGGTCCCAAGTTCGACTCCTGTAACCACGACTCTAATAATCCAACTCATATATAGTTTTTCCAGCCTGCCTATTTTTTGAAGTAAAATCTGACGTCAGTAATAGCAGTCAAAATACCGTCAAAACTCGAATATGAATTTTTAATTTAAATCCAAATCCTTTAGAAAATTTTTAGTTTCTTTATCATCGATTTTTATAATCTCGTTATTTTTTTGCTCAATAAATCTATGACTTTCAGGAGAAAGGAACAGAACCTTACCGTCTATTTTTTTAATTGAACCACCAATTCCTACTACTGCACCAAATATTAGGTCAACAAACCGCTTTCTATCTTTTTCTGCAACACGATCTAAATTTACAATAACCGCATTCTCTTCTTTTAAAGATCTAATTATAACTGGCAGATCATTGAAATCTTTTGGCTCAAAATACTCTGTGGCAAAAAATGAATCATTTTCAAAAACTTCTTGATCTAGAATTTTTCCATTTTTATTAACTTTTATTATTTGTTCCATCAATCCATCAATCTTTGTTTGGATATCAGCCAGCTGGATCTCAGCCTGCCTATCTAATTGTTCAATTGTTTTCATTTGAGATTTTTGAAGATTTAAAAATTTAAATTCCATTTGAAATTCTTTTCTTTGGGCTTCTAATTTATCTTGCATTGATTTCAATGCCGCAAACTTCTCATTTTCTTGTATTTGAAATTCAAGTCTTTTCTCAGTTACAAATTTTTCTAGTTTCATACTTAAAGCATCTCTCTCTTTTGTCGTACTACTAAATTCTTTTATCATATTCCTAATTACAGATGATTTATTAGAACCATGCTTTTTTACCAATTCTTCTAATAATAAATTTTCTTCATAACTTAAAGTTACTTTTATTTGATGCGAAGGATTATCCAACAATTCAAAATTGATTTTAGATAATTTGCTTATTTTAGAAGTTAAATTCCCAATTTTATCCTTTTGATTATTTAACTTCTCTTCTAGTCGCTCTTTTTTACTTTCTAAAAGAATAATTCTTTTTTCTTCCTGATCTTCAATTAAATTCTTTTTAGTCTCCCTGTTATTAATTTCTTCATTAATAGCCTTAGATTTTTCCTCAACACTTCCAGATTTATCTTCAGTAACACTTGAAAGTTCTGCATAAAGTTGTGAAAGTTCCTCCTTTAAAGCAGTAATTTTATCTTTAGTTTCTCGTGGTGTAACAGCAATTTCAACATCTATCTCAGCGATTTCATGCTCTAATTCAAATATTTCATTTTTAGCAGCCTCAATATACTTTTCGTAACTCTCTATTCGAAGTTTATTTTCTGCAATTTCCCTTGAATTTTCCATAAAGTCCTCATTATGGACCTAATATAACATCTAAATATATGGGTGTCTAGAGAAAATCACCTAATAAATGAGTTTGATCACTTGACATGCACAAGAATATGACCTATTTTTCTAAGGAGGTCATATTTTTAGACCTCTTATCTTTTCTCAAATAAAAAAACATCAGCTCCTGGCAGAGTTGATGTTTAAGAGATTAGAGATTGTACATCTAACAAATTTATTTTATCATGACAAATTCAAAAAACATCTCTTGCCCTAGTTGCAATGCTTCATTCAATCTTAATGAGAGTGATTATGCTTATATTCGTTCTCAAGTTAAAGATAGTGAAATTGAGCAAGCCGTAAAAAAGTTCAAGGATATAGCAAATGTAGAAAAAGAAAATGCAATCAACCTTGCAAAAGAACAAACAAAAAACGAAATGCAAGAACTTATTATTGCTGGAGAAAAGAAAATAGAGTCACTGGAATTAGAGAAAGAATTAGCAAAAGAACAAGAAAAAATAATTATTCAAAATGCTACTTCAGAAAAAGATAGCCAAATTGAGAAACTGTCTAACGATTTAGCGAGAGCAAAATCCTCTCAAGAGGCATTAATAAGTCAACTTGGTATTTCACATGAGCTTGCATTAGAAAAACAGAAGACAACGATGCAAGAGAAAATTAATGAATTGAATTTAAAAAATAAAACTATTAGTTCAGATCTTGAAGCACAAAGCAAGGAACATTCTTTAAAAATTAAAAATCTAAAAGATAATCATGTTCTTGTAGTCAATGATTTAACTGGAGAAATTGAAAGAATTAAAAATATGCAATCAAAGCGTTCTACCAAAATGGTTGGTGAGACCTTGGAGCAGCATGTTGAAATAGAATTTGAATCAGTAAGAGCTGATGCTTATCGCAATGCAATCTTTAAAAAAGATACAAAAGCCAAGCTTGGTACTATGGGAGATTTTATCTTTAGAAATATTTCAGAAGATGGGATTGAATTCGTCTCAGCAATGATTGAATGTAAGAACGAAAGTGAAAATGATAAAACCTCAAAAAAACAATCAATTTCTGAATTTTTTAAAAAATTAAATAAAGATCGTAACGAGAAAGAATGTAATTATGCAATTCTCGTAACCACTTGCGAACCTAATAATGAATTTTATAACAGAGGGATTGTTGAAGTTATTGGGTATCCAAATATGTATGTTTGTAGACCTACATTTTTTAGACCAATGCTTTCTCTTATAAATAATTTTGGTATGAAAACCTTAGAGGAGAAACGTGAGCTTCAAATTGCTAGATCACAAAATGTGGATCTTATAAATTTTGAAGAAAATCTTGAAACCTTTAAAAAAACTTTTGAGGTAAATTACAAAAGAGTTACAGAGAATTTTTCATTAGCTATTAAAGAGATAAATACAATAATTGAAAAATTAGAGGCAACTAAAAATTTTTTAGAAAAGGTCCAAGATAACTTTAGGATAGGAAACGGGAAAGCTCAGGGGATGACTATAAAGAAACTTACAAAGGGGAATCCTTTTATGAGAAGAGTATTTGAAATAATTCAGGAGGAGAAAAACTAGAATGAATAGAAATGATTATTTATTTCAACATCTGGAGAGGTTTTCATTAAAAGTAGAAAATGTCATTCTGAAAATTAATAAAAATCAAGAAGAATACTTGAGGCATTTCGAACATATTTCTAAAGATTTATCTAAAAGAAATAATGAGAACATCATAGAATTATTAAGAGAATTCAAAGGATTGATTGATGAACTTAAAGAATATCAGAAATCAATTACCTCTTATCTTGAAAGATGTTATGAACAATAACTAAGTCATTGTTTATTAGAGTTGAGAATTTCTCAGCTCTATTTTTTTTGACGACAAATTGCAATTAAATATATTCATATTTGTCATGTCAAATGAAGCAAGTCTTGAATGACATTTGGATTTTTAAGAGGAATTGGATAGAAAGTATTTTGTGAGTTTAGTGTATTTTGATAATTAAATCTGAACACTAACTACACAAAACACCTTCTGACTCATAACTCAAAATGGTTTAATTTTGAA